>CAYSRY010000107.1:961-10759 GCA_964433395.1 uncultured Armatimonadia bacterium | reverse complement strand
TCTGTGACCCCATTCTCACCGGCAAGATAAGGGATGAGATATGCCTGTTGTGCACCCGCTCCCATGAAGATGAAAAATGAGCTGGCAGAAAGCAGGTACAAACGACGGGCAAACCGAGTACTCTGCGGAATACTTCCGTGAATTTTTTCTGGTAGCGCGTGAGGGGACATGGTGTGCAATCACTTCGCAGAAGTGCGCGTTGTTTCAGATAGATACAGATCATGCGTGGCGCACGAAGTATTGAAAAGTTGGACTATTATAGCCTAGAGGCTTTGGCGTCACAAGCTCCGCAATCTATGGTGACATCTGCTACTGCTCGAATATGTAGTCTTCTCGTTTGGAGGGCATGCGTGCTATACTATATTGCCCCTCAGCCGTACCGGGACAGAATTGCAGTTCAGGGCGGAAAGGAACCGTGATATGCGTCAGTCAGAACAGTTCCAGGCCAAAGCACGCCAGATAGGCATTACACTTATAATCGCATTTGGTTTGGCCTTCCTTTACATGGTGTACCAGAGTACGCAGTTCGATGACCTGACAGATTCGCGTTCGCTAGACATAGCCCAAGTGGCACGAAATATGTCACGCGGCGAGGGCTTTACGACGAAAATTATACGGCCGATCAGCCTCACTGTAAGTAAAAAAATACAGAGGCACCCAGAACTTACATTGGCACCTCTGCAGCCCACCGTCATGGCTGGTTTCTTCAAAGTGTTTGGGGCGAATGCACGTGTGGCAGCGTGGACGTCCGGTTTCTTCTTTCTACTTACGCTGGTGATGACGTACCTGCTTGCACTTCGTGTTTTCGATCCGCGTGTGGCCTTACTGGCTATGATAATGGTTGGTACGGATGTAGCAATGCTGCAGACGGCGATCTCTGGTCAAGAAGGGACACTGCTTGCATTTTTGCTGACCACGCTTCTATTTCTGCTTGTACTGCACTCGCAATCAGAGAAGCGGCAGCCGCTGCTGGCAGGGCTGGCTGGCATCACTGTCGCGCTGCTTTATCTGACGGAATATGTTTGGATCGTGGTCGCCATACCTGTTGCGATTGTTGTATTTCTTAACAGCCGCTCCAATAGGGGAGTCGCAAACATTGCAGTTTTTGCTGTGCTGTGCATCGCGGCGATGATGCCGTGGTTTGTGAGAAACAACAATGTTACTGGAAGCCCATTCTATACGCTTCGATCATTGGATCCCATGGCTTCGACCATGACGTACACAGGAAATACATTGGTCCGACGTTATGAGGTGTCTCCGCCTACTTTTCTGAGTTTCTGCGTTGACGCACCGCGTGAAGTTTATATGAAAGCGCGTCGGTCTCTGCTGGCGATGCGAAATGTGGTGGGGACACTGGGCGGTCCGTTCGTAGCCGCGTTCTTCTGGGTGGCTATTTTTATTCCACTCGGAGGGATGGGCTTTCGACGAATCCGTATCGCACTGTACGCCACAATACTATTACTGGTTGGTGTGCTTGCGTTCTATGGCGCTGCTGTACGACTGTTGATGCCTCTGGCGCCGGTGATGACTGTCATCGGAGTTGCACTGTTTGTTGAGCTTCTCGACCGACGCATCAGTTCATTGGATGAGAGGGCTATCGCTAGATGGCGTTCGGTTGGGGTTGGTATTTTTGTTGCCCTGCAGGTGTTGCCACTGTTGCTGGTGATGTTTGAAGGCGTGCCGACATACTATCAGCAGGGAGTGGCGTTGCAAAAAGCTGCTAATGAACTGAACAGTCAGATACAGTCTGATGGTCCGGTGATTACGGACGTGCCTTGGACGGTCGCGTGGTATGCAGATCGACCTGCCATCTGGCTACCGCATCGCCCCGTTGATGTGCGGAGGATCGAGCAAGAGGTGGGGCGAATCGAGACACTCATGCTCACACCGGCGTTAATGCGAACCGCTGATGCAGAAAGTGCACGGGACTGGGCGAATGCGTGGCGTCGAGCGCTGGAAGACGATATCCAGTATGACAGCTGGGTTGTTGATGCGCGACTTGCAAATGCCGCATGGATACTTTTCCGACATACTAATTAAATGTCCATTTTGAAAGAAGGCTTCCAGAGCTTGTGAGCGAAGAGCGCAATGGCAACGTGATGGATCCGTGTCATCTGCAAGCAGGTTTGCCGGAAGAAGACACGCTTACGCACTGCTACCACTGTGGACAGGCGTTGCCATCCAATGCCGAGCGGTGCTCAAACTGCGGGCGGCGTCAGCAGCGTGTTTGCTATTGCGGCCAGCGCGTTCCTGTGACAGTTGAAGTCTGTCCGCATTGTGGGGCTGACTGGTCTGGCAGCAGACGAGTGCGTCGAAAGAGTCGTAGACCCCATCGGGTCAAGCCAAGGGTAGTTCTCCGCAGTGCGCTCATCGGGGCTGGGGTCTCACTTGTGCTAATGGTAGCAGCCCATATTCTGGTTAAATATTTCGCACGTATTGGCGGTGACGGATCACTGCCTCCTTCGGACGTCATGATGCAGTTGGACCTGGCAGCAGAGGGGGCACGTCGTGTATTAAGCAGTTGGGAGACTGGATTTCAGGCGCAGGCGGGTACTCTTGGCAGCCTGTTGATAGGTTTGATGATAGGTGCAGGTATTGGAATCATTGGCTACCTGACGAGCGTTGGGATTTTGCACCTGAGTGACAACAATGATAAATCAAAGCGGCGACGCAGGAGTTCGAGGACACCGGATGCATGAGAAGCTGACGCACGAAAATGGCTTGGGCAATGGGGAAGCTGGGGCGGCATGTGAGGACACTGAAACAATTATGGAGTTTTCGCCAGTGTCCGTTGCGCTTCTTCTGCTTATGACCGGTCTCCTTATTGCCGCATTCTGGGAGAATTTGTCTTGGCTTGTGACAACTTGGGGAAAGGATGAATTCTACAGCCACGGTTTCATAATTCCGCTTATCAGCGGGTATCTCATTTTCCGCAAGTGGCCCCGTCTGCGTGAATTGCCGCGACAGGGCGCGGCACTTGGTCTTGTAGTCGTCTTCTTCGGTATTTTGCTGCATTTTATTGGTACGTTTCTGGATATTCATTTTGTATCAAGTTTTGCTTTTATTGTTGTGGTTTTTGGCCTTGTATGGTGGATTTTCGGGAAGCATATTATTGCAGAGGTTGCTTTCCCCCTCCTCTTCTTGTTTTTCATGGTGCCACTGGGAAAGCTGTTGATTGATCAGGTGGCGCAACCAATGCAGCTTTTCGGTGCAAAGCTCGCGGGCGAAACCGCCCGAGCACTGGGGATGCAACTTGTGATAGAAGGGACTTCGCTCATCACTCCTGAATACACATTTGAGGTCGCCGTGGCATGCAGCGGTTTGAAATCAGCGATTGCTATGCTTGCGCTCGGCGCGCTTTTGGCATATTTAGTGAAAGCGCCGTGGTGGAAACGTGTGCTTCTTTTTGCTTCATCACTGCCAGTGGCAATAGTCGCGAATGCAGCACGTATCTGGGTTACAACTGTAATGGGGCGCAGCTTGGGGGCGAAGATGGCTACAGGTTTTGCGCATGAATTCTCGGGGATGCTTGTGTTTCTGCTAGCATTTCTAGGGCTCTTTGGGATGACGGTGCTGCTGAAATGCACGGAATTACGCGACGATCTGTAGTTGCAATAATGCTGCTTGCGTTGAGCCTTGCAGGTGTGCAGTATCTGCGGGCAGTGCGCGCTGTTGATGCCGGATTATTGCCTGATTTTGATCTGTTGCCTGAGACTATTGGAAACTATACGGCAGAGGTGTTGCCTGTAGATGAAGTTGCTATGGCGTTTCTGCAGCCAGCAGCGATGCAATCTATAGTGTACTCAGATGAAGCCGATTCTGCGCCTCCAGTGGACATCACAATGATTTACGGGAAAGAATGGCGTTCGATCCACTCGCCACTGCACTGCTATGCTGCCGAAGGCTTTGCAATTGGTAAACAGGAGGTCGTGAGCGCCGAGGTCATGATGGCGGGAGGGGCACGCGATACTATCGCTGCGCGACGGCTGATGGCTGTGAAAGATGGACACGAGGTTGTCGTGCTGTATGCGCTTGCTGTCCCAGGGGGCACTGCGCAGAGTTTCCCAGAGTTTGCATGGCGCGTGGCAACTGGCCATGGCCACGCTGGGGGGATGATTATTCTGGTTCGCGCACCGATACGTGGCAATGACCGTGAACTGAGTATAAAAGCTTGTGAGACGGTGCTTGAGACCTGCTTTGAACCCGCCACCAGATTCTGGAATGGGTTTGGATCACAGTAGTACTGATTACGTTCATGAGTACGTTGTTTGCGGCTATAAGCGACCTCGTGATGATGAATACAATGATGAGGTGTGCAACTGTGTGGCTGTTGTACTGTGACGTCCACAATATGGTTTGTGAACAACGGCTGACAGGCCTCAACGCTTTAATATCATTGGAAAAACTGTTATCATGTAATCAACGTATGCACTTCTGGCACAGAATTTGGTTGGCCATTCCCTTCGAGGGGAATGGCCGATATTTTGGCACACGCATCAGGGACTGTATTGGCGGTTTCAAATCTTATATGCATTTGGCGTGAGTAGCTTACGCTGGAGACTGTAGCAGTGCATAGTGAAGGATGGTGAACCGCCAAATGGCGGTAGACTATGCGGATGGATTATATGGCTGACGATATGTTAACTGAAGTCGAGATCGAAGAGGTGCAGACTAGGCGCCTCCGAGAAGTGATCAGGCGAGCAAGTTGTTCTGAATGGTATGGTCAGCAATTTGCGGCGGCAGGCATTACGGCAGATGACATTACGTGCGTTGATGATGTTCGCACTCTTCCTCTCACCACAAAGGAAGATCTGCGTTCCGGGATGCCTTACGGTTTCCTAGCTGTTCCGCTGGATGACGTGGTTCGTATGCACTATTCGTCAGGCACAACTGGGCTTGCGACGGGCGTCTATCACACTGAGGGCGATCTGCGGCGCTGGACAGAGTGTGTTGCGCGGGGAATGCGGGCTGTTGGCGTAACTGAGAAAGATGTTTTCCAGAATATGATGGGGTATGGACTGTTTACTGGTGGCCTTGGGCTACATTATGGTGGTGAACTTGTCGGCTGTATGACAATTCCGGCCAGCGCGGGGAATACACAACGGCAGATGCACCTTATGTATACGTTCCAGACTTCAGTGCTTCACATATTACCAAGCTATGCAATCCGACTTGCAAATCACTGCATAGACCACGGTATCGACCCGGTCAAAGACCTCAATGTCAATATTGTTTTCATTGGTGGCGAGCCGCACTCAGAACAGTTGATCCGCCGGATTGAGCATCTTTTTGATTGCAAAGTGTATAACTGTTATGGGTTGTCCGAAATGTGTGGGCCAGGCGTTGCAATGGAATGCTCGGCGCAGGATGGACTCCACGTCAGGGAAGACCAGTATCTCGCCGAGATCCTCGATCCATCAACATTGGAGCCAGTAGCGCCTGGAGAACGTGGTGAGCTCGTGCTCACATCGCTCTGCCGCGAAGCCATGCCGCTTATAAGGTATCGGACGCGTGATATTACAAGGTTCATCACCGGGGAGTGCCCATGCGGTAGCCACCACCGGAAGATTGAGCGAGTGCAGGGACGTACCGACGATATGCTGATTGTCAAAGGGTGCAACATCTACCCACAACAGGTTGAGCGAGTTCTGATGGACGCTCCCGAGGTAGGATCGAACTATCTCATTACTCTCGAGAAAAGTGAAGAAGGCGGCGACCTGATGCTCGTACAGGTCGAACTCGCCCAGGACGCGTTCATTGACGATATGCGTGAACTTCACCGGATCGAGCGCCGTTTGCATGACGAACTTCGGTCGGAACTGCTGGTGACGCCGCAGGTTCAACTGGTGCAGCCCAACTCACTGCCAACGACTGAAGGCAAAGCCGTTCGCGTAATCGATAACCGCACGTAGAGGCAGGCACCACAGTAATGGATGAGCGCAGACTTCTTTCTGGAAATGAAGCTATTGCACGAGGTTCATGGGAATCAGGTGTTGACTTTGCCAGTGCATATCCCGGCACCCCGTCGTCTGAGATTCTGCCGGCGCTGGCAAAGCTTGGTATCGGACATATTGAGTGGTCAGTCAACGAAAAATGCGCTCTTGAGGCCGCTGTTGGTGCGAGCCTTGCTGGCGCTCGTTGTCTAGTAACCATGAAGCATGTGGGATTGAATGTAGCCGCAGATCCATTCTTCACGCTCGCGTATATGGGAGTTGAGGGTGGTCTGGTAATCGTGACCGCCGATGATCCGGCGATGCATTCGTCACAGAATGAGCAAGATAATCGGCATTTTGCACGAGCTGCTCAGGTACCATGCATCGAGCCTGCAAATTCGCAGGAGGCGCTTGATTTCACTCGACTTGCGTATAAATTGAGTGAGGAATATGACCTACCTGTACTGCTGCGAGTCACAACCAGACTTTGTCATTCAGATGCCCCTGCGGCAACAGGCGAACGCCAGATGCCAGAGAAAAAGTGCCAACCGGCTATGAACGCCGAGAAGTACGTCATGGTCCCTGCTTACGCGCGTCGCCGGAATGCGGTGCGTTTGGAGACTTGGCAGAAGTTAGAGGAGTTTGCTGAAACCACCGAGCTCAACCGCGTTGAAATGGGCGATACACATGTGGGAATAGTCTGCTCAGGTGTGAGCTACCAGTATGCGCGGGACGTTATGCCAGACGCCAGCTTCATGAAGTTGGGACTTACATGGCCTTTGCCCGAGAGAAAGCTGCGTGAGTTCGCTGATGGTGTTGAGGAGGTAGTAGTGCTGGAGGAGTCCGGCCCGTTTTTGGCCGGGAATCTGAAAGCACTCGGCATTGCTGTGCGTGATCTTCCGCAGTCAGCTGTACTTGGCGAAATGAGCCCAGCACGTGTGCGTGCGATGCTTTGTGGCGAAGAAATATCGGAACCGCAGGCTGATCCCGACCTTCCGCCCCGGCCGCCCGTGCTTTGTGCTGGATGTCCGCATCGTGCGACGTTTACAGTGCTTCGAAAGCTGAAGTGCCACGTGACTGGCGACATAGGATGCTACACGCTTGGGGCGCTGCCTCCACTGTCGTCGCTACATACGTGTTTGTGCATGGGTGGCAGCATAGGCATGGCACACGGCAGCAATACGGTTTGTGGCGCTAAGAAATCGGTCGCAGTAATTGGAGATTCTACTTTCATCCATTCCGGGATTACTGGGCTTATCAATCTTGTCTATAATGGTGGCAAATCCGTCGTGGTCATTATGGACAATAGCACCACAGCGATGACTGGTGGCCAGGAGCACCCTGCTACTGGTAAGACATTGACCGGGAAGCCAGCGCCGCAGTTATCGCTTGAGGCGATTTGCAGAGCGACCGGTGTCCAGAAAGTGCTTGTGGCGGATACGTCGAGCGTGCCCGACCTCGAAGAGAAAATGAAAGCGGCACTGACTTACGATGGTCCGGCAGTTGTCATCGCGCGTGGGCCGTGTGTGCTTGTAGGGCGTGTACGTGATCGGGCATACTATATCGATGCAGAGCAGTGCATTCAGTGTGGCATGTGTCTGCGGCTGGGGTGCCCAGCGATAGGTTCTCGGGATGGACAGCCCATTATCGATGCAGCGCTTTGCACTGGGTGTGGATTGTGTGCACAAGTTTGTCCTAAAAACTGCATTTCGCAAGTGTCAGAATAGGCATGTAGCAGCAGGTCGCACCTGAACACTTTGGAGTGAGAAGAGAAGCATGAAGGATACGTGCGGAAGAGCCCAGGCAGATACGAAGAATGTCCTGCTGGTTGGAGTTGGGGGCCAAGGTATTATTACGGCCAGCACTGTGCTTGCACAGGCGGCCTTGATGGCTGGATATGATGTAAAAAAGAGCGAAGTACACGGCATGTCGCAGCGCGGTGGCAGTGTGGAGAGTCATGTACGTATTTCGCCAACAAAGGTTAGTTCGCCGCTGATCGAGTGGGGAAAGGCCGATGTGGTGCTGGCACTTGAGGTGCTTGAGGCACTCAGAAACTCGCACTGGGTTAGGCCTGGTGGTGTGATTATCACCGATGAACGGCAGATATCACCGACGACTGTCGCGCGTGGTGGATACACGTATCCTGAGGACGCGCTTGCGCGACTGCAATCTCTGGATGCGCGCGTAATCGTGGTGCCTTCATTTGCAATCGCCGAGGAGTTAGGTGAGATCCGTGCGGCCAACATCGTAATGTTGGGAGCGCTTTGTGAAATGCTTCCGCTGGGAGTGGACGTATTTCAGGCGGCTATGAAGACTATTATCAAGCCGAAAGCACTTGCGATTAATATTGAAGCGTTTAAGCGTGGCCAAGCTGCAGCAGTAGTATGAAGCTGGAAAGATCAATTGTATTGTTTGCGATGATGAATTGCGCGGCCAGCAGCTACGTAATGCCGATCGGAAAAGCGTTGCATTGGCCAGCGTGAGTTTAGACCGGGGGAGGAGACAGACATGATTTGGGATCCACAGAATGAATGCATGGATCCAGAACAGAAACGGGAACTACAGCTTCACAGGCTGCGCTCGATTGTGGCACGCTTGGCGGCAAATGTGCCGTTCTACCGTGAGCGTTTCAAGCAGAGCGGTGTTGATCCGCTTGATATTCAGTCAGTTGATGATCTGCAGTATTTACCGTTCACGAGCAAGGATGATTTGCGATCGACTTATCCAACTGGTATGTTTGCGGCACCGATGTCAGAGATAGTCCGCATACACTCCTCTTCAGGGACGACGGGCACTCCAGTTGTAGTCGGATATACAGCTGGCGACATCAGTGTGTGGGCTGAAGCTATCGCACGCGCAATATGTCTTGGGGGTGGAACGAGTACAGATATTCTGCAAGTTGCTTATGGATATGGACTTTTCACAGGCGGACTTGGTTTGCACTATGGTGGCGAACGTGTAGGATGTACCGTCATTCCAATGTCAGCTGGCAATACAAAACGGCAGATTATGATGATGCGAGATCTGAAAAGCACTATGATTGCATGTACGCCGTCATATGCTTTGACACTGGCCGATGCCATTGCTGACATGGGAATCGACGTCGAGAGCGAGCTACACCTCAAGAGCGGGTTGTTTGGGGCCGAGGTCTGGTCTGATGCATCACGTCAGGCAATCGAAAAGATGCTGAACATGAAGGCCCATGATATCTATGGGCTGACTGAGATTATTGGACCTGGTGTTGCAGCAGAATGCGAATGTCACTGCGGATTGCATGTCAATGATGATCATTTCATTCCAGAGATTATCGATCCAGTAACTGGAAAAGTATTACCACCTGGCTCAAAAGGAGAACTTGTCTTCACGTGCATTACAAAACAGGCATTTCCATTACTTCGCTTCCGTACGCGTGATATCACAACGTTGCATTACGACAAATGTGAATGTGGACGTGCGAGTGTGAGAATGGACCGTGTGAGTGGCCGATCCGATGACATGCTGATTATCCGTGGTGAATGTATTCCCCGGTCAGATAGAGCATGTTTTGATGAATATGGAAGAGACAGAACCGCATTACCAACTGGTCGTCACAAAGGAAGGCCGCTTAGACGTGTTGGAAGTGCAGGTTGAAGTGTCGGCAGCGTTTCTTTCGGACACAATCAAGGGCCTTGAGAGCCTTGAAAAGAAGATACAGAGTGAGCTTGCCAGCGCCTTGGGTATCAAGTGTCGTGTGAAGCTGGTCGAGCCAAAGAGCATCGAACGTAGCATAGGTAAGGCAAAGCGCGTTATTGACTTGCGAGGGGAGTGACGGTCATGAGTTTTCAGGACAAAGTCACGAAGCAGGTTTCGGTGTTTCTGGAGAACA
>CAYSRY010000107.1:0-951 GCA_964433395.1 uncultured Armatimonadia bacterium | reverse complement strand
TGGACGTCTGGCAGAAGTGTGTGAAGTTCTTGGTGCCGCAGATATGAACATCCGTGCCCTTTGTATAGCTGATACCTCTGATTTTGGCATACTTCGCCTGATCGTCAACGATCCGTCAAGCGCGGTGAAGTTACTAGAAGACAAAGGCTTTGGTGTGGGGGAGGCCGATGTGCTGGCTCTGCGCGTCGCTGATACTCCTGGAGGCCTTGGGGGGGTGTTAACACTTCTCCATTCGGCGGGGATCAATGTGGAATATATGTATGCATTTTTCATCACTGTGGACGACGATGCTGTGGTGCTCTTCCGCATTGATGATGAGCAGATCGAGAAGACTGTTGAGCTCATGGAGCACAATGGCATAGCCATATTGTCAGCGAGAGATGTATACGCACTGTAGATTGCACCCAGAGCAATCCTGCGTTGATATGCTATTTGTGTGGCCCCGCCGAGCTAATCGGCGGGGCCTTGTTGCGTCTGATACCAAACCGCGGCAGCATTCGCGGATGAATGCGATGTGCTTCACATTTGCCTTTTCGAGTTTGAATGAATTCGGGAATTGCAGAAGGATGGCGCCAAGTTTGCCTAGGGTTATCAAAGGCTGCAGTGCAGAGGCGTACTGCTCGTAGATGTCGGGATTGCGCAGGCGGTCATGAGTCATCTGTGATGTGGCTTTCAGCGTGAAAACAAAGCCAGGGTGGGTATTGGTGGCCATGCGGGTCAGAGTGTCAAATGAAGGTGCACGGTAGTACGTATAATTGACTTCCACAGTGTCAAACAACTGGGCATAGGCGGACAGGAAGTCCGATTTCTGCATGCCCTGAGGATAGACAGGGCCGACCCAATCGTCGTAGGAGTAAGCCGGAGGTACCTATACGAATCACGGCTATGCCACCTTCAGTTGGAGAGAAGCGTGCCTGCGGATGCACCGGTATGTTCGCCGTGGCGGATGGT
>CAYSRY010000106.1:0-10765 GCA_964433395.1 uncultured Armatimonadia bacterium | reverse complement strand
ATATGGCTTCGAGGTAATCTTCCATTGTTGAGGAGAGTTCAGACACGAGTGCACCCCGGCAAAAGTTAGACGAAGCTAAGTAGTGTTGCCAGCATAAGGCAATGCTCGCTGCTTGTCAAGCATTATTGGGACGCATTTTCTTGGGATGTCATTGCTTTTCAGTCGAACAGGGGAAGTTGGTCAGGAGTTTTGGTAACGGGGTTTTCTGCCGTCTTGGCGATGACAGCCTGCAGACGGTCGATGTCATCATCTGAAGCAATGGTGAACGCACCATCGGCAATCAGGGCGCAGTTGCCCTGGTGCGATGGAGCGTCGTCGTCCCAATCGATTGCGGCGAGTATCCGGTTTTGTCGTCGGGCGGCGTGAGCTGTGGACATTGTTCCGCCAGTGCTGCGGGTAGCGATGACGATTGTGGCGAGAGAGAGAGCGGATATGAGGCGATTTCGCGCGATAAGCGTGCCAGGGGCCGGAGGAGCGCAGGGGTCAAGTTCTGAGATGAGCGCGCCAGAGTGTGCTATCTGGTCGGCGAGGGTTGCGTGTTCGGGCGGGTATATGTTGTGGATGCCAGAGCCGAGAACGGCGATAGTACGACCGCCTGCCGCGAGAGCGGCATTGTGTGCCGCGGCATCGACGCCGCGCGCGAGGCCGGAGACAACAGTGAAACCTGCGGCTGCAAACTGTGTGGCGACAGCTGTGGCCTTGGCGAGGTCGGCTCTGGAGGCGTCGCGTGTGCCGACAATGGCAACTGCGAAAATGTCATGGTAATGGAAATCGCCGCGCATGCAGAGGAGCGGCGGAGGATTGCGCAGAGTGACGAGGCGCTGCGGGTAATCGGATTGGGTACTGGAGATTACGCGCACATTTTCTGCTTCGAGGTCGGCGATGGTCTGAGCGTAGTCGGCCGACCGGGTCGTGGCTTTTGACAGCGCTTTTGTCTGGCCAGGATTGAGGCCGGCGCCTGAGGCAGCGAGTTCGGAATGTGATGCAGCAAGGATGGCCTGCTCGGAATGGAAGCGACGCATGAGTTTGCGGAATGCTGCCGGACCGACGGAACCGCCCCAGCAGATCGCAGCGCGCAGATGTCTGCGGTCAGGCTGATTGGAATCGGCGCATTGGGACACAGTCACACAGAGGCCTCCGGTTACTAATATCGATGCAGTGATATTCGTCAGGAAATGGGCGAGACCTGCGCCCCTTGGAGTGTGGTATAATCAAGAAGCAGCAGGCGCTGGGGCGAATGCGCGAACAGTGCCAACTTCTGACGGGCGGCTGATGCACATGGCTGATGGCGAGTACCAGCTTGTGATTCCGGATGGCTTTCTTGAGCGCCCTCTTACGGGCAGGGATCTGCAGGATTTTGATGAGTGTCCGCACAAATTTCTGCACGCGCATTTCGTGGACAGAGAGGAGACGCGACGATTCCTCGGTGGGTCGACGGCACTGCATCATGCGGTGCGTGGTGCTATCATAGGATGCTATCGGGAAATGTGTGCGGGGACGACCCCGGCGGCACGGATGTACGAGATATTTGAGGAACTCTGGGAAGGCGATCTGTGCGCAGACAGCATGGAAGAGGCAAAGATGCGCGCACAAGGGCATGATATGCTTGAGCGTTTCGCGGCTGGCTGGATGGCCGAGAATACCGCGGCCCTCCATGTTGATCTTTCGCTTCGCGAGAAAATAGATGGGGTCGAGTTCACAGCAGTCGGAGATTTGATTTTTGGTGCAGCAGACGGCGAGGGCCCACTGCGCGTTGTGCGTTTGACTTCGAGCAGGCGGGCAGCCTCAGGAGACATGCTGGCGGATGACCTGTCGGCTGGCCTGCTGGTTCTGCTTGCGGAACGACATTTTGCGGACAATGCGGTTGAGGTCTCGTATTACCGGCTTCGGAAAGGCGATCTGCAGCCAGTGGTACTTGATGAGGAACGGCGGGAATATCTGCGTCGGGATCTTGTCTCGCGAGCATCACGCATGCGGAGAGAGCGGGAGTTTGCACCTCGGAAGGGAATACACTGTCGATGGTGCAGGGCGCGCAGCCGCTGTGCTGTGTGGAAATGATGAGGGTTTTTGTGCGGCTGGTAATGGCTGTGTTGCTGGTTGCGGTAGGCATCGCGCCTGGTCTGGCCGGTGCAGAGGAATTCGCATTGCAGACCGACCATTTTCGTCTGAGATATCCGGCAGGAAAGATAGATAAGGCCAGAGTCGCCGGTGCGGCAGGCGAGATCGCAGCAGGAACGCTTTCGCGGGCTCTGGATGTGGAGCTTGACGGGTATGTGACTGTTCGGCTTTTTGCGACCCGGACGGATATGTTCGCGGCGTTGGGAGAGAAGCCGCGGTTGTATGTGATGGGGCTGGCAGTTCCTGAGCGGAATGAGATTCTGCTCGGAATCACCGGAGACGAGAGCTTAAAGCGTACGATGGTGCACGAACTTGCGCATATAATGCTTTTCCGGCGATTTGGGGAAGTTGAACCGCATGACCAGCCGCGGTGGCTGCATGAAGGAGTTGCTCAGTTCGCTGCGGGGGAGCTTACGCCTGGCCAGCGCGAGGTGCTTGGAAAAGCAGTGGTGTCGGGAAAACTTCTGGACCTGCAGAGGATGGAAGCCGCATTTGGCGGAGCTAGTGGTGAGCAGGGGTTGGCATATGCGGAAGCCTTTGTGTTGGTAGACTATCTCCATGCACAAAAGCCGAGCGGCGGCATAGCCGAGCTGGTCGAGAACATTGAGAAGACAGGCGATCTTGGGCGGGCATTCGTGCGGACATATGGGATGACCCAGGCGGAGATAGAGGATGGCTGGACCCGGACGATGCGTTCGGAATTCGTGAGCGCAGCGCTGCCAGTCTCGACGGAGATGGCGATTCTGGGCGTGATGGGGTTGCTTTTCATCATTGTGGTCGTGGTTGTGGGAAGGCGGCGTGCCGCGATTCGGGCACGTCTGCAGGAAGAGGAAATGCTGCGGGAGGCTTTTCTGGCGGGGATTGTCGGGGTGGGAGAGGATTGGGATGGGACCAGCCCGCCGGAAAAATGGCGCGAGGGTCGTTCGCCAGATGAAGAAGATGCAGGAAACGTTGGAGAGAGCTGGAGCGAAGTGTGAATATCGTGCGGTCAGAGGGATTTTCTTCGGGGACGCATAGGCGCAGCGGTTGCGCTGAGAGGAGCGATACAGTTGCTGGAAGTAATGAGCGACTATATACGGACAGTCTGGCAGTCGACACTCATGACGCGGCTGATGCATGCCCTGCTGGTGGCGCTTGTGTTTGAGGGCCTGATATTGCTTTCGAAGGCGCAGATCAAGAAGGCGTTCAAGAAGGTAATGGCGCGAGATCTGAATACAGAGGGCGCAATGCGCGTACTTCGGCGGCGGATTGTGGTCGGCGTTCCGCAGGCGATTACGCAGGTCGTGCTGATGCTCGTGGCGTTCCTGATAATCTTTCGCTATCTTGGGTTTGATTTGAATGCGGAGATCATGCCAGTCGGCGGGCTGCTCGCAGTTGCGTGCCTTGTGATTTTCCGGAATGTTCTCGCAGATGCGGCTGCCGGCTATTTCGTATTGTATGAGGATTTGTTTGGCATCGGTGATCGGATCACAGTGGGTGACATGACAGGCACAGTTGTGAACATCGGATTGCGTTCGACACGGCTTCTCACGTCCGATGGTCGTGAAATCACATTAGGCAATTCGCTTATGCGGGAAGTTGTGAATCATACGCGTATGGCCGCATCAGAAAAGGCGTCACGAGGCAGGTAGTACAGCTCTCATATTGGGGAGGCACCGGGCATGAATCGCGGAGTTCCCAACATTTTGCAGGATGTCGAGTGTGTGGTTTATGATTTTAATACGGGCGCGGAGATCGGTGAGGGGCGTTGTGACATTATCTTCACCGAGGACCCGGGGCGCCTCCGAGTCAAGCGGACACTTTTCACCGGACAGTTTCGGCCAAATGACAAATTGATTGCAGGAACTCTCCGCGCCTCGCTGATTTCCGCCACCAGCAGCGGTGCGCCCCAGCATACAGTCATGTTGGATCATGAAGAAAGAACGTGGGCTTTTCGGGTGAAGTTTGAACTTGGCGATGGAGAGTTTGACTTCACCGGACGCGCGGAGCCGACGCTGGTGTGATGCTGAGGCGCGGCGTTTTCGACTATGATACGCGGATCGGGCAGTGTCCGCGGTGTGGCAGTCGCAATGTGGTGATATTGCGGCGGGAAGATTCCGATGGATGCCTGCAGTGTCTGGGGTGCTGCGTGCTGGGATGGATCGCGTGGCCATTGATGCTGCTGGCACCATTTCTGTTTCGGCGGGAATTGCTTGTGCGCCACTGCAATAACTGCGGTCTTGAGTGGGAATTGTAGCAGCGCAAGCGTGAGATGAAGATGAAAAAGAAGCCCTCCCGGGAATGGGGAGGGCTTTTTCGTGCGTGGTGGGTGGACGCGACGGTTCCGTCAGTGACAATTGCAGGTGAAACCGTCGGGCAGGTCGCTGAAGTCAGTGATAGTTTTCAGGGTTTCGTATCGGCGATAGATTTCCTCCGGCTCAGTGTCGAGCAGAGCTTCAGTGCCGAATGTCTCACAGGCGCGCGATGCGGTGATGGTGCCGAGAGCGAGAGCCACTCGGAGATTTGCATCTGATGTGTTGTCAGCCCATGCGAGATATCCCATCATCCCGCCGGCAAATGCGTCGCCAGCACCGGTCGGGTCAAAAACCTCCGGAACCGGGCAGCAGGGGAGATTGAAGCGGCCATCCTGCGAGACCAGGCATGCACCGTAGACGCCCATCTTCATGGCGACATAGGAAGCACCAATATCAAGGATGGCATCGGTGGCGTGTTCGAGATTTGCCACGCCGGAGAACTGGCGGACCTCGGAATCATTCATAAGGACGACATCGGAGCGGCTGATGACCTCTTCAAGCGTTTCGCGGTCAGCGTCCATCCAGTAATTCATTGTGTCCATGGCGACGAACGGCTGACCAGTGAGCTGGTCAAGAACTGAAAGCTGTATCTCCGGGGCAGCGTTGGCGAGAAAGACGAATTCGGAGTCGAGATATTCAGTGGGTAGAATCGGATCAAAATCGCCGAAAACGTTGAGCTGGGTATCGATGGTCTCGCGGCGATTCATGTCAAATTCGTAGCGGCCTGCCCAGTGGAAAGATTTGCCGCCCTCGACGATTTCGATGCCGGCAGTGTCAATTTCGCGCGATTTGAGCAGTTCAAGCGCCTTCGTGGGAAAATCTTCGCCGACAATGCCGACAAGCCGGACAGGCGCGAAAAGGCTGGCAGCGATGGACGCATAGTATCCGGCGCCGCCGATAATGCTGACCTCTTTGCCAAATGGAGTTTCAATGTCATCCAGAGCAAGTGTTCCGACAACAAGTAAAGGCGTTGGCATGAATAATCACCATATCTTCGTTGGTTAGTTTAGGTGTCGTTTCCCGCGGCCTGTTGCGGCGAACGCGGCGGGCGAAGAAGTTCACGGAATGTCAGTAATATGATGCGCGGCAAGGCTGCGAGACGCGGTATGCGAGATGGCTCTTTGATGACCCGGTGCAGCCATTCGAGGCCGCAGCGCTGCATCCAGACGGGAGCGCGTTGCTTGAGGCCGGATATAACATCAAAGCTGCCGCCGATGCCGATGCAGACGGGGACGCCCATCTCTTCCATGTGCGAAATGATGAAGCGCTCCTGTCTTGGAGCGCCGAGAGCGACGAATATTGCGGCAGGCTTCAGGTCGTGGATTCGCTGAACGAGTTGCGGCTCGGTGGAAATGTCGTAGTAGCCGTCCTGGACGCCGGCGATGTTGAGGCCGGGAATGTCGCGCTGGAGGTTCTCGGCGGCTTTGGCCGCGACGCCTGGTGCAGCCCCCAGAAGGAAGACGGAACGGTCCATTGAGGCGGCGACCCTGGAGATTTCGCTGACCATGTCGCAGCCGGATACGCGGGTGTCGATCCAGAGATTGAGCAAGCGCGCAGCCAATACGACGCCGGCACCATCAGCAGTGACCAAATCAGCATTGTTGATAGTTTCGAGCATTTCCTGATCATCCTGTGCCCGTATGATGCCGATGGCGTCGAGCGTGACAATCATGTGCGGAGTGTCTTCGCGGATGAAAGAGGAGACACGCTCCATGGCGGATTCCATGGTGACACGGTCGATGCGCACCCCGAGGAGATCGTAATGATCTGGTGGGGCGGGCGGATTTGCTGGCCGCATGAGGCGCAACGCCACATAGGGCAGAAGCAGGGCCGCTGTGAGGCCAAGAAGCAGCAGGATGAGTTTGACGATGAACGTTACCTCGATGAGGAGGACGAGTATGAGCGCCAGTACGCACATCATGGCTTCGCCGAGAAGAAGAATGGCAGCCATCTGCGTCTGGCTGTAGCCCTGCTGCATGAGAAGTTCGTGCAAATGGAGATGGGAACGGTCGAACAGGCCCCTGCGATTGCCGCGCAGCCAATCTGCGCCCCATGAGTAGGTGGCGGCGAAGATCGGGACGCTGAAGACCATGAGCGGAATGAGCGCAACAAGAAATGCAGTATTTTTCAATGCGCCGACGATTGATATTACGCCAATCATGACGCCGAGCGTGTATGCGCCTGCGGTTGCTCCGCGATAGGTGAGAAAGCGTGTGAACGGCAATTGTGCGAGACAGATGCAGGCGAGCGTGGCCGTGATGAAGATGCCGAATGATGAAGTGTTGACCGGCTGCAGATAGCCGATGGCGAGGAATGTGAGGCTGGTGAGCAGTCCAACGCCAGTGGAGACACGTGGAAGCGTGCCTACACGCGCGAAGAGCGAGCCGCAGACAGCGAGCCAGATCATGCTGAGGATGAGGCCAGCGGTTCCGAGATCGACGAACGTGTGGGAAAATGGGAGTTTTACCGTTTCGATGGCGATGCCATGCCGAAAGAGCAGGTATGCGGCGACGATGGCGGCAAGTGCGCGCAGGCCGCGGAATGGCTTGACCTGATCAGTGATTGTGCCGACGAGGAAGACAATCAGCGCGGCAGCCCACGTCCACAGGAGTATTTCGCGATTCGGTGCGCCAGTTGGGCTGGATGTCCATAGAATCCAGCCAGCGGCGGCTGAGATCAGGAGGATGATGCCGGAGAAGTCGCCGGCAGCATACGGCCCTCCGGGTCTGGCAAGTCGCCATTTCTCGAAGAAATAGACCGCCGCCGACAAAGCGACGGCGGTCACAAATATTATCGCCAATGGGTACGCCATGTTTCATGCACCTGAGACGATGAGATATCGTGTTCGCGTCTTTTACGCGGCAATAACTACTGGCCGCGATATGGTCCGCGGCAGTCGCTTATGTTCCGTGCTGCCAACTGTTGAGGTACAGTTCCTGCGCCTCGGTCAGCGTGTCGATTTCGATGCCCATTGATGTGAGTTTGAGCAGTGCGACCTGATTGTCAATCTCAATGGGTACAGTGTGCACGGCGATGTCGAGATCAGGGTTTTTGACGACATATTCGGCGCACAGCGCCTGATTGGCAAAGCTCATGTCCATGACAGAGGCGGGATGGCCTTCGGCAGAGGCGAGATTGACGAGACGGCCCTCACCGAGGATGAGAATGCGTCGGCCATCGGCAAGCACGTATTCATCCGTCTCGTGGCGGACGCGTCGGACGCTCTGGGCCATTTCACGGAGTGCGGTGAGCTGCAGCTCGACATCGAAATGACCGGAGTTGCAGCAGATCGCTCCGTCTTTCATGACCTCGAAATGCTCGCGGCGGATAACGTCGCAATCACCGGTGACCGTGACGAATACGTCGCCGATTTTGGCGGCCTCGGCGATGGGCATAACGCGGAAACCGTCGTGAGCCGCCTGAAGAGCTCGAAGCGGATTAACTTCGACGACGATAACTGACGCGCCCATGCCATCTGCTTTGCTGGCGACACCACTGCCACACGGGCCATATCCGCAGACAACAACGTTGCGGCCGGCGAGCAGAATGTTGGTCGCACGAAGGATGCCGTCGATGGTGCTCTGGCCAGTGCCATAGTAGTTGTCGAAAAGGTGCTTGGTGTTGGCGTCGTTTACTGCGATAAGCGGGTATTTGAGGGCGCCGTCGGCGGCCATTGCTTTGAGGCGGATGACGCCAGTAGTGGTCTCTTCCATGCCAGTGATGATATTGGGGATGAGGTCCTGGCGCTCGGAGTGGAGCGTTGAAATGACGTCTGCGCCGTCGTCAATGGTGATAGTCGGCTCACTGTCGAGGACGGCGTTTATGTGGCTATAGTAGGTGTCGCGGTCCTCGCCGTGAATGGCGAAGATGCTTATGCCAAGGTCCTCCTGCAGCCACGCGGCGACATCATCCTGTGTACTGAGCGGATTAGACGCGCAGAGCGCGACCTCAGCGCCGCCAGCGACGAGCGTCCGCATGAGATTTGCTGTTTCAGTGGTTACGTGGAGACATGCGGCGATACGCTGGCCGGCCAGCGGCTTTTCGGCTTCGAAGCGAGCGGCTATCTGCTGAAGGACAGGCATCTGCGTCCATGCCCATTCAACGCGCAGCCGGCCTTCTCCAATGAGTTCTGCATTGGCGATGTCGCAATTCATTCTGAAACTCCTCTGTGGGTGAATGTAGTGTGCGCTGGCCGCATTTTCGGTCAGCGCATAATGTTTTTCCTGTTGGCGGGCCCGTCGGGAAGTTGGGGCTTTCGAGTTCAGCGTTTGTGGCCATCAAGCCTGGGTTCCCAGACCTGGAGGCCATCGTAGTCGAAATTAAATGGCAGAATTTCCCCCCCAAGGTCCTGCACAGCCTCTCGGATGACGTGTTCGCGGTCGGCTTCGGCAAGGAAGAGGAGACAGCCTCCACCACCGGCTCCGCAGGCTTTTCCACCAAGCATGCCGCAGTCTTCGACAACTTTGAACAGAGCCTCGATTTTAGGCGTAGTCATAGTTGGGGAGAGGCGCTTCTGGTTTTCCCAGTTGGTCGTAAGCAGCTCGCCTATGCGGACCGGGTCTTCATCGATGAAAGCCTGTTTCATGTCATGGGCGCACTGGTGTATGTTCATCAGTGCGTCGCGTATTCCGGTGTCGCCGGCTGCGTATGGCCCCATTACCTGCTGGATTATATTGCCTGAAAGCCGTGATTTGCCAGTGTAGACCAGCGTAAGATGCTTCTCCATGTCAAGCAGGAACTCGCGGGAAGTGGAGAGTGTCTCCACGGCGACGCTGTCGGTTGAGAATTGCATGAACGAGATGCCGCCGTGTGCAGCGCCATACTGGTCCTGCTTTCCTCCCGCGATTTTGAGTTCCTCAATTTCCAGGCGGTTGGCGAGCGCAGCGACTTCATTTTTGTCGAGATCGCTGCCGTGCATGTGGTTGAGCAGGCCGACTAAAGCGACCCCCATTGATGCACTGGACCCAGTCCCAGAGCCTGGAGGAGCTTCGGAGCGTGTCACAATGCGCAATCCGGAGTCGAACCCGGAGCGTTTGACCGCAGCTTTGAGCAGGTCCAGGTTGCCATCGTATTCCATGTCGCGGATGCTGCTGGCTGCCAGAAACGAGCCATAGTCGGCCGATTCGAGGATGAATTCATCCGAGGCACATGGGATAGCGGTTGCGTATGCATAGCGGTTGATGCATGCATTGAGCACAGAGCCGCCGACATCATCGGAGAATGGTGGGACGTCGGTCCACCCACCAGCGAAATCAATACGCACCGGTGCACGAGCTCTAGTCACTTCTGGATTCATGAGAACCTCCCTGTCGCATGTTCAGATAGAGCCTGACGTACTCCTCGACAGCTTGCCGCCAGTGTCTGAGCGGAGGATTCCCCGCTTCGATCCACCGTGACGTGTCGAGGATTGCCCGCAGCGGCCGGATGGTCGGGCTTGGCCACTGGGCAGATTTAATTGGTTCAATTCGTGTGCCAGCAATCCCTGTTGCACGCAATGCAGTTTGTGCAAGTTGCAATCGTGAGCATGTTCCCGCATTGGTAATGTGGACGATTCCGGTCATGTCGGCAGAAACAGCTCTCCACAGTGCACTGGCGAGGTCCGGAGCATATGTTGGTGCTCCGAATTCGTCATCTGCAACCTTGAGTGGTTGGCCTTGTGTGACCCGGTCGATGATTGCGGTGATGAAACTTCGTCCGCCTGGCCCAAATAGCCACTGTGTACGGACAATCAGGTAGTCGCGTAGTTCTTCGGCGATCGCTATCTCTCCGGCGAGTTTACTTTTGCCATAGGAGTTGAGCGGTGCCGGCTCGTCATCAATTTGATAAGGAGTGCCAGTGTCACCTGCAAAAACATAGTCAGTGCTGATAAATATGCCCCTGGCGCCATGTCTCTGACATTGCCTGGCGATAATCCTGGGTACATCAGCATTCTGTCGCATGGCTTCCTGAGGGTCGCGGGTGCAGCCGTCGACGTCTGTCCACGCGGCACAGTGGATGACGGCATCTGGCTCATGTATGTAAAAGAGACGCTCGACAGCCGCTATATTTGTGAGGTCGCCGTCAGCTCTTGTGAGGGCAATGCAATTCCCTGTTTGTGGACATGCCAGAATTACAGCGGAACCAAGCATTCCCGCAGCGCCGGTGACAAGTACTTTAATGATGCGTTTCCCCCTGACGCGTATTATAGGGCGTCACAGAAGTGTGATAATAGTAGCAAGTCGTCCTGTGAAACGCAAGTACAGGGACTGGGTTGGCGTTATGGAATGCTTGTGGGTTCAGTCCAGCCGGGCGAATGCATCAATCAGCGCTTTTGCCGCCGCCGCCGCGGTTTCGTCTCCTTGTGCAGCGATACT
>CAYSRY010000105.1:0-10791 GCA_964433395.1 uncultured Armatimonadia bacterium | reverse complement strand
TATAGAGGTTACTGTATGGTCCTTTAAGTGAGTGATATACGGTGTCGCGTTCGATGAGGAATTTTCCACAGAACTAGTCGACCCCGTCTGTTGTAAGAAATCTCTCTATCCTTTGTATATGTTTTGCCCTTTGTGTGTCAAGAGAATATTCAATTATAACCGCCCCGAAGCGTGCCTTGCCGCTGGTTGGTACCTGGAATCTCTGCGGAATGTGTTTGAGGAATCGTTCGATGACCTGTGGGCTCTGTACGCCGATGATTGTGCCATCGCACGGCCCAGTCATTCCCACGTCTGAGAGGTATGCGGTTCCGCCCGGGAGGATCATGTCGTCAGCCGTCATCACATGGGTATGGGTGCCGACAACCGCTGCCGCCCTCCCGTCAAGATACTGTCCGAGCGCGATTTTTTCGGAGGTCGCTTCGGCGTGAAAATCGATGAAAATCGCCTGCGCTCCCATTTCCGTGAGGTTCTGAATTTCGTGGTCAGCGCAGCGGAACGGACAATCGATTTCGGGCATAAAGACGAGGCCCTGCAGGTTTATGACACCGATGCAGGTGCCGTTCGCTGCCTGAAATACATTTGCTCCGGAGCCAGCACAGGCAGGGGGATAGTTTGCAGGTCTCAGAACTCGCTGATTCGTACGGACGAGCTCTTCGGATGTTTTCTGTGTCCAGATATGGTTTCCGGAAGTGATGCAGTCGACGCCATAGCTGAGGAGTTCATCGGCGATCTTCGCAGTGATGCCGAATCCGGCGGCGGAGTTTTCACCGTTGAGAATGACAAAATCGATTTTTTCTTCCTCGCGCAGTTGCGGGATGAATCGCGCGGCAGCTTTGCGTCCCGGGCGACCGACTACATCTCCGACCATCATTATGCGCACAGCAGTTACTCCCATTCATTTGGACGCAGCCGGGCGAAATCGTCCCGACGCGGCCTGAGTTATCTGCTGGGCCTTGAAAAAGAGGACCAACAGTTTTACGACAGAACTCGGGGGGAGTGCAGAATGCCACTCAAGCCCCCGAGTGTATTGATTTGAGATAATCCCGCGGCTTCGCGCGTGGTGTGGCTATTTTGCGTATTCGACGGCTCTGGTCTCGCGGAGAATGGTGACGCGGATTTGTCCGGGATAGTCGACATCAGACTGGATGCGCTCAGCCATACCGCGTGCAAGCCTGAATGCAGCAAGATCGTCGATGCGGTCAGGTTTAACTGTAACGCGGATTTCACGGCCAGCCTGTATGGCGTAGACTTTATCGACACCCTCAAAGCTACGAGCTATTTCCTCAAGTGCTTCGAGTCGTTTGACATATTTCTCGAGCGTTTCTCGGCGTGCTCCCGGGCGCGCAGCAGAAATTGCGTCGGCAGCCTGGACGAGCGCGGCTTCGAGAGACTGGATTTCGACGTCATCGTGATGTGCTTCGATAGCGTGCACGATAGCCGGTTTTTCGCCGCGGTCAATTGCGATCTCTTTGCCGAGCATCGCATGTGGGCCTTCCTGGTCAGCGTCGACGGCTTTGCCGATGTCGTGGAGTAATCCGGCTCGACGCGCGATATCGGTTCTTGCTCCAGTTTCACCAGCCATCCGGCCTGCGAGGAGCGAGACTTCGATAGAGTGTTTCAGGACGTTCTGGCCGTAGCTTGTGCGGAATTGCAGGCGGCCGAGAAGACGGATGAGTTCGGGATGAAGATTGGCGACGCCAGCTTCGAAAGCAGCTTTTTCGCCGGCATCCCTCATGCGCTCGTCCATTTCTTTCTGGGCTTTTTCGACCATTTCCTCAATGCGTGCCGGATGAATTCGGCCATCGCTGACGAGGCGTTCGAGGGTCATCCTGGCGATCTCACGTCGGACAGGATCGAATCCGGAGAGGACGACGGCTTCTGGTGTGTCATCGACGATAAGATCGATACCAGTGAGCTGTTCGAATGAGCGGATATTTCGTCCTTCACGACCGATGATGCGGCCTTTCATCTCGTCATTGGGCAATGAGACAACTGAGACAGTTGATTCCGTTGTTTGCTCAACAGCACAATTCTGGATCGCGTTCGTGACGATTTTAGCTGCTTCGTGGTCTGCGACTTCACTTGCCTGTTTTCGTTTGCGTGTGATGAGACTTGCGACTTCCTGAGTGAGATCTTTCTCTACATCAGCCATGAGAAGAGCCCTGGCCTGTTCCTGCGAAAGTCCGGCTATTCTCTGCAACTCTTCGGCGTGCTGCTGCTCAAGATTATCGAGTTCTGCCTCGCGTAGTTCGAGATGCTTTGTGCGGTCGACGAGACTTTGCTCTTTTCGCTCGAATTCTTCACGTTTGCGGTCGAGATTATCTTCGCGCTGTTCGATGCGCTGTTTGGCTTTCTGCTGTTCGATGCGCTCCTGCTTGAATTCGTCTTCGACTTTGTTACGGAAGCTGAGCATCTGCTCTTTTGTTTCGACTTCAAGTTCGCGTTTGAGTGCATCAATCGCTCGCTCTGCTTCTTCGTCGGCTTCAGCGACTCTTTGAGCCAGTTCAGCGTCTTTCTGGCGGAGTTCCTCTTTGATTTGTTCTGTCTGCGCTGCAGCATTTTTGTGTGTGACTACCGCAAAGCCTGCTGCCACAACGGCTGCGATTATTGCAACTATGGCGATTATAATCGGAGTCATCTATTGGTACACCTCCGTGGCGTGATTCGGCACCAACGTCGGATAATATTCAAATTGGTGTCGTTATGGTATGGTTATTCATTCATCGTAAGGCATGTCAAGATTCGTGATGATTGTCCAGACGAGGTCAGCCTCGAAACCGCGTCGGTGCAGCAGGCTTGAGATGCTTCGTTTGACGGCCTGCCAGTCTTTTCCCACCATGCGCGCAGTTTTCAGCGCAGCCAGTTCACATGCCCACTGCTGCTCACGTTCGAGACTGACTGCGTCATCGACCTGTTCGCGTGCGAGTTGTGGATCAATACCTTCAGCAATCAGTTTTGCCACAATCCCCGCACGTCCCATTCGTTTTGCGCCTGTCAGGGATGAAATGCGGTCGGACACGTACTCGGCGTCGTTGAGAAACCCCTTCTCCTCGACCCAAGCAATCGTTTCGGAAATGATTTTGTCCGTGAACTTTTCTTTGGCCTGCAGTCGACTGGTGAGATCGCACTTTGAACGCGCTCTTCGGCCCAGTATTCTGACCGCCTCGGCTGTTGCTGCTGCGAACTCGTCAGCATGCCGCAATTCTGCCAGCGTACCATTGTCGACAATGTCGCCAACTTCGAGGCCGAGGCGAGAGATGAGGCCGCTGTCACAGGTGAAATGCTGCTCGCCGTCGACATGCACCGACTGTCGAGAGCTCGCTTTCGCGTGTTTTTTTATGGCAGTGATTTTGCCCACAGGATTCCTCTGAATTGTCTATACTTCGCCTACGATGTCCTGTTGAGAAGCATCATCAGCGGTCTGTTCCGGGAGTGGCAGCGGATCAAATCCGTTGTGTTCACGGATTTCATTTTCGAGGATGCAGGCGATGTCGGGATTGAGTGTGAGGAAGTCGACAGCGGCATCTCGTCCCTGTCCGATCCTCTCTTCGCCATAGCTGTACCATGATCCGGATTTTTCGATAATATCGAGATCCACGGCAAGGTTGAGAATGGAACTGACGCGTGATATTCCCTGTCCGAAGAAAATATCAAATTCGCACCGTTTGAATGGGGGAGCGACCTTGTTTTTGGTGATTTTTGCGGTGGTTGTGATACCGTAGAGCTCCTGTCCGTGTTTGAGCGTTTCTTTGCGGCGCAGCTCAATCCGTACTGATGCCCAGAATTTGAGTGCTCGGCCACCTGGCGTGGTTTCGGGACTTCCGAACATAACGCCGACTTTTTCGCGGATCTGGTTGATGAAGATGACGGCGGTGTTTGATTCGGAGACAGAGCCGCCGATTTTTCGCATAGCCTTGCTCATGAGCCTGGCCTGCAGGCCGACCTGCATATCTCCCATTTCGCCTTCAAGCTCGGCGGCGGGCACAAGTGCAGCGACGGAGTCGATTGCGATACAGTCGATTGCGCCACTGCGAACGAGCGTATCTGTGATTTCGAGAGCCTGCTCGCCGGTGTCTGGCTGAGAGATGAGGAGCTCGTCCAGGTTAAGGCCGATAGTTTCGGCAAGTTCACGCGGGAACGCATGCTCAGCGTCAATGAATGCGACAGTGCCACCGGCGGCCTGCGCCTGGTGCAGGATTTCGAGGGCCACCGTGGTTTTGCCGGCGCTCTCCTGTCCGTAGAGTTCAATTATGCGCCCGCGGGGTATGCCGCCGATACCGAGAGCAATGTCGAGTGGCAGAGCCCCGGTTGGGATTGCTTCGACGCCGAGGATGTTGCCCTCCTGGCCAAGGCGCATGACCGCGCCTTCGCCGAACTGTTTCTGGATTTGCGCCAGTGCGAGATCGAGGTTTTTGCTGCGGTCATCGCTGCTTGATTTCTTGTTCTTGGCCATATGGAGCCCCCTGGTTAATTGCGTGAATGGCCAGCGGTGAGCTATTTCGCTACTCGGCCAGTGGAAATGTGCCGATGGTTTCGTATACGGCTCCGCTCGGCGAGAGCGTGCTTCTGATGAGACAAAACTTCGAGCACGTCATGTGGCCGACCGGCATTTCGGCAAGGTCGCCGATGGTCTTTGTCAGGCCGCCATCTACAGATGCGCCGACATCGCGTACTCGTCCGAGCGTGCAATGCGGTATGAACGGCTTCTGCTCCAGCTGTGCGAGTCCGGCAATTTTGAGTGCATCGGACAGCGCACTGTGGAGAAGTCTGAACTGGTCAGTTGCGTCAGGCGCCCCGAGCCATATTGTTCTGGGGCTTCGGGCTGAAGGGAATGCCCCGACCCCTAGAACGGGCACTTGGAACGGATTGCACATCGCTGCTGCGCGGTTTCCGGCATTTGCAAACTCATCCATGCGGTCGGCGGGTGTGTCGCCGATGAAACGCAGTGTGAAATGAAGATTGGCGCGCTGTACCCATGAGACTTTTCCGCCCGCCTGGCGAAGTGTCTGTTGGATCTGCACCGCCGGTTCACGAAGAGCATCAGTGAGGAATACCCCGTAGAAAATTCTGCGGTTCCCCGTGCTCTCATCAGATGAATTGCGATTGTGAGACACAGTGTTACGTGTCCTCCACAGAATTGGGTCAATTTTTTCCGGCTATCCGTTTGCGCAGAATATTCAGCGCGATCTGAGATACTCTACGCTTGAACTGCTCCCGACTGCCGGGCCAGTTAAAATTTTCGACGAGTGTTCCGGCTTCGTCAGCGACTGCGACATAGACGAGACCAACGGGTTTTTCGGGTGTTCCTCCACCGGGGCCGGCAATGCCTGTGGTTGCCACGGCGAAATCTGCATTCGTGACTTTGCGGGCGCCCTGCGCCATGGCGGCAGCGCATTGTTCGCTGACTGCTCCGTGGGTGGTGAGGACTTCTGCTGGCACTCCGAGGATATTGTGTTTGACCTCATTTGCGTATGAGACGATGCCACCGAGGAAATAGTCAGACGATCCTGGTACGTCAGTGATGCGGCTTGCAATGAGACCGCCGGTGCAGCTTTCAGCGACGGCGAGAGTAGCATTCCGTTTACGCAGCAAGTCGCCGATAACTTTCTCAACAGTGTCATCGTCCACACCGAAGATATAGTCGCCGAGGAGTCTGCGTATTTCAGCTTCGACCGCTGCGATTCGCTGTCTGGCCGCCTGTTCGGAGACGTCCTTCGTGGCGAGCCTGATGCGGACCTGGGCAGGCGAAGCATACATTGCGATGGTCGGGTCAGTTTGTTTCAGGATGAGGTCAGTGAGGACGTCAGCAGCGTTGGATTCGCCGATGTCAGCGAGCAGCAGTTCGCGCGTGAAGAGCCGGCCTCCGGCAGCACCCAGGTGTTCGATGAGGTATGGCAATACAGCCTCGGTGAACATAGGCTGGAGCTCTACAGGAGGTCCGGGGAGCGCAAAGATGGTGGACTGATCGTGTTCGAGGCGGATTCCCGGGGCAGTGCCACAGTGATTTGGGATGAGGTCGGCGCCCTCGGGTGCATCCGCCTGCCGGAGATTGTTTGGCGTAGGCACGCGTCCACGGGCTGCGAAGAACGCATTGAGCTCAGTGACGGCCTGGTCGGAACGCACCAATGCACGCGACGAAGCCTCTGCAATGGCCTCTCGCGTTATATCGTCCTGGGTGGGACCGAGCCCGCCCGTTATGATAATTACATCAGATCTTTGAAGCGCCAGCCGCAGAACTTCCACCAGCCGGCCCAGATTGTCGCCTACCGTATGGCGATAATAGACATCCACACCAATTCGGGCAAGTTGTTTTGACAGATAAACAGCATTGGTATCGACAATCTCGCCGAGCAGAAGCTCCGTACCGGCGGAGATCAGCTCCGCTATCAATGTAGGAGTGCTACTTTCATTCAGATGCTACCCGCGCGTCATCAGAAGAATCCAAGCATTGGGCAGCGATATTTATGTAAAGTGGCCTTACAGAGCCACAGTGAGGAATGTCATATTATAGTGTTTGGGCGCATTTTGGTCAATAATTGCATAGTGGTATTATTTCGGAAGAGGTGGATTGGGGTATTTCATCATGTCGTCGCGGAGGTTTCTTGTGTTGCAGCGGATTGTGCGAGGGAGAAGAATTGTGCGCGGCCCTGTGGGCCGCGCACAATGATTTGCCTGTTCGCCAAGTCTACTGTTCAATGAGGCGGTCGACGCCTTCGTACGTAATGCTGTTCATTGTGAGAACAGTGCCTGCTGCGGCATCAATCAGAGATTGTGTCGACGGTTCGCCGATGATCATGCTGGCGTCAAACACGGTGAAATATCCGGACCCACCTTTTGCCAGCGACAACGGCATGGCCACTTTGTATTTCTGCGACGGCACAAGCGGTGCAGCGCCGACGATAATCTGTTTGACGCGGCCATTGCGGTCTCCCGCCGGGCTAAATATGACTTTTATGCCTGATACCTGCAGGAAGCCATTATTGGTCCCCGGCAGACGGGACAGGCTTTTCTCGATGGCAGCAGATATCTGCTCGCCAGTGAGAGATGTCACTGCCCAGGTTTCCCCTGGATTCTGCAGCAGTGCAGCGATCTGTGCGGCAGACACAGTTCCGGCCGTGATGGTTCCTGGTTTGCATGAAACCGCTGCAAAGAACGCGATGTCAGCGTTGGCCGCCGCCTTGAGGGCATCAGCCATCAGGTCTCCGAAACCAGTTTCCTGTTTGCCCGCATTCATCGAAGATATTGGAGCGTTTGCAATCGTGTCGGCCGAGACAGTTGTGACCGCAGCGAGCAGAACAAGACATGTCAGGAATATCTTAGTCCTCGTCGCCTCCATTTAAGCCACCTTCTCCAGCTTTCATCTGTAAGTACGCCACAATGAAGTCATCAAGATCACCGTCAAGGACTTCAGCTACCTGAGAGTTCTCGACGTTGGTGCGATGATCCTTCACCATTGTATATGGTTGCAGCACATAAGAGCGAATCTGACTTCCGAAATCGATATTTTTTTGTATGCCGCGGAGCTTCGCCAGCTCTTCCAACCGTGCTCGTCGTTCTATTTCGTGCAATTGTGATGCCAGCAGTTGCATTGCAGTTCGGCGATTTGCGAGCTGGCTCCGCTCATTCTGGCATTGTACGACCGTATGGGTCGGAATATGCGTGATGCGGACCGCCGAATCAGTTTTGTTAACGTGTTGCCCGCCCGCGCCGCTCGCACGGTAGGTGTCGATGCGGAGGTCTTCCGGTGAGATTTCGATCATCGCGTCTTCTTCGCTTATCTCCGGAATGACATCGACCGATGCGAAACTCGTGTGCCTGCGTTTTGAAGAGTCAAATGGCGAGATTCTAACCAGCCTGTGGACGCCGATTTCGGCCTTGAGGCGGCCATAAACGCGGAATCCGTGTATGGTCGCAGTGACATTGCGCACGCCGGCAGCATCGCCATCGACCGAGTTGACCACAGTGAACTCGTAACCCCTGCGCTCAGCATAGCGTTGGTACATTCGCAGCAGCATCTCGGCCCAGTCACAGGCCTCTGTGCCGCCAGCGCCAGCGTTTACTGACAGGATTGCGGAGTTTTCATCGTATCTTCCGCCAAAAAGCATCTCGACGCGCAGTTGACTGAGTTTTTTGAGTGCGGGTTCAAGGCCATTGCGGATTTCCTCGGCGACGTCACCGCTGTCCTCTTCCATTGCCAGTTCAGCGAGAACCTGCAAGTCTTCCAAGGTGCGCTGCAGCTCATCCCATGGTTCCAGAATTTTCTGGAGACCGGATGTTTTTTTCATATGTTCCTGGGCCGCGTCGGGATCGTCCCAGAAGGCGGGAGTTTCGGTCAGTTCCTGCATCGTCTGGACCTCTATTCGCCGTGAGGCGAGGTCAAAGACGATTCCCCATTTCGATAAGCTCATCGAGAGCCCGATCTATCTGCTGCTTCAGATCAATCAGCATTTGCCGCAAATCCTCTCTTGTGTTCTTTGACGTTTATTATACCCAATAGTTTCAGTTTTGACTGTCTATTATTGACAATGATGTCCAGAATCTGTCAACGCATTTGCCGCCACAGAGGGCTTACTGGCACCTTATGGCGGCAATTGATGTTTTGTCATGAGCTGCCGGCCAGGCCGGTGCAGTTGTGTTTACTTCTTCAGCATACAACATTTCTTGTACTTTTTGCCACTACCGCATGGGCATGGGTCATTGCGGCCCGGTTCATCGTCGGCCACAAAAGTCTGAGCCGGCCTGGTGTCAGGCATGGGGGATTGCGGTCCATCTGCGGCGTCTGTCATACCGACGGCAGACTGCGTGGCCTGCATGTCACGCACCTGTGTGCCCGCATCTTCCATCGCATTTGTGGCGGTGAACGCGTACTGTGTGAGGCGGCGCGCGATAATTTCCATCATGTTTTCAAACAGGATCGATGCCTCGCGCTGGTATTCGACGAGCGGGTCACGCTGTGCGTGGGCGCGGAGATGGATGCCCTCCCTGAGTTCGTCAACATCGAGCAGATGGGCCATCCATGACTTGTCGACAGCGGCGAGCAGCCAGCTTCGTTCTCTGTACCGGAATTCGCGGTAGCCGATCTGCGGGGTGCCTTCCGGTGTCTCTTCACGCACGAATTCCATGAGCGCGGCTGCGAGATCACCGGTTTCGTCGGCCATGGCGAGAACCTGTTCGTCAGCGAGTACTGCAGAGAATGCCGGGAATTCGGCATCCATCGCAGTTATGACGGACGGGAGATCCCAGCGGTGGAGGTCAGCGTTGCTGCCGAATTCAATCTGGAGGGCATTGACACGGTCAGCAATCTGCTGTTTGGACGGCACCTGCGGATCACTGAGGATGCCAGGGTTTCTGTCGCGCAGAATAATCGCAGCCTGTTCGGCACGGGCCGGCGTTTCGGCGACCTGCTGATATGCCTTGAGCGCGCGTTGAACGAGCCAGTCAGCGTTGTCAGCTTCTTTGAGCGCACGGACTCTTTCGAGCGCAAGGCGTGGCCTGAGATCGTGAAGGTATCCGAAGAGGAAACCTTCGAGCGCCGGGATGTTCCATTTTTCGCGCGGTATGTCGTTGCACGCCAGGCGCAACGTGCCCTGGATAATGCGAGTGTCGATAAGGCCAAGTTCGCGGTCGGTGTAAACCTCCAGCGCCATTTGCGGAATGACGTCGTTGAGCTCCCTGGGATGAATACTGTAGAGGCCTTCGATGGCTATATCATCGACGGCTTTGGCGTATTTAGAGCCGAGAGCCCGTACGATGTCGAGAGCTCGTGCAGGAGTTGGCGCGCCACCGATAGAGAAGCGTTGGATAATAGCCGCGGCGTCATTTTCGACGACATCGCGGCGCTGTCTTTCTGCCCGGGGGCGCTCCATGGCGCGGCTGAGCTCGCCGTACGGTTCTGCTGTGTCGGCGAGGAATGTTCTGAGATCGGCGCCATCCCTGATGAGCGCTGCAATGTGGAGAGCCGCGAGTTTCATGGATATGCCGTTGGCCGGAATTTCCAGATTGTCGTCAAGTTCAGCTTCCGGTGGCACAGAAACAACACGCCGCAACTGTGCGAACAGAGCCTCAAGGTCCCATTCTTCACTGGGGCGGTTGACATCGGCATAGTGCGCAAGGACGTTTGTGACGGTCCTCTCGATCATGCGCATGATGTACGGATGGACATTTTCGCCATCAAGCACACGCCTGCGCTGTTCGTAGATGACGCTGCGCTGCGTGTTCATGACATCGTCATAGCGCAATGTATTTTTACGTATTCCCATGTAGCGCATTTCGACTTTCATCTGCGCACGTTCGAGGGTTTTCGATACGAACGAATGGGCAATAGGGTCTTCGTCGGGCCATCCGGCCATAAGTCCGGAGACGCGTTCGGTGCCGAAGAACCTCATGAGTTCATCTTCGAGTGACACGTAGAATCGTGAGCTTCCCTCGTCGCCCTGACGTCCTGAACGACCTCGCAACTGGTTGTCAATGCGGCGGCTTTCGTGACGTTCGCTGCCTATGACATGGAGTCCGCCGAGTTGCTTGACGAGCGCATAGGCCTCGGGGAGGACTTCGCCAGTTTCCGGGTCGCGTCCGCCGAGACGGATGTCAACACCTCGGCCGGCCATGTTGGTTGCAATTGTGATCATGCCCGGGCGTCCGGCCTGCGCGATGATGCGGCCTTCAGAGTCATGCCGCTTTGCGTTGAGGAGATTGAGGACACTCTCATGCTGGCCATCGCCAGGCATCAGGCCTTTTGCGAGCATAGTACGGAGGCGGGTGCGGTACTCGGCGAGCAGTTCGGGTGAAATG
>CAYSRY010000104.1:0-10914 GCA_964433395.1 uncultured Armatimonadia bacterium | reverse complement strand
GTTGAGCATTTTTGTATTTTCATGCCACCTGAAGGCGATGAATAGACGGTTTTCCAGCTGTCGCCGTCTGGGACCTGGATGAGGATTTTCTGGCTTGTGTGATAGTCGGTGTTGAGGTAAGCCCAGTAGAGCGAGACTTCGCTGATGGTGCGTGGTTGATCCATGGTTACCTCTACCCAGTGGTCATCTGGCTGTTCCGCAGAAGCCCATGAGACATCATTCTGGCAATGGTTTCCGTCGAGGTCGATGAAGCCGTCAGTGAGAGATGCGAGCGATTCATACCCTGCGTAGGCGCTGTCGGTTTTGAGAGTCACTTCATAGGCACCGGCATTGAGGTAATTGGTAGTTGAGCGTCGGTCGAACGCTACAGTCGCCTTAAGGACATTGCGTTGTGGTGACGCGTCGCATATGGAGATGACAGCGCGGTGGCTTCCATACTCCACGTCGCCGAGGTCTGCAGAGACCGTGGCTTTATTGTTGCCAGCGGGGACTACCGATATGGCTTCTTTCGGTAGTCGATCGCCATTGAATGTGACTTCGATTGAGGTAGTGTCGAGTTTGTTTGCTGCGTCAGCGACGCCGACGAGTATGACGTGTGGAGCCTTCGGCATTATGCCAAGATGCGTGAATGGTCGCGCGGGATATGGCTTGCCATCGACTTTGAGGCCTGTTACAGCTGGAGGTACTACGTCTGAAATGTCGAGGCCTGCAGGTGGATTGATAAGCAGAAGAATGTCATTGCCACCGAGTTCTGCCGGTGACAGGTTGAAAATATAGTGTCCGTCGCGAGTGGTGATTTTTGCAGGTTGCCACGCATGGTTGCCCGCGCGAACGAGAGCCAGTGGCTGGGCAGTGCTGCACGTGTTGAGGGCCACAATCGTTTCGGCGGCGGAGAGTGGAAGGGCGGATTGAGCAACAGCCAGCAATGACGATGCAATGATGAGCGTGATGATGCAGGCAATGCGTGAGAACTGCATAATAGAGAGACCCCCACTGGTGGATAGAGACGCATATGCACAATTCGTCAGGCTGTCGTGATGGACCTGCAATATGGGGGCAGGAGCAGGATTTGGCATTTGCAGGTGCAATATATGATATGGAACACATTGGCAGGATATGGCATGGCAGGTGAGATTATGGATTTTACGTTGCGCAATTGGCCCTCTTATTGTGAGGATGAATGGTGGCGGCAATGGGCGACACACGGCGCTGGTGAGTTGTCATTATCGGCGCACTGGTTGGAGAACCGTGCTGAGTGGCGGTGTCTTCTGGGAGAGAAAGTGCGTGAACTTCTGGGGTGGAAGCTGCCTGTGGAGTTTGGCGAGTTTGACGCGCAACTTATTGGTCAGAAGGACGCTCAAGGCTTCAGCATTCAGAAAGTTGCGTTTCCGTCGGTGGATGGCGTGGTTGTGCCAGCGTATGTGTGCGTACCGCACAATAATGAGAATCCATTGCCAGCACTTGTGATAAATGCAGAGCGGGACACATCGGCTGCTGCTGTGGTGGGGTTGATGAATGAGCACAATCCCGCATTGACGATTGGCTCGGCGCTTGCGTGGAACGGGTATGTTGTGTGTTGCATTGACGGCCGCGGCTATGGTGAACGGCGGCGAAGCGATTTCGCAGCGCAAGCGAGTGAGTGGCTAGGGATCTCAACAGTTGGGTGTGATGCAGCTGATCTGAGCATGGCCTTCGAGATGCTTTCGGCGCGCTATGATGTGGACAGCGAACGCATCGGTATCCTTGGAATCGGAACGGGAATGGCTGCGGCGATGTATGCCGCAATCGTGCAGGAAGGATATTTTGCGACAGCGCTGTGCGGGGGCGTGACGCGTTATCGGCAGATTCTCCTGAGCCGTTCGGCGAAGTGGCATGGCGAGGTATCTGAGATGTTGCGGGGCACAGTACCTCCGGGGTTGCTCAGGTACGCTGATATGGAGGATCTGGTGGGCCTGATTGCGCCGCGTGCTCTGTGCTTGTCGCAATGTGGAGGGGGCGTCTTGCCACTGGAACCAGCGGCTGACGTGGCGCGGCAGGCAGAGGATATATATGAGGAATTTGGTGAGAGGTTTCGGCTGACCACGGAGATAACTGAGGAAGTGTGCGAGTATCCGGGAACCATAGTGCTCCAGTTTCTTGAAGACTGGCTGAAACTGCCGGAACGTGGTGCCGCAAAATAGGGCGCGATGAAATGCTTATGGTGTTGTGGTATGATGGGGCAGGCCGCGTACAATTCAGAGGTTTGTGTCGGATACACATTCCCGCGGCCGCGGGCGATTGGAATTATCCCTTTTTGAATACAGGAGCAGACATATGATGCGTACACTTTGCAGCCCCCCACTTATGAAATTGGCGATCGGCGTTTTGCTTGTGTCGCTGCTTACTGGGTGTGCAGGTCTTGCGTTGCTGACGCTGGTTGCTAAAGTCCTCACCATTGGCGAGATCTTCACTCGCCTGGATGATCTGGTTGATCGTTTTGACAAAGATGGTGATGAATATGAAGTCCTGTTTGATGGCTATCAGCTTGATAAGCGTCCAGAGAAGAACGGTGACCTGGAGCTTACTGGCTTGCCGGTTGGCTCTCACCTGATTTCTGTAGTGGATGATGATCGTCGGACAGGTCTGCATGCGCAGGTGCTGATCAGCGCGGGCCAGCAGCAACTTGACCTTGACGACACGAATGCCCTTGAAGGCGCGACGATCAGTGGACGCGTTGAGCGAGATGTTTCGGGCAATGTTTCTCGTGTCGCACATGTGCCAGTCATCGCGATCAAGGATGGGGCGCAGGAGCTTGCGGCATCAGGCGGATCGGCAATTGTGATTCCGCCTGCGCAAGATACTTGCACCTATGTCATGGGCTACACCGATGCTTCGGGAGACTACAAGCTGGGGCCTTGCGCATATGGCACATGGCTTGTGGCAGCGTACATCCCGGGCTATTACGCTGACGCGCGGATCGTAGACGTTTCGGGTGGATCTGACGCCAGTGGCCGAAATCTGATGTTGACAGCGAGTGCAGAGGATATTTCGACAGTAACCGGTTCGGTTACAGATGATGGAAGTGCAGGCATTGCACAGGCTCTCGTCTATGCAGAGCTTGGCACTGCACACTCTGTCGGCCTGACACAGTCGCGAGCTGATGATGTCGAAGATGACGCGGGTTTTGCGATGATCAGTGGCCCATGGTTTGCATGGCGGGGGTTGGGTACGGAAACAGATGATAGCGGAGCATACACCCTTCGTACCGTGCCGGGCTCACAACGTGTTGTAGGCTTCAAATATGAGTATCAGGCAAAATACGCGGACATGGAGCCGGATGCATCGCAGGCTCTGGAGTTGGACTTCAGCCTGGAAGAGCGATAGACAACATTCAGGAAATTGCTATCCGGTAGCTATCAGGCCATGAATTCAGTTGGGATTTCGGGAGGCGCAGAAAAGTGCTTGTTGGTTTTCAGTCTGTAGACATCACGCCGCCGCTGGGCGTGCCGTTGTCGGGGCATTTTGTTCGCAGGCCCTCTGATGAGATTCATGATCCAATCACCGCGTTTGCCACAGTCCTTGATGATGGGCAGTCGCGCGTTGCACTGGTGGGCACGGACACGATTGGTCTGCCGAAGTGGTTGGTGGATGCCAGCCGAGAGCAGATACGTAAGCAGACCGAGATTCCCGGAGAAGCAGTGATGCTCTGGGCGACTCATACCCATGCCGGTCCGGTGCTCGAACGCGAGCATCCTCACGGTTGCCATCCGGAGTACAACAATGTATTGCCGAAGCTGATCGCGAGTGCCGTTGCGGGAGCAGTGGGGAATTTGCAGGAGACCACCGCGCGCGTCGCTATCGGGCATGAGGACAGAATATCATTCAATCGACGCTACAGGATGCGTAGTGGCGGTACACACACGAATCCTGGTGTCGGGAATCCGTCCGTGGCTGGAGTTGACGGACCGACCGATCCAGATGTCGGCGTCCTCTTCTTTGATCGTGATGGCGTCTGCGAAGGCGCAGTTGTGAACTTCGCATGCCACCCTGATGTTATCGGCAGCGGCAATCATCAGTATTCCGGTGACTACCCATTTTTCCTGCGGGATGCTTTGCGCGACGCATACGGTTCAGATTTTTTCACAATGTTTGGGAATGGTGCGTGTGGGAACCTGAATCACATTAATGTGTTTGGAAAGAAACGGCAGGGCGGGTTCGATCATTCCCGCCTGATGGGACGGACACTGGCGGGCGAGGTCATGAAATGTGACTATGTGGCCGGGCCCGTCGAGTTGGGGCCGATTTCATACGCGTCGGAGAAGGTGGCACTGAATCTGCGCGAGTTTACGTCTGAGGAGATCGCCGAGTATCGTGCGTTGCTGGCAGATCCCGAAGTCGCCGGGAAGCGCATTTCATCGGGAGATTTCACCCGCGGCAAGGCTGAGAGAGCCCTTGCGATCGTTGATGCTGGTATCACTTCGGAAGAAGTTGAAGTACAGGTGCTTCGTCTCGGTGATGTGGCCATCGTGTCGATTCCGGGGGAGTACTTTGTTGAGTTCGGTCTGGCGATCAAACAGCAGAGTTGTGCACAGCGCACATTCCTGATTGAGCTGGCTAACGGGTGTATTGGGTACATTCCCACGGCAGCGGCCCTGGCTGCAGGGGCCTATGAGGGCTCAAGTGCGAAGTATAGCGCCGACGCCGGGCAGGTGCTGGCCGATGCGGCCATAGCAACGATTGAAGCAATGTGGAAATAATGTGCTGAAGAGGCGCAGCGCAGGAGACGACATGGCAGCACAGTTTTACACAAAGGAATTCAAACAGCGGAATCGGGTCACGGCTGCGGCAGTTACGATGGCAGCAGGAGTTGCCCCGTTTCTGGTTGCTATTGCTGTGCTTCAGTTCTGGATGTCGCCTCCTCCTTTCGCCCGCGCGCTTGTGACGGCGGCGACATTGATCTGCGCAGGCCTCGCACCATGGTATAGCCATGGAACGCTGGCGCTTCTGGGGAATCTGCAGCTGAAAAAGCAAGTCAGTGCTATTGCGGCAGAGGCTTTCGGGGAGAGCGTCGAGGGAGTCGGCGGCGTATTCGTGGGTTTTTCTCCAGGAGAGAAGATCCGTATCTGGGAAGGCGAGACGGACCGTGACGTGGGTTTCGTTGCACTTCAGGGCGGCTCTCTGGTTTTCGTTGGTGATGAGTACCGCTGGCGGCTGCCCAAAGAGCAGATCGAGCAGATTGAACTTGTTCCTCCAACTGCCGGAGTGTGGCGAATTGTCATACGATGGCATGCGCGTGCCGAAGGTGCGCGCGCTCTCAGCATGGTGTGTCGTGAGGCGAACACCATTGATGGGCTTGAGATCGTCACGCGGCGACTATATGGCGCATTGCGGGCATGGTATTGGGCGGATATTCCCGCGGATCCCGAGCGTGCGCCCCGTTGGGGCTATCCTCCGACCGATGTGGGCGGCGGTTGGGACATTGATCGGCCAATTGGTGGCAGCTGCACGACTGTTATAGCTGTAGGCGCCATGGTAGCGTTGACCATCTGGAGAGTGAGTGGGACACTTGTTGAGAGTGAAGCCTATTACATGGCGATTCTCTGGGCGGGTCTCATCGCTGCAGTGGGTGCGGTTCTGATTGGTTATCTGTTGAATTATCTGCGTGCGTGGGAAGCGGATCGTGACGAGAGACGGAAGAAACATTAGCCGCCTTGCCACTGCCTAATGGATTACGCGGTGAGTTGCTCTTTTGCATACGTGTTTGATGAAGATCGGAGGCCGTTTGCCACATGCGTATCACTGACGTTGACACTTTTGTGCTGACCTATCCCCTTGAGACACCGCTCCCTCCCATGCCCAGACGTGGTGAGATTTCGTCACTTGACGTCTATATTGTACGCCTGGTTGCCGACGACGGGACCTGTGGCTTCGGCGAGGCGGCAATATGTGATGAGCGGAACTTTGACGTGGCAGCCGATATGTTGGCTGATCTGGTTCTGGACAGAGAGGTACTTGATCGCGCTCTCATCTGGCATGGCATGGCTTCCGTGGCAACAGGTTCGGAAGCGAAAGACCTGGGGCCGAACGGGCATCGGGATTTTCACGCCGTCATGAGCGGTATCGACATCGCATTGTGGGACCTGGCCGGCAAACAGACCGGGCTTTCCATTGCGCGATTGCTTGGCGGAGTAAGAAGCCCGCGGCTGGACTGCTATGCGAGCGGCCTGTATCTGGAAGATGACGAGACGCTGGTGGCGAAGGCACGTGCAATGGTTGTCGACGGTTATCGCGCAGTGAAAATGAAGCTTTGCGGCAATGCCGATGATGATGGCCGGAGCGTTGCCCGTCTGCGCAAAGCGCTGGGAAATCAGGTCGTTCTGTTAGCAGATGCAGACTCTGCATATGAGAACTATGATGATGCGCTGGCAGTGGGGGCGCGTCTGGCTAACCACGATGTTTTCTGGTTTGAGGACCCCTTCCGCGCGGGGCGCTGGGACGACTACGCGAGACTGGCGGCTGCGATTGAACCGCCGATCGCCGGAGGCGAAACGCTTTTCGGCGTAAAACCATTCGTGGATGCACTTTCGGCGAATGCGCTGCATGTGGCTATGGCAGATGTGCGCCTGTGTGGAGGCATCACTGCGGCGAGAAGAATTGCTGATTTGGCCGATCTGCGTGAGGTGCGCATGTCGCTGCATAATGGATTTTCGCCAGTGGCGCTTATGGCAGCAGCAAATCTGTCTGCGGCCATGCCGTATGCTGAGCGGCTGGAAGTCGAGGCGAGCCAGACGGGTCTGATGGAGGCCATGCTGGTTGAACCACCACATTTTGAAAATGGTTTCCTCCTGTTTGAGGATAAGCCCGGCCTTGGCCTTGATATTCGCGAGAGCTTCATTGAGGACTATGGGCGTGAGGCGAGTGCATAGCAGGCGGTGTCGCGATGAAAGGCAATGAGCTCTATAACGCGGCCATTGACGCGTCTGATGAGTTTGGCCATGTAGTTGCCCGTGTGTGTGGACAGTGCGAATTCAGTTGCTGCCACAGCGGGACCATGGTTGGTTCGCAGGGCATGCGGCGTCTGTATAAGGGCGTACAGGTTGATCCAGAAGTACGTCGAAGTGTCGGCGAAGTATTGCAGATACGCGCGCGCGAGATGATCGCCGATCTCGACACAGTCGATGAGGTAATGAAGCTCATGGAACCTGCATATGGGCAGACGATGGCGGAAGAGATGCAGGATCTTCGTGAACTCCGGGAACAATGGCGTGAGTTTGCTGAGTGGATTGGCTCCGGATTTGAGCTTGCACAGGCTAATCTGGATCGGATCATGCTCTTCTCAGCGATACGATCGAATCTGCTGCGGAAAATCCATGAGTTCCCCGGCGCCGAGGCAGCTCTGGCCAATTTTACGAATGGCGACGGTACGTTTCACTATCGCCGGCGCAGACTTGCACCACCGCGCTGTTTTTTTCATGCTGATGGGTGTCAGGTCGGACGTTACAAGCCGATTACCTGTGCGAATTTTTTCTGTACGGGTGACCCCAATCTGTTGGAAGAATGCCAACGCGAGATGAGTTTTGATGAGTTTGTGCTCGCCAATATGTATCCGGAGAGTATTGAATTTGTGCGTCAATACATCAGATGTGAGACTGAGCTGGGACAGGCATATTGGGAACCGAAAATAATCTTTGCGGCAGATGAGACGGTGCGCGATGGTTTTGAAGAGCTGATCGGCGAGAGAGATTGCGACCTGGAGGTGCGTCGGGAAGGCGCTTTCTACGCGCCTACTGCTGATGAGTTGCTGCGAGTGTTGACCATCGCTACTGCTGACGCCAGCCTGCTGATTACGGCGGGAGAGCTCACAGGTGCGGCGCTGTATGAAATAGCCATTGCCCTGCAGAGGGCAATGAGTTCCGAGGTGCTTGGCGGTGTTTTTATCATCGCAGAGAGTTATCGTGAAGATCCATACGGTTCACATGCCCTCTGGTCGCAAAACATGATGAGTCAGCCACTTGGGAGCCTGGATGTTTTCACCACACACAACTGAGAAAGGCTTCCCCTTTCAGCTTATCTTCACGTGTTCAGGCCTCAGGTTGAGCATGATGCCATACTTGCGAATCGTCAGCAGTACGTCGCGGTCTATCAATACTCCGCTCTGTTTCGCAGCCTCTCTCATCTTCTTTTCGAGTCGCGAACGGTGCGAATACAGAGATGTCGGCGACACAAAATCCTCGTCGTTCCACAATGCCATATGGAGTTCCTCGTACGTAATGCATTGGCGCGGTGTCTGCGCAAGCACTCGCAGCAGCCTGAATTCAGCTGGTCGGATCCTCAGATAGTGTTTGTAAAAGAGCACTCTGTCAGGACGGGCCAAATCAATGAGCAACACCGGTTGGTCAGATGATGCTTTCTGAGGCATCACAGTGCGTGCATTCCCAGCCTCCTGCGGATTGGCCTGTTTGGATGCTGGCGCTTTGACTGCCCGCATATGTGCCTCCCGCCCCGAGATTTTGCGCGTCCCTGGTGCATTCGCGTAGTGCGTCGGCGTGTCGATCCTATCCTTCGTATAGAATCCCCCCTATATAATCATGTTATCAAACAAATGTTCGATATGTCAATGTTGCTTCGATCATTTGCAGGCATTCAACGGAATATAGGCTGGCAGGTGCGAGTATGCGGTGTGTGGAAATGTTCTTCAGGATTTATATCTGTCAGTGAGGTGATCGATGATGTTGGATCGGCCGATTCGGCTTGGTATAATCGGCTGCGGTGGCATTGCAGGTAGCCATCTGCGGGCGCTGAAAACGTTGCCTGAGTTCGAAGTCGCAGCGGTGTGCGATGTTAACGTCAAACGAGCGTCAGAATTCATGGCGGAGGCGGGGGGATCTGGAGACGCTGTTTTCTGTGATTGGCGCGACATGATACGTTCGGGTGGAATTGACGCAGTAGACATAGCGACGCCGCCAGTTTTCCATCACGGCCCTGCGATCTTCGCGGCCGAGCACGGTCTGCACGTTTTCGTGGAGAAGCCAATGGCGCCCACGCTTGCGGAATGCGACGCCATGATTGAGGCCGCCGACCTGAATGGCGTTTATACTATGGTAGGGCAAGTCCTCAGATTTCGTGATATCAATCAGCGAGCCAAACAGCTCATCGAGGAAGGACGCATCGGAGAGGTACGCAACGTCATTCGGCGACGTTGGGGATTTACCAAGGATTTCTCGAGCGAGCCATGGGCGAATGACCCAAGTGTGGCGGCTGGCTGGGTTTTGTATGGTTTTGGGCCACATGCGGCTGACCTGATTTTGTGGCTAACGCGTACGTCGCCAGTACGGGTGTTTGCAATGGGGCAGAAGATTAATCCTTTCTGGCGAGATTACGACGATATCACAATACAGATTGAGCTTTCAAATGGCGGCATGGCCACGCAGTCTCACTCCGTGAACAGTCGCGCATCGGCATGGGACATTGCGCTCATGGGGACGAAGGATGCGATGTACATAAACGGGGACAGTATTGTGGTTGGTGAGGAGACAATTGAGGTCCCGCTGCAGGAATTTGGTGGGATGAAAGAACAGTTTGCGGAGTTTGGTGCGGCTATACTTGAGGACCGCGAGCCGGAAGCCTCGGGGAAAGATGTGCGTCGGACGATGGTGCTGCTTGAAGCCGCGAAGATTTCGATGTGCGAAGGCTGTGTGGTAGACGCAGCGAATCTGTGATTGTGAATCAGGTGAGACAGTGTGAACGCAAAAATTGGTTGCCAGACATTGCCGTGGACAGAGTTCACGTTCGAGGAAGCATTGAGTGGAATTCGGGCTGCCGGGTACGAGTATGTTTGCACGGGGACGCAGCATCAGGGTGTGCCGATATTCCCCGATGACATCAGTGATGAGGGGGCAGAAGCGGTCGGCGCCGTCATTGCTGAAACTGGTTTGAATTTCGAGATGATCATGGCAAGTACGGGCAATCTGGACAGCGACGAAAGTATTGCCGCTTATGAGCGCAAGCTTGAGATCGCGGTGCTGCTGGATGTGCCATTTGTGGTGAGTTGGGGACCATGGGAGTACCTGAACTGGCCCGACGAGAAATACCCCGCCGATCAGTGGAATGAAATAACGGATGTCTGGTTCGCCGGCATGGACAGGGTGGCTGAATTTGCCGCAGGTTCTGGCGTGACGATTGTCCTGAAGCCGCATACAGGCACGACGGCTTTTGGTGCGCGCGCAAAGGCGACGGTTGAGCGGATTGGCTCGGATTCTGTGCGCATATGTTATGACGCAGGCAATGTGAGTTTTTATGAGGGGCTTGATACAGCGGAAGATATCAAGGATTGCGCGGAATATGTGGCTGCGATGTGTATCAAAGATCATCGCGGGGCGCGTGCGAATCCAGTGTTTCCGCCTGTAGGTGAAGGCGACATCGATCATTCGGCCATTATGACAATCCTGGCGGCACATGATTTTTCAGGGCCATTGATGGTGGAGCGGTTTGAGGGCAGCAACGCGAAGAAAGAGATGTCGCTGGAACTCGTGAATGAGCGCGCCCGCGCAGCACGGATATATCTGGAGAAAATCGTTTCACAGGCGGGCTAATGAGCTTGGGGCAGATACGCGAAAAGCCCGTCTTCGTGAAGAAGACGGGCTTTTGTTTGCATCTGGCGGAGGGGGAGGGATTCGAACCCCCGGTGCTTTCGCACAACGGTTTTCAAGACCGCCACCTTCGGCCGCTCGGTCACCCCTCCGCAGGGCCTGCTATGTCTACAGGAATTCAATTATAGACAGCGACATGGCCAAGTGTCAATGAGTTAGAAGATGAATCGGTTAACGGATTGTGCGAAGTTGCAAAAGTGCGTGCAGATTGTCTTGACCACAATCGGGTGTTCTGCTATACTCAAGCCCTGCTGATGTGGGGCCATAGCTCAGCTGGGAGAGCGCT
>CAYSRY010000103.1:0-10996 GCA_964433395.1 uncultured Armatimonadia bacterium | reverse complement strand
TGGATTTTCTGTTGCAGTGTTGCCACTTGTTTTCCTCCGCAAAACCTGTCGCATGGAATCACGACAGCGGAAGAGGCTTAATAAACACAGAAGAGAAGAGCCGGTGGGAGATATTTTCACCGGCTCTTCTTTGTCGGATGGCACGTTATTCAGGTCGTGCCGAAGAGGCGGTTAGGCTGTTCCCAGTAAATTCGTGCGGATAGTACCCGGCGCGGCTGCGTGTAGTTCAGCTCTTTGCTGAGGCTTATGTATGCTTCGCCAACAGTAACCCAGGTCTCACTCGGGCTTATGTCAGTAACCATGAAATTACCCATTGCGGCATTGTTTTCAGGGATGAGAATGCGCTCTGTTTCACGGATGACGCAGAGGCGGTCAGGATCAACCTGGGCGATGGCAATTGGCGCACGATGCCGCACGACGTGGTCGTTATTGAGGCCGCGGCGAGTGTAGACAAGGAACAATGCGTCACTGTGGGTAACCCAGTGTTGTTGAGTGTTGTAACTGCCAAGGTCTTCGCCATCGTCAAATGTCCAGCGGACAGGTGCGGATAGAGTGATGCCGTCGCTGCTGGTGGCTACATAGCCGCACTGATCGTTGCGCAGAGTCATGAAGTAGCGTCCGTCAAAACACGTCAGAGAGCCCTCATAGAGGCCGCGAGGCTCTGGTACAGTGATAGCATTTCCATGTTCAAGGAAGCGTAGAGTGTCACCGTCAAAACTGAAACGACCGAGCGCGGTCTGATAACAGATTTTCCACGAGTCCTCAGGCCTCGGATGAAATCGCGTCGGCATCAGAATTGTTCCATCGTCAAGGTCGACTCGCTGACCACAGTTGGCGCTGGCGATGAAATATGCTGGGTCCTCGGGCATTTCAACAATAGCCCATTGTGACCAATGTCGGGATTGCTCGTCGTAGGTTGTATAGGCAATCTCGACTGGGCGTGGGTCGGGCATAAGGTGGTCGCCCACATAGCGGGCAGTGTGGCCAGTGGAAAGAAGTTTGCGAGTGCCTGCATGCCATTTTGGTGAAGCATCGCAGATGACGACCTCAGAGCCATCAGTCTCTCTTCTGCGGTCCAGTGTGGTTTCCGGGGAGGGACCTTCCCATGTTGCGCCGAGGTCGTCGCTACGCATCTGGTTGAGACCGAAAAAGACGTCTGCTCCCTGGAGGGTAGCCTTCTGGAGTGTCATAACTACAGCAGGCATACCATGTTTGCCGGCCCCCGGAACGATGCCAGCCCGTGGCTGGAACCAATGTGTCTTTCCATCGAAGTCATTGGTCAGGGTCTCAATCTTTGTGGTGTAATGCATGTTGGTCACCAATCGTTTCCGTCATGATGTATATCATGCTGTATATGGAGTTGCCTATTTTTTTCCTGTGATGTATTTAACAGTAGTTGAGGAGCAGCAGGGGGTGGTGCAGTGTAAAAAAATGGCCTGCTCTGTGCGAACAGAATGTGCGCTGCGAGTGTATGGGAACCTTATCATCAGGTAAGACCTTATGAATAGAACAGGATGTACTGGTGTTTCTTTTTGAGCGGCGCCCTCACCTGCGTCATACGTGTATTGTCGATAAGTGACTTCAGCCGCTGATTCTGATATAATTAATTCAGTGGGGTGAGGGCCCAGACAATACATTATGATTGAGCGTTTAGAAGCAGTTCTCAGAAGAGCACTCGAAGAGCCGTTTGCCCGGCTTTTCCCCGGCAAGCTCCATCCACTTGAGCTTGCCGCGAGTCTTCGTGCCACTGCCCTGGCAAGTCGACTGCACGCGGCGGAAGGCACCTTCGTGGCGAACTCTTATATCGTCTTCCTGTCTCCGCAGGATCATGAACAGATGGAGACGATCGGTGAGGCAGTCACCAATGAGCTTAATCAACATCTGATTGGATACGCGGAGACTGAAGGATGGCACATCGGGCCCTATGTAAGTGTCAAATTGGCCCGGGATGAGGAACTTCGGCTTGGTCAAACACGCACGCAGGCTGATTTTGCGGCATGTCCGAAGACCGCCTTTGTGCAAATCGAGGCAGGCCAATCACAGCACGATCGGCATTCTATCGGTGCTGAAGCAGTGCTTGGGCGCAGCATTGATTGCGAGATAGTTCTGCAGGCGCCGGAAATATCGAGACGTCACTGCCGGATCGCATATACGTACGTCGAGTACGAGATAGAGGATCTGGGCAGTGCAAATGGCACCTATGTGAATGGCGAACCCGTCGATCGGGTCACGCTGTTTCATGGTGATCTCATTGAGGTGGGCCTGATTCAGCTCAGGTTCCACGTGGAGTGACACTGTGCCCTATCTTGGATTAGTGCAGTTGATCGGGAAATACGTGTTTCTGGCCGGCTTGTACGTGTTCCTGTATCGCATATTTCGCGAACTTTTTCGTAGCCTCAAGGTTGAGACCGCTGCCCCTGTGCGCGTCTCGCACCCCGTCATGCCTGCGAAACAACCAGTTGAGCAGCGTCGCGGTGCAAGCAAGCCAACACCTGTGAAAGCGCGGAATGCTGATGTGAGTGAGGCTTTGGGGGGCAGCAGTGTCAGTATTCCATTAGGCACAGAGCATTCTGAGGCTCAGCCGAGCACTTCGCGCCCGGCATTGCTACGCGATCTCGCCCCGGCAGAGACTTCTGCGCCGAACAGCGATGCGTCTGTCAGCGCAATGCCTCAGCAACGGCAGTCTGAAACCGTGCCGCGTTCTCGTCCACAGTCACAGAGCGCGACTGCCCAGCTTATCGTGCATGACAGAGGCGACTCCGGCCTGCAGAATGGTCAGATTTTCGCACTTACCGCTGCGGTGACAATCGGGCGAAGCGCCGAGAATGCTATTGTCATAGGCGATCGCTTTGCATCGAGTCGCCACGCGCTGATATTTCTTAAAGATGGCCAGCGCATTTTGCGTGATCGTGGCAGCACCAACGGAACTTTCTGCAACGGTCGACGCGTGCATGATGACATCGTGCTCGCCGAGGGTGACATGCTGCGGATCGGTACTGCGACGCTTGTGTACAGTGCCCGTCCGTAGACGTTGTCAGGGCAGCCGCGTCGTTTGTGTGGTCACTGAGCGACTTTTCGGGTTGTCTTCAGAGTTTCAACGCTGACTTGTGATTTGCATCACCAATGGGTGAATAGGTTTTGAGGAAGCACAGCCTGCAACGGGCCGAAATAATACTTTTGCTTCTCAGCACAGGTCTCATGGGCCTTGGGCTTCTGTTGGTGTGTCTTGACCAAGGCCAGTCGGTGTTACGCATATTCCGTGTGTTCACAGTTGGCGGGAGTTTTATGGCGGCCTGTCTGCTCATGCAGATGGACTGGGATGGGCGCGATCATCTTCTGCTCCCCGCCGTTTCTCTGCTTGCCGGGATCGGGGTCATCTTCCTGTGGCGTCTGGACGCGGAACTGGCGTCTCGGCAGATTATCTGGGTGATGATGGGCAGCGCTCTCATGACTGTTCTGTATTTTGTTGTCGATGATGTGCGCGATCTGGCCAAGTACAAATACACTGCAGGATTTGTTGCAATCGGGTTGCTGGGCGTGACCATGCTATGGGGCGTCGAGAAGAACGGTGCCAAGTTGTGGCTTGAGCCGGGGGGGCTATTTTCTTTTCAGCCAGGGGAATTTGCAAAAATACTTATGTGTCTTTTCCTGGCTGGCTACGTAGCGGACAAAGTAGATATTATCCGGAGCCGCAGCGAAGACCGAGCGCTGCTTCCTTCACTTGCGCTGCGCTATATGGGGCCACTCCTGGTCTTAGTCGTTCTCTCTCTTGCTGTGTTTGTGTTGATGCGCGACCTTGGAGCAGCGTTACTGTTCTTTGGGCTTTTCATCGCGGTCAGCTATCTTGCAACCGGTCGGAAGCGATATGGTGCCGTCATGTCCGTGTTTTTCGCTTCGGGAGCGGTGGCTGCCTACTACCATTTTCCACATGTCGGTCGCCGCGTGGAAGCGTGGCTTCATCCAAACGTAGACCCATTTGGTGCGGGGCATCAGATTCTGCAGGTGCTTTATGGGCTTGCTGCCGGTGGCATGAGTGGTGTGGGCTTCGGCAAAGGGTTCCCAGAGAGTCTGCCTGCCGCAGAGACAGACACAATCCTCGCCGTCATTGGTGAAGAGATAGGCCTCTTCGGCACGGTTGGTATCATATTGCTCTTCGCATTTGTTGCATATCGTACGTTTGCCATAGCCTGGCAGGCGCGTGACCGATTTGGGGGTCTTCTCGCCGCGAGTCTTGGAACAGTGTTTGCACTGCAGACTCTGATAATCGTTGGAGGCCTTCTTAGAATCATCCCGCTGACTGGCATTACTGTCCCATTTGTCAGCTATGGCGGGAGCTCCATCATAGCGAATTTCATCGCGCTGGGACTGGTCCTCGCGGTTTCGAGGGATTGTCGTCCGCAGATTAGTGAGGACGACCGCCAAGCGGTCGCGAATACCTGAGCAATGGACAGTCTGAGTCAAGATATCAGAAAACTGGCTTCATGGCCATTGGCCGGCTTTGTGGTGCTTTGCATCGCACTGACGTACTGGCAAGTCATCGCCGCCCCCAGCCTGAATTCGGCCAAAGAGAATAATCGCGCGGAACGGATGCAGCGGCGCATCCAGCCCGGGCGGTTGCTGACTGAGGACGGCTTAGTGATCCTCGATTCGCGGCCTGGTCAAGATGGATGGGAGCGAGTCTATCCGGATACTGAGGCATTTTGTCATCTGACTGGCTACAACAACCGGAGCGGCCTCCAGAAGACGTTAAGTGATGTATTGTATGCTCAGGGGGTCTACGGCCATCCGCTGGAGGATCTGTTGCACGGTGAGCCCATTGGAAATGATGTGTACCTGACTATCAATGCTGGTTTGCAGCAGATCGCAGATCGGATGATGGACGGTCGGCGCGGCGCTGTTATTGCTATGGATCCACGTGATGGGCGTGTTCTTTGTCTCTACAGTTCACCGACCTACGAAGCAGCATCTGTCACCTCATCGGCAGAGGCATATAACGTCTTCAGTTATGACCCCTCAAAGCCCGAACTGAACAGAGCACTTCAGGGAATGTATCCGCCGGGGTCAGTGTTTAAAATCTTTACAGCTTCTGCCGCAGTAGATGCTGGCATAGCGAATCCCGCAACGAAGCTGCATTGTAAGGGGACAGAACGTATTGGTGGCACGACGGTAAAATGCCGGCGACTATCGGGGCACGGAGAACTGAGCATGGAGTGGGCGATGGCCGATTCCTGCAATATAGCGTTCGCCAAGCTTGGGGACGAGATAGGGCCGGAGCGTTTCCGAGAGTATGTGAGGAAGTTCCATCTTCTCGATGCAGCCAATCTTCCTCTGCCGACTGTTGCAGGACGGATGGCCGATTTCTTAGGATACAAAGGCGAACTTGAGCTCGTCGAGGCGAGTTTTGGCCAAGGCAAGACGCTGGTGACACCGTTGGCAATTGCGCGGCTGACTGCTACGATCGCCAATGGTGGCGAGGTCGTGCAGCCACTGCTCATTGAGCACGTGAACACATCCGGAGGCAGGACGTTAACGCGTGGCAGCAGCACGAAATTGGGTCGCGCGGTGAGCAAAGAGACGGCAGATGCGGTGGCAGGTATGATGCGGGCAGTTGTAGAAGATGGAACGGGAGCAGTAGTTGATTTAGCTGGCACCGAAGTGGCTGCGAAGACCGGGTCTGCCCAGAATCCTTCGGGAGACGCGCACGCATGGTTCACGTGCTTTGCACCATACGAAGCTCCCACTGTGGTTGTCACCGTAATGATTGAGAATGGTGGCAGTGGCTCGGAAACTGCCGGGCCGATTGCTGCTGCGGTGTTGAAAGCTGCATTGGAGTATGAGCGTTGAGCATTGTACACACACTACACTACAGCCAAGGGGAGCGGTAGCCCAATGGAAGGCTCTCTGATTGCTGGACGCTACAGAGTGGATGAACAGATCGGCGAAGGCGGAGTCGCGGTCGTGTATCGTGGTCTCGATATATCGCTTGAACGTGAAATCGCGATAAAGGTTCTCAAAGAGGAGCATACAAGCGACGCCGAGATAGTGTCGCGATTTCAGCGCGAAGCGCACGCTGCTGCGAAACTGAATCATCCGAACATAGTCCAAATATACGACACAGGCAGTGACAATGGTATCCATTTCATCGTGATGGAGTACCTGCCTGAGCCCGATTTCAAACGGATTATCCGAGAATATGCCCCACTGCCTCTGCGCAAGGTTCTTCAGGTCAGCATCGAGTGTTGCCGTGCGCTTGCCTATGCCCATCGCGTAGGAATCGTGCACAGAGATGTGAAGCCGCATAACATCCTTTTTACGAACGATGGGCACGCGAAACTGTCTGACTTCGGCATCGCAGCGATTACCGGAGAGTGCGGCCTCACCGATGACGGAATGGTACTGGGATCGGCTCACTATATGTCACCTGAGCAGGCGCAGGGGCGAGCCATGGGGCCGCAGTCAGACCTCTACAGTCTTGGCATTGTGATGTATGAGGCACTCACCGGATCGTTGCCATTCAATGGTAACAGCGCAGCGGAGATCGCTGCTAAGCATGTACAGGAGAGAGTGCCGCCGCTGCATCTACGGAACGTAAATATGGGGCCGTCCGTCGAGTTTGTCGTCGGCAAGGCACTGATGCGTGATCTGGCCAGGCGCTATCGCAATGCGAATGAGATGTTGATGGATCTTGAGAAGCTCGCGGATGGTGTTGAGTTAGATCAGACAGGCATCCTCACGCCCAATGTGGCCGAGGAAGCAACAGTCCGGATCAGTGTCCCGATCACGCAGACTCAACCGCCTGGCGCTGTGCCCCCGCGCAGAGTCGCTGCGCCCTCAGCGCCTGAGGCTCGCCCTGTACGGCCCAGCCGCAACAATGCAGCAATGATGGGTGTCATGGTTGGGGCGATCATCCTTGGGATATTAGCGCTTGCAGGAGTGGTCTGGCTTGCTAAGGTGACATTCTACCCAGGGCAGGATCCCAAAAACGTGCAGATTCCTATGGTGAAGGGGCTGGCGGAGGCTGAAGCTGCCCGCGTGCTTAGTGAGGCCGGGCTGCAGATTGGCCACATTACCTACGTAACCGAAAATGATGCGCCCGCAGGAGTCGTTATCGCTCAGAGTCCTGAAGTCGGAGCTACAGTGCGGACTGACACCCGTGTGAACATCACGGTTAACAAGGGTAAAGAGGAAGTCACTGTGGTGAATGTGGCCGGTAAAGACCTAAGGACGGCTGAACAGTTGCTAATTGCAGCTGGCCTGCAATTAGGTGAAGTTGAGAGAGTCTTCAGCGACCAGGTGCCCGAGAACGAAGTGATTAGTCAGGAAGTGGCTGCCGGTGCTCGAGTCGAAGAGGGGCATGGCATCGATCTCGTGGTGAGCAAAGGCCCTGAGAAGGAAGTACTGCCTGACGATGGTGCGTCTGGCGAAACAGGTCTCGTGAATAATGGCGGTGACGGCAATGAACAGGTGGCTGAGCCATTCATCGAGATCGTTCCTGACGAGACCTACCAGGCCGCGCGGTCAGACGAGCGTCGCGTAATTGTCCGTGTCACTGCTCAGGGAGTGCAGGCACGTCAGGAAATAAAGATAGTTGTAAGTGATGATGTGAGTCCGCGTCTACAGTTAGACAGTCGGACATTGAAGCCAGGCGACAGTTTTGAAATGCCCGTGATAATTCGGGGAAATGCCGAGATAGAAGTGTACCGCAACGGGACCGTTGTCCACTCGGACAGTTTCATGTTGGATGCTTCGGTACAGTAATCGGGATAGCGGGCACACATACGAGATGAAGCACGAGGTGAAGCATATGACGAGAAAATACCCAGCATTGCTTATAATAGTCGGTATAGCTTGCGCTGTGTTTGCTGTTCCGGCGTACTGCTCTGAGGAATTTGCTGTGGGTGCGACAAACATTGCTCACGTCGCGAACGGGGGGCATATCGTAGCGTTCTCTAGTCAGGTCGTTGATGAAAATGGGAATGCAGTCAAGCAATGGCAGATAAGCAATGTAATCGACGGCAAATATGTCAGTGGTACCGATCGTCCGCTGGATTCATACGGCTGGTCGTCAGCCGTTGCGCCGCAACCCGGTGCACCACAGTGGTTTGTGTTAGGTTTCAAGGAGAGTAAGACGAAATTAGTCTCGCGTGTGCGTCTGGATCCAACGACCGATGATCCCTTGGAAATTGGACGGTGGGCGAAAGACTTTCGGATACTCGTGTCCAACACTACAGCCGATGGCCCTTGGGTGGAAGTTAAGAGCGGCCGCTTACTGAATAAGCCACTTAAACAGACTTTTGATTTTCCGCCTGTCGAGTGTCGGTTTCTGAAAGTTGTCGTAGAGAGCAACTGGTATTCCGACCAGTTTGTTGAGCTTGGAGAGATTGAAGTGTATGAGGCCATCGCCACAGGCGATACCTTGGACCAACTCATTATCCGGCTTGAGAATCTTCTGCAGGATCTCAAGCGTTACAGAGACAGCCAGAAAAACAATCAGGGTATGTTCCCGGAGTTGACTGCCACAACTGAGAACAATACGCAGTAGCAAATTTGCACAAACATGATCGGATGAATGGATGATCGCAATAGAATCGCCCCAACAATGTGAGGTCATCGGGCCTGCCACAGTGATAATGCGATGCGGCAGCCTTCGTCTCACAGCGTTGCAAGGCTTTTTGCTCGTGATTATTGTTGCAGCCGCACTGCGTTTTTACTGCCTGGGAACGCGTTCACTGCATGGTGATGAAATACTTAGTATAACATTAGTGCGTGATTACCCTTTCTGGCAGACTTGGCAAGTGGAGACGCCATCGTGGCATCCTCCTCTTCACTATGCCATACCCAAATTACTGGATGTGTTCGGGGCACGTAGTGAGTTTTCCCTGCGTATAGGTGGGGCGCTCAGTGGAATTGCATTGGTTGCGGTGTCGTTTCTTGTGCCACTCCTGTTTGGTGCGCCGCAACTGGCGTTGATCGCGGGGCTTCTCACTGCGACCTCCCCTATGGCTGTGTTGTTCAGCCAGACCAACCGGTGGCATCCTTATGTCGCAGCACTTCTCGGTATCGCCATTCTGTGTATGCTTGTCGGTGTGAGGAGGGGCAGGCATTGGGGATGGGTGTGCGCCGGCCTGCTCATGGCGCTTGCCGTGTCGACGGTCTATGTCGCCGCAGTACCGGTAGGGGCGCTGCTGTTACTTGGATTTGCGGCTGCCCTGCGGAAGCGTGAGCTTTTGCGCGGCTGGTACTTTATGGCGATCACTGCCGTGGTTCTTTCGTTACCGGCTGTGCTATGTGGCCCCCAGTGGTTCAGACCAAATGCGGTTGGGGGACAGCATCTCGACAATGTCTTCAGCTCCGCAGGTACATTGGGGTTGATTGCACAAAATCTTCTTGTCGGTCCAACGGTCTTCCCGTGGAACTGGCCGATCATGGGGCTTGCTTGTGCAGCTCTCATCTGCGTTGCGTGGTTCTGTTTCCGGAGTAACGATCCAGTGGTGCGGAGCATCCGGACGCCAGCCTTACTCTTCATAGTCCTGTGCATGCCAATAATCATCATAGTGCCCATGACAGCGTCTTCGCGGTATTGGCTTGTCATGCTTGTGCCGCTACATGTGGGCATGGCTGCGGGGCTTGTGAGCATGCGCAGGAAATGGTTGCAGGTGGCCTGTGCAGGTGCCATAGCCATCGTGGCCATCTACGGGCTTGTAAATCTCTACATGCAGCGCGAATACCAGTATATTGAGTTGTGCGAACCGTGGGGGCGGCTGGCTGCTTTTGTGCGCAATCAGGTTGGTCCCGATGATGCAGTATGGTCTCTGACATCTCCGTTTGTTTATTACTATGGTGATGGCGCAGAATATGTGATGAACGCATATCAAGATCCTGCCAAGGTGAATGAGTATCTCATCAAGAAGCGGCCACATCGGGTGTTCCTGCAATATTCGCCATTATCCGGCTGGGGCGAGATTGATGTAGAGAAAATTGCCGCCGACATTGGTGGTGTGCTCAGATCGCACGGATTTATGCGTGAATCCCGAGCGTTCTATGGGAAAGATCCCAACGCAATGATGAAACGGAAGTATGTACGTGGCAGGAGTTTTCCGGATTTCCGGCATGCGCTGGAAGTGTGGGAGAGGGAATGAGGCAAAAGCTGAACGGGCCGGGGGGATACCCCCGGCCCGTTTTTTTTGTGTGTATGCAGAGTTGGCAGTATGCGGAATTATGGTTCCGCGATTGGCAGACTCTCGTGCATGATGGGGCCACCGTATTCATAGTGTTCTGGGCCGAGCGGCAGGTCGATCCAGGCCCGTCGCTCGTGAGCGAGGTATGAGGCTAGTGCAAACTCAACTGCATGGTAACCGTCGACGCCTGTCACCTTCACGTTGTTTTGACCACAGATGGCGGCCCGCAGCTCACGGTGCAATCTGAGCTGTGTGTTAACCGCGAGGTCATCATCAATCTGAATCTGAGAGTAATCGTCATCATTGTGACGATGGATGTAGACGCGGTCGGGACGATAGTATGCCTCGATTACGCCTTCGGAGCCGAAAATGACGAAGCCGTTGTTGCGGATGTTGGATGGTTTGAGCTGGGCATAGAGTGCGATATTGACAATGCGGTCGCTGGGGGTCACTGCAGTTATGGTGAATTGGTCTTCAGGTGCGTAGCCTTGGCTGTAACGGTTGGTGATGTAAGCGCTGACCGATTTCGCATCTTCGTTCAGGAGAAAACGTGCCGTGTCCATATAGTGGCATCCAAAATTCATCACGTAACCGTGTCCACGGGCACCAGCTTTAATGCCCCAGAACGTAGGTCGCGTCAGATCCCGAGTGAATGGGCCTACAGCAAAAATGCCGTCGATCGATATGATGTCTCCAATTTCGCCTGCTTCGATGAGACGCCTGGCTTGGCTGAATGCTGGGGAATAGCGTGTGTTGTGTCCAACCGTTAGCTGCACGCCGTTCTCATCTGCTGCACGGATCATATCACGGCATTCAGC
>CAYSRY010000102.1:0-11050 GCA_964433395.1 uncultured Armatimonadia bacterium | reverse complement strand
GGCCTCAAGTCCGCTTCCCCGTTCTTCTACACAAAGATAGGAGTATAGAGTGCAGATTACTCAATATAACTAGAGAAATAGTGTATTTTCTCCACTTTCGAGCAATAAATTTCCAGATTTTATTGACGTGGCCAAATATCAATACTATACTTGCGCAACGGATGCCAAAAGAGTGAAGCGAAGGACCTTCACGGTATCGGTTGCCGCTTGCATTCTCATAGTTTTGCAGTTAGATGTAAGAAGGAGGATTGGAGGCAATGAGAAATCTCATGCATCTCACAGCCTTCATAATAACATTTTCAGTTATGAGTATTGGAGTCGCTCACGCCACGTTGCTCAGTGATCATTTCGGCGTCACGCTCCTGCTCGATACAGCAAATTCATACACAGACACCTACCAAGGCACCACAAGTTATCCAATGTTGCAGAGCAGCTTCACACCCACTCTTAACACATCCACGGTCAATTGGATCGCGGATGACTGGTGGGGTTCCTGGTCAACAACCCACATCACGGCGCATGTCACTGATCCCGACTCAGGCCAGTACCCATCCGGCTCTGAACCCTATGACGTTGAAGCGCTATATTTCGACAATGACGACACTAACCTCTACATTGCGGTCGTCACATCATTTCCGCCATTCGGCATTACTGACAGTCGTTATTACGATATGTTTGTGGGCCCTGGTGATTTGGCACTCGACTTTGGTATAAATGATCCCTACAGTGATGGTTTCAGCTACGACTATGGCATCAATATCGGCAATGAAATCCGCCAGACAGACGCAGCAGAGAATGCCGCTGCCGCCGAAATCCCAGCTGTCGGCAATGAACTGTACCGCACCGCGAACAGCGATTGGTATACCGCCACACCTGAGGGTGCGGTCAAAGCTGGCGGAGAGCACACAAATTTTGATCCCAATTTCAGCTCATTCTCCGGCACACTGCTTGGCGCAGCTATGGTCGACTATTACGAGTACACTTTCGCAGATGGACTCGAAGAAACGCTCTATCCCACTTATATCGTTGAAGTCACAATTCCAATCAGCTATTTCCCTGAGCTCGTCAACGGTCAGAAAATTGGCGTCAGCTTTATTGAGGGCTGCCGAAATGACGGCAACGAGCTTGATGCAAACATCAGACTGTACGGAACCACATCCATGCCAGAGCCAACCACGCTTGCGCTCCTTAGCATGGGCCTTGCTGGTCTGATCGCAGCACGTCGCCGACGCAACAGTAAGATTGAGGCATAGAGCACTGATCTGATCTGCCACAACCGGGCACCCCACATAACGCCCGCCACTAACCATGTAGCGGGCCACCAGTCTCAATAACCATTCACGCAATGTGACGCTGCGCCCGATTGATCTCTTCAGATAAGTGTGGATTGCGTTTCTTCAAGCACGATACCACAATGCTCACTGCCGCCGAAATCATCCCAGCTCCTGCACCTGATTATCCGAAGTCGCAAGCACCATCTCAAGATGCCTGAAGAAATAACCTGTTTTCTTCACTTTTAAGAAAAAAATCTCCAGATTTCATTGACGTAGACCAGACATCAATAATATACTTACGTGTAGGGTGCCAAAATGTTGGAGTAAAAGACCTCCACGCATTGCTTGTATTGCTATGTTTCTGAGTTAGACGTAAGAAGGAGGATTGGAGACAATGAGAAATACGCTGCGTCTCACGGCCTTCATGGCAGTGTTTTCAATTATGAATCTTGGAGCCGCCCACGCTACGCTGCTTACTGATCATTTTGGCGTCACGCTCCTGCTTGATACAGCAAATTCATATACTGACATCTACCAAGGCGCCACAAGCTATCCGATGCTTCAGAGCAGCTTCGCACCCACGCTTAACACATCCACAGTCGATTGGGTTGCGGATGACTGGTGGGGCTCCTGGTCAGATACCAACCTCGACGACTATGCAACCGCACCAGGCTCAGGCCAGTACCCATCAGGCGCTGAACCCTACGACGTTGAAGCGCTCTATTTCGACAATGACGACACAAACCTCTACATCGCAATCGTCACATCGTTTCCACAGGCCCCTGGCTATCTCGAGGAGCGACTTGATCCGGATCCTGACGCCCTCGTCGTATCTGGAGATCTGGCACTTGACTTCGGTCTGAACAGTCCCTACAGCGATGGTTTCAGCTATGACTACGGCGTCAACGTAAACAACGAGATACGCCCGTTAAATGAATATGATGATGCTACCTCCGGCGGCACAACAATCGGCACCAACCTCTACAGAACCGCAAACAGTGACTGGTATGTCGGCACGCCAACCGGTGCAGTCGATGCTGGCGGAGAGCACACCAATTTTGACCCCAATTTCACCTCATTCTCCGGATCGTTACTCGGCGCAGTCACAGTCGACTGCTACGAGTACGCATTCGCAGGCGGACTCGAAGAGTCGCTCTACCCCACCTACGTGCTTGAATTCACAATCCCAATAAGCTATTTTGGGCAATTTGCGGACGGCCAGACCGTCGGTATCAGCTTCATTGAAGGCTGCCGCAATGACGGTAACGAATTTGACGCAAATATAAGGCTGTACGGCTCCACGCCCGAACCAGGCACTCTTGCGCTCCTCAGCATGGGCATTGCAGGCCTGGTCGCAGCACGTCGTCGCAAAAGCAAAACCGAGGTATAGAGCTCCAATCGACCGCAACTGAAAGACGCCCCCTCTATAATGCCCGCCACCAACTCGGTGGCGGGCATTAGCATTCCTCCGTACAGCCAATCGTGCCAGCCACACATCGTCGCCAATCAAGATTTCTGGAGCAATGCCGCAATCCCATTGGCTTCACGCGCTGCGCATGCATTCCTACCAAAACTACCCCAAAATCTTAGATTCTGCCTCTGGTTTTTTTACATTCCCGCGTAATGCAGGCAATGTTTAATCAATATTTCTTTAGATAAAGATTGACATCTCAAGTATTATTGATATAGAATTGATCTAACGTAGCATTGAAATGTGACATCTATAGCTCGATCGGTTGTCCCCAAACCTCCGGTCATTCAACCACTGCAAGTCACCCATCGCTATCAACTGTGAGTCCTCGTATAGGCAATCAAAATCAATCTGTCATACTCATTGCTTGATTTTGTGCCTCCAGATCTGCGCGGTCTGCGAGCTATGTACCATATAAATTCTGAGAAGGTGTATGAACAATGAAAAAGTGGATTATCGGCATCGCAGCCGTGACGTTTGTCGGAACGTTGCTCGCCGCTACCGGAGTATTCTCAAATAGTCCAGCAAAAGATTCAGCAAAGTTCCGCAATCGGAATACAACACTGCGCGTGACTATCGACATCAAGCCATGCAGTAATCCCAATCCCATTAACCTGAAATCCCCTGGGGTCATCGCTGTTGCGATATTGACCACGGACTCATTTGACGCCACCTCCGTCGTTCCTGAATCCGTCCGCTTCGCTGGCGCAGCCCCCCTGCGCTGGACCATCGAAGATGTAGGCGTATCGCCGGAGCTGCCAGATGGCAAGCCCATGCCGCCTGATGGCGATAACGATCTGTTGCTTCACTTTGACAAAATGGATCTTAACGTTACGAAAGGCGAAACCGTCGCAAAAGTCTCTGGCTATTATCGTACAGACAGCGGCGCACTCAAAGCATTCTATGGTGAAGACACCATTAAAGTACTGCATTCCCGCTGACAAAAGTAAGGCAAACAGCAGATACGTGTCTCACTAACCAGGCTGTACAGCTCCGTGGTGAGCTCGAGCAAGGCGAAGATAACGTTTCTACCAAGCCACCTCGTTTTGAAGACGAGGTGGCTTCTACTTTTCCTGGGCTCTGCGTATCCGCGACGATCCCGCAAGGAATGTCGCGCCCACAAGACGAAACATTTCTCTGACAGGCGAGACCTGCTGTTTGGCTTATTGGCAAGCGGGAGATACTCTTAACCAAGGTTGCACACATACCACAATTCAGCGCTGGAGGAGTATGAGCAAGCGGACTGGTTTTACGCTTATTGAGTTGCTGGTGGTCATCGCAATAATTGCGATACTGGCCGCAATACTTTTCCCGGTTTTCGCCAGAGTCCGCGAGAAAGCCCGTCAGACCAGCTGCCTCAGCAATCTCAAGCAACTTACACTCGGCGTTATGATGTATACAGATGACTATGATGAAGTATTGCCATGGGACGACCTCGACTACGACGGCAGCGGCGACGACAGCTACGGCGATGGCACATGGCGCGGCATGATCATGCCCTACGTGAAGAATACTCAGATATTCATGTGCCCAAGCCGCACATTTGAGACCCGTGCATTTGACGGTCGCTTTGATGACTATGGCATGTACGCGGGCTACGGCATTAACTACGCGCACTACGACTGGGGCACACATACCCCACCATATGCACAACCCCTCAGCTGCATTCAGGATGCCTCAAATTGCATCATACTGATGGAGAGTCCGGGCATCCATGAGGTGGCCAATCCTATGGGCGAGGACGCGGTGAGGTGGGTACCCAACGCAAGTTGGGCAGTGCGTCACAACGGGGGTGCCAATTACAGCTTCTGCGATGGCCACGCCAAATGGCTCAAGCCTTCTCAACTCGACCCGGAAAATGGCGACTGGCTGACCACTATACAAATCGAAAACTGAGCAACATCCAGGGCAAAAAAAAGCGGACGGCTTCTGCCGTCCGCTTCGCCGCCCGCAATTCCAGCGCATCAGAACTCGGAGAAATCTGGATTGATCAGGCGCTTGTTCAGCGGGATGTCATCGATTCTCTGCATGTCCTCAGCCGCCAAATCCCAATCAAACAGTCGCATATTCTCCGCAAGCCGCTCGCGAGAACTCGTCTTTGGAATTGCGACGATACTTTTCTGAAGCAGCCATCTCAGGCAAATCTGCGCCGGTGTCTTCCCATAATGTTCTGCCAATTTCTGAATCACCGCAAGCCTCAGTGCTTCACCACGTCCCAGAGGGCAATACGCCGTAAGGTAAATTGCATTCTTCATGCAGAATTCGTGCAGCTTGCTCTGATTCAGCATGGGATGATATTCCACTTGATTTATGCAAATCGGCACAGCACTGATGCCAATCGCTCGGTGAAGCCGCTGCACTACGAAATTACTCACTCCGATGCTTCGCACCATACCCCGCTGGACAAGCAGCTCAAATCCAGCAAACGTATCCTCCATTGGTATGTCGTGATTTGGCCAATGAATCAGGTAGAGATCAAGGTACTCTACCCCCAACTCTTCCAGATTCCGCTCACATGTTGCCACGACATCCTCCGGTCGCAACTTGTCGGGCGGAACTTTTGAGGTCAGAAAGTATGTCTCGCGGTCAAAGCCCTGCAGCCCTTTCCCGACTGCAACGTGGTTTTCATACATGTCAGCTGTATCAATCTGCGTGTATCCGAGTTCCAGGGCCGCCGCCACCATCTCCGAACACTCGGCGTCAGCGAGGCGCCACGTCCCCAGCCCGAATACAGGCATCTCATATCCAGATCGCAGTGCAATCGTCGGAATAGCCAATTCGCCTCACCTCTGTAACATTCTCCGCATACAGTAACGCATACTTGCATTCCCAATTCTCACTTCGGGCCCGCTGTCACAATGTCCTTCATGCTGAATTCATCACTTTCTTCACATGAAAAATCTCCACTCGGCTGTCGCAATATTGCAGGAGGCAACACTAATATGTCTAAATAGTATTATAAGCAGTTCACTATGTCGCAAGCATCGCAAAAGCAGGCCATATTCCGGCGGATCCCCTCGGCGCTTTCTGCGATTGCGGCATGGTACCATGACGGGCCTCCCCCCAAGAGGCTCGTCATGTCTTTTATCACGCTGAAGCTACTCACCCATAGGCACAAAACAGGGGTCGCCCATTTCTGGCGACCCCTGCGACCTGTCACGTGGTCACTCGCACGGCGAGCTTCTCAGCCCTCCATGACCTCAGCAATCGTCACTTCGCGGCCTTCGGCAAGTGAGCGTTTGCCGGCTTCCAGCACCGCGATGACTTCCACTTCCTCTTCGACCGGAACAGGCTCGACACCTGTCCGCAGCATGTTGATGAACTCTTCCTGCAGATAGTAATACAGCGAATCCAGATCCGGCACAACAGAGCGCCAGCCCTTCTGGCCATACACATTGATCTGGTAGCCGGCCTGCATGTATGCGCCCTCGGCGACCATCAGTACGAGGTCGCGGCCGCAGTCAAAGCGCACCCGCACGATATTGCGATCGGGCTGCCCGACGTTCACACATGAAACCGCACCGCCGCCGAAGACACCGTAATACATCGACAATGCGTGAATGCCATAATATACCAGTTCATTGCCGCAGATGCTCTGGCACAGAGAAATGTTGCCCAGATCGGCCACTTCATCTTTCAGAGCCACAATGTCCGGCACGAAGCGCAGCGAACTGGCCGACATGAATGGCGTGCCGGTCTCGCGCACAACTTTCGCCACGTCCAGAGCTTCCTTCGTTGTCATGGCAAGCGGCTTATCGACGTATGTCGGAATGCCGCGGCGCAAAGATTCGTACCCGTACTGGTACTGGCTCCCCGAGCCGTCATCCACGATGACAACCGCGTCAACATCATCGTAGCACTCTTCAACTGTATCGCAGACCTGATCGATGTAGCATGCCTCAGCCAGCCGTTCGGCCCAGACTTTCTCCCGATCCCACACCTTTACAACCTGCGCGTCCTCAATGTGCTTCGTCGCCGGCACGAAAGTCCAGTCCCACTGCTTGGCCGCTTTCTCGTCAAAGCCGTTATATGTCGTCGAAAAAGCCGTTCCATGGAATGAACCATTGGAGCGTTCACAGGGCTCGCCTCGATATTCCGGTGCATACGTCGCCGCAGATATGATGCTCAGCTTGAACATCGGTGTCGTCCTCTCTCTGGCGCCATTGGCGCCTGCTTATTTACTCGGGAAACTCTGAAAGTTTGACCGGGCGTCCCTCTTCAAGGGACTTATCAATAGCAAAGGCTACGCGGTGCGTCTTGAAAGCCTCATTGAAATCAATGACACAGCGTTCATCATTCTGCAGGCAACTCACAAAGTGATCCACCTGCGGCGGATACGGATGATCCAGAACGTCGCCGGATTCAGCCTGTGCCGTCGGCAGTGTGACCCATTCCTGCGGACGAAGGCCGTCGAGCTTCGTCGACCACATTTTGTCGTTCCAGAGCGTGCCCTCGCTGCCAACCAGCTTCACATTGAACACGTAGGGCTGTCTGCAGTCAATGCATGACGTGCATTTGCCGGTGCTGCCATCTGCAAATTTCAGCAGCGCCGTCGAAGTCGTGTCATATTCATACGCCTGCATCGCCGGCATGCTCGATTTGCTCGAATACGCCTGCACTTCCACCACTTCACTGTCTGCGAAATACAGCAGCCCGTCCAATGCATGAATCCCGGCGGTCAGAAGAGCGCTGCCCCCCATGTCTTTCTTGATGTTCCACTCATACTGGCCATACCACGGGCCGATCCCATGATAATAATCGACTTCGATGTGATGAACGTCACCAAGCAGCCCCTGCCCCATGCACGATTTCACCAGATTGTAATGAGGGATGAAGCGAAGCTCAAAATACACAGTCGACAGCACGCCGGCGTCATTGATGGCTTTCTTCATGCCCAGCAGATCCTCATAGTTCAGCGACAGCGGCTTTTCGATCATCACATGCTTGCCAGCTTCTGCTGCTTTGATGGCCTGCTCGGCGTGTTTGAAATGCGGTGTGCAGATGTCGATAACATCAATGTCTGGATCCGCCACCATCTCGTCAAAATCTCGGTATAACTTCGCGTCCGAACCGGTCATCGCGCGAATCTGCTCTGCATTCAGGTCTTTGCTTGAGCACACTGCTCCGACTTCACAGCCATCATTGGCCTGGAAGGCCATCAGGTGGCCACTGGCCGCCCAGCCAAGTCCCACTACTCCAATTCGCACCTTAGACATTTCACAGCCTCCTCATATTCTCAATGCGTCCGCCCCATTATGAGACAGGCGCGTTGTTCTCCTTACTCCTCTACGCCAGAGAAACGTTTGAACTGGTCGAGCAGGTCAGTGGGCGGGTCAAACGGGAAATCTATTGGACGCGCCTCGATTGTGCTCATGTAACCAGCCAGAAGCACCAGCCATTCATCCAGCGAAGTGGCCAGATTTGTCGGCGCCGGCTTCCCGTCGTCCTCCATCCAGTCAAACATCGCATTGACCAGATTCGCTTCGCCTTGGATGTCTTCTTCGCCATACACATGCTCGCCGGAGGCAACTGTACCATCGGGGCCTGTGCATTCCCAGCCGTGCATGCGCCAGTGCAGGAATCCGTGTGTGCCATACACGGCAATCCGCTTATGGCCCCAGACGGGGATGTCTTTTACGAATATTGGCGCACCCTCGCCGGCCTGCAACGCAGCGCGCATTCCATTCTTAAACGTGATGAGCGTCTCTGCGGTCCGTGGACTCGGATGCGTCCCGTTAATATCGTCATAGCCCGACGAGGCCCCGAATACGGTCTCGACTTCGGGGTAGCCGGCAAACGCGAACAGCAGGTCCAGAACATGTACGCCCTGCCCAGACATCGGCAGCCCTGAAGATGCGTCAAGGAAACGAATCTGCCCGAACTTGCCTGCTTCAACATCCCCTAGGAATTCGAGTACCTTCGGATGATAGCGCAGTTGATGATTCACCGCAAATTTCGTCTTCGAATTCGCTTCAAGTTCACGGAGTTCCTTATAATCTGCGGCGCCGATGCAGATCGGCTTTTCCACGATGACAGCGGGCACTCCGGCATCAGAAAGCTGGGTCATGATGCCGGTGCGAAGCGTCGGTGGCGTTATCACGTGCACCAGATCCGGTTTCTCAGTACTCAGCATCTCGTCAAGATCTGTGTACAAATTGGGGATTTCGTGCTTGGCACCATACTCGTTCAGGCGCTCTTCATTCATGTCGCAGGCAGCCACTTTTGCCCCACGTGTAACAATGCTATATGCGTCTGCATGTCCATTCGCCCGTGGTCCACACCCAAGGAACGCGCACTTGTAGTCCATCGTCTTCTCCTGTAATTCAATCTTTGCTGGCATCGCCGTTTCCCGGCATCAGATAACCTTCACCACTGAATGCATTTTGCCCTTCAATATTTCAATATTTTCGATGCCGGTGCTGACTTCGCATATCTTAACGCGCAATCTGTGAATTTTATTGTAGGATTTTGTTGATGTACGTACAAATAGATCATTGTAGACAGTATTGAGTAACCGCTGTAATACGTCACCGCAAAATGAGCGGCAATAAGAGACTATATCAGGAGGGCTGCAGTGTGAGGAAAATGACTGAGGAAAATCTGCAGGCTGCATTCGCTGGCGAAAGTAAAGCGCATATGAGGTATCTGGCCTATGCCGCGCAGGCTGAAAAGGACGGCAAGCCGAATGTTGCGAGGCTGTTCAAGGCCATTGCCGCCGCGGAAGTCGTCCATGCGCACAACCATTTCCGCAACCTCGGAATGATCGGTGATACCGCTGAAAATCTGCAGGCGGGCTGGGATGGCGAGAACTATGAGGTCGAGGATATGTACCCGGCCTATATGGCGGTCGCTGAGATGCAGAAGGAGAAAAAAGCCGCCAATCGACTGGGCACTCCAGACTGAAGCCGAACACCGCAAGCTCTATACCGAGGCGAAAAAAGCCGTTGACGCTGGAGATGACTTCGGTGACGAAGAAATCGTTGTATGCGGTAAATGTGGGTATACTTTGAAGGGAACCGCGCCGGATAAGTGCCCCGTCTGTAATGCAGCAAAAAAATGGTTTGAGCAATTCTAGGTCAGAATACGTACAAGCCGGCAGGGGATGGTATTCCGGGCGCGGCGGCAAATAATGCAATCGCGCCCGGCTGCCTAAAAAACAGGGAGGTGCATGCAGTGAGCGTAAGAGGAAGAGTAGCGATTATCACGGGAGCCAGCGGCACTCTGGGCACAGAAGTAACACGCCTGTTTATAGCGGAACAGGCAAAAGTCGTCGCAGTCTGCCATAGCCAGAAATCCGTTGACGCGCTTCATGCCTCATTGGTTGATGCGCGCCCCGCGATGGACGCAGTCTGCGATGTCACCAATGAGGAACAGGTAGCTGCGATGGTCGATCTCGCCGCCGAAGAACTCGGCCCGCCACGCATATTGCTCAACATCGTCGGCGGCTATGCCCCGCCCCAACCTGTGCACGAACTCAACGGAGCCACGTGGGATAAGGTCATGAACCGGAATCTCAAATCTGTGTTTCTGTGCTCAAAATATGTCCTTCGGCACATGCGCCAGGTCGGGTATGGACGTATTGTGAACATATCGTCAAAAATTGCACAGACACTGCCGGGCAAAATGGCGGCGGCAGCGGTCTCGAAGGCTGCGGTCAACAACCTGACCACATGCATGGCCCGCGAACTCAAGGGCACAAACATTTCAGTCACCGCGTTGATGCCGAGCATTATTGACAGCCCGGCAATGCGTCGCGCCATGCCTGACGCTGACTTCAAAAAATGGGTCCGACCGGATATGTTGGCTGAATGCATTCTATTCCTGTGCCAAGATCAGGCGGCGGCAATCAATGGGGCGATCCTGCCTGTCTTTGGTGGCGTCTGATCTGTCCCCCAAAAAGATAATTCAATAATAAAATAGTATTTTGGCAATTATCGCGCAGTTCGTATGCGCCTGCGAGCCACCCGTCAGATCGTCGGACGTGAAGAGCGACCTGCGGAACCTGCTCTTCATTGTCTGCAACCCTCATATTGCCTCATAGAAGTCAGCGACGGCTGAGGGTTTTGCGCGTTTTCAGCGTCTGCAGGAGGGGGGGACCTGAGGTCCTCGAATGTACAACTTTGGTACGGGGGACCTGATTTGCCCCCGCACAGGTTCACGCGATGGCATAATTCGTGTCTCCATGCCATCTGCGGCGCTGTGCGACGAAATCATCTCCATCTGCACAGCCACGTTACGCCTATCAGTACCCCCGGACCTGAGCGCCACATCCCCCCCACCAAAGCGGCCTGGTCCCCGAACCGCA
>CAYSRY010000101.1:0-11194 GCA_964433395.1 uncultured Armatimonadia bacterium | reverse complement strand
TAATCTTTCCAGATATTCCCCGTTTTGCTCTCCAGATTGTCCACGGCCATGGACCGGGGAATATGCGCCCGAGTCAGTACCGCAACGTCGGTGATATACGCAAGCGCGGACGCCACACCAGCAGCGTCCTTCTCACTCGACACGCCCACTACAGTAACCAGTCTTTCGTATTCTAACAGACTAGGCAATGTTTCCGCCAGTGCTTTTGCAGACTGTGGATTATGCGCGCAGTCAAGCACCACCCACGGCCGTATTGAGACCACTTCAAGCCGTCCGGGCCACACCAATTCCCGTGCGCCTTTTTCTATCGATTTGCTATCTATGCACCCGAATCCGAGCGTGCTCAGAGCCCGCGAAATGCCCACTGCCATTCCGAGATTTCCTGCCTGATGTCGCCCGGCGAGGCTATAGTTCAGCAGATACTCTCCGTGTTCTGATTCCACTATCCGCACGGTCTGAGACACGGAGGGAATTGGCTCCCCTTCAGCAGGCATCCGAAGACGCTCGTGCACCACACTTTCCGCCAAAGGCGGCTCAACAATTTCCGCGCTCTTTTCCGCCGCAATTTTGTGGATGACTTCAAGCGCCTCGGGCGGATTCGGCGCCACCACAACAGGTACTTCGGGCTTGATGATCCCCGCCTTCTCAGCGGCAATTTTCTCAATCGTATCTCCGAGGATCTCCGTGTGATCAAGCCCCAGGGTTGTCACTGCACACAATACTGGCTCGCAAATGTTCGTCGCATCCAGACGGCCGCCCAGACCTGTCTCAATCACCGCAAGCTCCACGCCTCTGGCTGCAAAATGCACAAATGCCATCGCCGTGTAGACTTCAAAAAACGATGACGCGGTCACGAGGCCTTCACGTGCGAGTTGCTCTACCGCCGGCTTCACTGTCTCAACCAGCGAAATGAGCTCCTCATTCGAGAGCATCTCACCGTTTACCCGAATGCGCTCCCGTGGCGTCACGAGGTGTGGCGAGGTGAAAAGCCCGGTCGAATATCCGGCGGCACGCGCAATTGATTCGACAGTGGCCGCCACCGATCCCTTGCCTTTGGTCCCTGCAATGTGCACGGCTCGCAGCTTCTTCTGCGGGTCACCAAGAAGCTCCGCAAGTCGCGTGATGGACCTCAGATTCACCGCGTCCGCAAATTTCGACTTGAATCCATATTTCTCATGGTTTGTGAGGCTGTTCAGCCACGTTGTCGCATCATCATACGTCATCAATGCTCAGTCCTGCCCCCAGACCCCCGGCATTGTCTGTAGACTCTGGGCTAACCCCAAAATAGTCTCCATGCCATTATATGTATTTGCGAGCATGATCTCTTCATCTGTTGTGCCTTCGGGCCAGAAATCGCGCCAGCCTGCGTGCGCTTCATACGTGAACCCATAGACACCGAGATTATTCGGGAAAAAAGTGCTGTTTGTCCAGCGCGCCTTTTCCGGGCGTCCGAGTTGCAGTTGAAGACCGCAATTCCTTTTCACTTGTTCGAAAGTTTTGTCCTGCAGCTCCACATGCCGCTCATACGTATTCCCAAGCTGATCTTTTGGCCCCATCCCGATCCACGCGGGACTGCCATGCGAATGCAGGTCCATGTAGCAGTCAACTTGGTTCTCGCGCAGGAATCTGAGCATCTGCATTGTCTCGACCGCCATCGATTTTGTCGCCGAGGCTGGCCGATTGATAAGCCGCCCTGCATCATTGAAGCGCTGGCCGAGATAGCCGATGCGGTCCAGCTTACCGGCAACATCCGATTCCGGCGTCCACGGGCCGAAAACGCGTTTCCGATCAAGTGTCCGGCCATTTTTCCAGAATCCCACGTGCAGATGATTCACCGCATCGAACGGCATGTCCACATAGGTCTTCACCATGCTTCGCGCGGCGGCGTCGGGATTGTAGAATGGCATCAGGTAAAATCCGACTTTTTTCGCGGCCTTGGCAAATCCCGGCCATTCTCGCCCCCGCAGGTCACTTCCCGTCTCAAAGGCCCGGATAATATTCATAATCGAAGCGACGCCTTCCACTTCGGTTCCGTGCGTCCAGCCGGTCACCACAATTCTGCGCTCCGGTGTTTTCGGGCCGTAGTATACCACCGCCAGGTCGCGACCTCCGGCGCTTTTGCCGACGCTCAGTATCTGCCCCGTCTGCAAACCCCGCAGGAACCCCCGCACTTCTTCATATCCGGTCAGCCACCAGGCCGGGACGTCGATATATCTCCGTATATCCTCAGCAAATGGCCATGGCCATTTCGGGCTGCTGTTCCAGGTGCGCTCAGCCATGATCTCCTCCGTGTGTCCTTATATTATTCGGCGAACAAAAATCATTTGGCAATGTACGCGATTACAGAACCGTTTTCAGCGCCGACCAGAAGCGTTTGCCCTCCATCCGGCGCAAGTTGGGCTCCGTGCAGACTCGATACGCGCGCGCTCATTTGTGCATGGGCCAGAATTTCCCCATCAATCGCCACAATATACACGCCGCCAGTGCTCGCACCAGCCACAATCTGCTCCTCGTCCCACAGCAGCTTCGCTTTCTCAAGCGCGCACACGGGCTCACCGACGCTTGCTCGCCACTGCAACGGCTCTTCGCCTTCTCCGACGCAGAAAATATTTCCGCCGCCTGAGCCTAACAGCACTTCCGCGCCACCGTCTCCATCCGCATCAAGCAGTACCGGCTTTGTGGCTGAAAGCCCGCCTGCGCGGTAGCGCCATTTCATCGCGAATGGCTCTGCGGTCTCATATGCTTCCACGGTCCCGTCGCGCCGCTCAAGTCGCACGACCATCTGCGGACCATCCTCAGTCAACGCTGCCGCCGAAACATACTTCTCACCATATGTTCCGCCATGGCGCGTCACCAGATTTCCTCTGCTGTCGCACACATAGCTCGATCGCCCGTATGTGCCCCCGCCGGTCCCGAACACCACATGCAGTGTCCCATCGCCCGCATCCAGCGGTACGATGCTGGTCACTGTTCCACCAGACTGGTATAGATGCCATTTTAACTCGCCGGCCGGGCTCAGACACCACAGGGTCCCGAATACTCGTCTGCTTCCGTGCATGAACGTTTTTGAGCCTGCCAATATCTCCGGTGTACCGTCGCCGTCGACATCCGCAGTCGTGACGACCATCATCTCGCCATCGCCTTCAATGTATCTGTCTGTGCCAAATTCGCCGGGGGCCTGATTCGTGAGCTCGAGTCCCGTTCCGGTGAATTTCCAGAGTTCATTTCCATTTGCGTCCAGACAATACAGATGCTGATCATCACTGGCCGCGAGTACTTTCGGCCCGTCTGCAAACTGCGCCATGGCGATGCTGTTAATCCCGCCGCCTGTGGCAAATTCCCATATCTTCTGGCCGTCGGGGGCGAGGCATATCACGCGCCCGTCCGCTGTCCCTATGGCGATTTCCTCGCGCCCGTCCCGGTTCAGGTGGCCGCTTGCCATGCACTGTACTGCTGGCATTTCGCTGTCTACATCAAATCGCCATTGCTCAGTCAAAGTCTGCGGATACGATTTCCCATTCCCGGTCTGCGCATCTTCAGGTTTCACGCTTGCAATAATCCCCGTCACTTCTGCGCCAATCGCAGCCAGCGGCCCTTGCTGTGCATCTACGCGCAGCGTATAGTCGCGCGCTTCCAGCGGGACGGTCTCCACGGATTGCGGGCTGCCTGCCACCAGCGCATCTTCCGAAATTGCTATTCCCCTCACTGTAAGCTGCGTCGGCTCCGTCACTTTCACAGTCACGATGCCCTGCGCCAGGTCCATTTCCACATCCAGTGGCTTGTCACTCGCAAAAAGCGGAGCTTGCCCACCGAAGCTCGTCACTCCCGCAAACGCCAGGTTAGCATCCGAAATAGCAAATCCTGTACATTTCACCTGCAGATTGGGGCTGAGTACGATTGCTTCATCCGGCGCGTTCAGCGGCGCCACGCCAAGCAGTACCTGCCGCTCGGGCTCTGTCACCAGGCACATATTATCGGCCACACGTTGCACCGAATAGTTATGCGGCAGCGTCTTTTCATGCCCGAAAATCATGGTTGCGATGGTCCCGCTGTCGCCGGCGTTCCAGGTCCCGGCAAGATTCTGCCGCATCACCGGCCGGTCATCCCCGACGTCGGTCACAAATGGTTTCTGTCCGCCCGCCGATTGAATTACCAGCGTGTGAGCGTGGTTCGTCGCAACGTTTCGCCACTGTTCATCGATTTCTTGCCCGGTGCCCATCCACTGACACAGGACGCTGTAATCCGCCGGCTCATTGGCTACAAACTGGTCGAAAATCACCCAGTATCTGCCCTTCACCCACGCAATGTTTCGCGCCCAGTCCAGGCCGTTATATTCGTGCATGACGCTGCGCACAAAGCCCGATGCCGGCAGATCGCAGGTCGCCTGCAGATCACACAGTGCCACCAGCTTGTCGGCCATTTGACCATCCCGCAGGACCAGACACGTATTGTGGTATTTCATTGAATTTCCTGCGCCCCATTTACCGGTATTCGTAAGCCATGGGCGCCCTGCACACAGCCACGGGATTGAGTTCCCGTCGCCACCGTTCTCAAGCCCGTCATTTATCCCGTCCAGCCGCAGATACTGATCGTCTCGCTCAAGCCCCTCGCGCATCGCAAGCTGGTGAAAAGTCCGCTCGCGAGGAACGTTGATATATTTTCCTTCGCGTCCAAGCTGTGCGTAATTTGTCTCATGCAGCGTCATCCAGTGAATTCCATCCATGTCTTTCGGCGCCTGCGGCTCAATGTTTGGCAGATACGTCCACGCCCAGATTGTCAGATTTGTCTCCGTCATCGACGGATAGAACTCTTTCCGTCCACTCTGCCGCCATTGCGCAAACCACACGTATTCAGGATCGTTGTAATACCACGCGGCAATTGCCGGCGCGCCGCAGTACCCAAAGAACGAGCCGCCCCATGAGCCGCTGATTATCTTGCAGTAGTCAAGCCAGCGTCTCGCTGCTCCGCTCTCAAAATACCTGTAATCATCCATCGCGGGCGCAAGCCGCATCGACGTCATCGGATAGAACCGCGTGTATCCCCCGTTGTTGTCGAGGAAGCCGTTGGAGTTCGCCATCGTCTCCTGACCGATTTTTACCGACGCCACGCCTTGCTCAAGCCGCTCGAAATCCACGTCCGGATAATATGTCCGGAAATATCTGTTCCCATAGATGACGCTTTCCGAGACATTGTGATGGCCGGTGCCATTCAACTGCCCCGGCGTCAGCCCGCGAATTCTGCCGTGCACGGCCATCCGCGACGCATAGTCATAGATCAGGTTTGTCATTTCCAGTTTCACATCATCAGGAATAAGCGGGCATTCCTCCATCTGGTCAAAATCTATCATCATCTCTGGAATGATGTATTTCGGTGTGGTTATCTGCCGCTCGGGTATCCATTTATAGTACTCATCCATCCATCGCCGTAGCATGTCGGCATACGACTGCGCGAATTCCTCAAGCCCTGTCGCCATGTAATACATCGCCGCATCGACCATTTTGTATTCGGCGCCATAGGGGAGGGCTTTCAAATCGATGAATTCACTGCGGTATTTCGGCACAATCAGCTTCCGATACGCTTCTGCGTTCTCCATGCCGGCGAAATGCGTCTTGATAATCCGCGGAATGACGATGTTCGCTCCCGGCTTCACCATCGTCTTGAAATGCTCGATTGCCGCCCCTACGCCATCCACATCAATTCCGCCGAGCATCACGACATTTTTCCCGGTGCCCCATGGATCGCTGCATGTCCGCACCACAAATCCGCCCGGGCCGGGGAACCAATCGTCGCACAATATATAGTGCCAGATATACAGATCCCGTGCCAGTTCGTTATTCGTCATCCGCCCCAGACAGATGAGATTTGTCGCCCTGTCGGCTTCCCCATACTCGCTGGACACTTTCATCGGCACAGTCGCACCGCTGGCTGCTTTGATTGCTGTCGCCACCTCACGCGCAAGCGCCTCGTACCCTTCTTCCGCCGGGTATACGATGACACACTCCGCCGCTCCGCCCCTCACCAGTGTCGTATCCGGATAATACGTCTTCAGTTTGGTTATCACTTGTGGCGGGACGTTCTGCGCCATACAGATTCCTCCAAAGAGTATCAGAGCGAAAACTGCGGTACAGGTGCGGGATCGCATGATATGACCTCCATATGGGCTCGATACAAGCAATGGCTACTTCTCCTGACGAACTCTGCAAACCTGCCAAAGGCTACCATTATTATGCTTGCCATGCTGTTGGGATTGCTTTTGCCCGTTTCCCTCTGAATCCAGGCACAAAAAAAGGCGGCCTGTTTCCAGGCCGCCTCTCACAATGCATCAGATCATCTAACTCTTTAGATGCCCTACGTGTCCGTCTGCATAGAGAACGTTCACACCAGAGGTATGCCATTTCTCCGAAAAATCGCTCAGAATTGGTGCATTTGAGTTTTCTGTGCCCCATGGCCGATCTATGCGTGTGATTGGCATGCCGATGTTCAACATGCCCAGCGCATAGTCATAGCTTGTTCCCTCGGTCTTCCACATTTCATCTTTGTCACTCGGGCAGCGGAAGATCTTCTTGCTCTTGGCGTAGCTGTCCAATACGTCAGCAATGCCCGGAGCGCCTGTCTCACTCGGCTTATTGTTCGCAAGCGGCAGGAAGCCTCCGCTATCGGCCGCATAGGCCTCAATTGCGAGGCCAATCTGCTTAAGGTTCGACACACATGTAGCCTGTCGCCCCTTCTCTCGTGCATTTGCGAAGACCGGAAACAGAATTGCCGCCAGAACGGCGATTATTCCGATGACTGTCAACAGTTCAACGAGTGTGAAACCTTTGCGAGCGCACAATCGTGAAGTAGCTGGCTGTCTGATCACGCGCGCGGTCACCTCCCCAGCAATCTTGCCGCCTCTTGAAGGAGCGGCATTAATTCTTTACGTTGGTCCATTGGGAGCGTGTTACTGTATCCCAGCGCTTTTGCAAAAAATTGCTTGGCGACCTGAGAGCTGCCTATTTGACGGCGTTGTTCCGGTGTCAGCTTGTCAGCTTCCGCAATGACTTTTTTCACCATCTCTGCGCGTTTCTCAGCGGGCTGACTCCAGAAATAGCCTACTCCCGCTGTGAAAAGGGCATCGACTTTCTTGCTCATTTCGTCATCTGTAAGCTGGTTGACGTGTGCCATAAGGTATACCCGTCGCCACGTGCAGTCAATCTGTTTTGCCCCTTCGCCGACAATTTCGTCGACGTCAGCATCCTCCATATCGAGGCTCACTGTGCCGGTGGCTTCGTCACCCAGGCGATTCACCACTGCGAAGTTCGACATATACGTCACTTCATCTGTGAATGCTTCGATGCTGCCCTTTTCAAGCAGAATGCTTGCCGGTTCAAAATACCATGTCTGGGCGACTGAGCGCAACGGATCCGAAAGTGCCCAGCGTGCGACGTCATCCGCATTCGAAATCTCGCCGTCTGCAGACCCTGTGTTGGCGCGCCAGCCGCCAATCGGGCACTGCTCGTCTCCGCGTTTACCAGCCTCAGCAGCCTCTGCGCGCCGTTTTTCCGCGTCACTCAGATACTGTGAGACTTCCTGTTTAAGCTGCGCCTTCTGTTCTTCATTAAGGCGACTCCAGTATGCCTGGCGGGTTGTGCGCACCGCCTTCAGAAGACTTCCAAAAGATAGTGGCTCCAGTTCGCCGGTCTTTGGCTCAAACAGATAGGTCCGGATCCATGAACAGTTCGCGGCCTTTGCAACAGTGTGCACCGCTTCCTCGACTGTCACGTCCTCAACAGACACCGAAATCGTCTGCGCCGGATTCCCCTCGAAATATATCTGAATACCAGTCTGTTCAGTAATCGAATTCAGCGCTGAACTCACGCTGACGTCAGTGACCTGCAGAGTCACTTTCGCTGTATCAGCTTCTGCGGCAAAACACCCCGACACCCCCACCAGGCCGATGAGAAACATGCTCACAACGCGCAGTATGGTGTGCCTGTGCATTGTCGCCCTCCTGTCGGTACATCGGTTTTGTCGTCACGTCTCCCAATATATGCTGGCGATGCTGCACCCTCATTTTTGACGTTGGACACAACCGTGATATTCCGGCATGCGCCGGCTTATCTGCAAAGGGGCGCAGCCAGATCTGCCAACGCCCCCTGACATTCCATCACAAAAAGCCTGAAAACCGCTCTTAAGACACGATTTCTGCCGTATCGCGCGCAATCATCAGTTCTTCATCTGTCGGGATTACATAAATGCGAACGTTTGATGCAGGTGTCGAAATATCGACACCCTTTTTATCTTTCGCCAGATGCGAGTTCTTCTCCTCGTCCATTTCTACGCCAAGGAAACCGAGGTTCTCAACCGAATCGTGCCGGATATGCCACTCATTCTCACCGATGCCTCCAGTGAAAACGATCGCGTCGAGGCCGCCCATTGCGGCGGCGTACGCGCCGATGTATTTTTTGATCCGGTAGGTCAGCACTTCCATGCACGCTTTGGCCCGCTCATTGCCCTCGGCTGCCGCGTCGCGGATGTCGCGCATGTCCGAGCTGAAGCCGGAAACGCCCAGGAAACCGGACTGTTTGTTCATCAGCGTGTCCATTTCCTTCGGGTTCAGGTTGAATTTCTCCATGATATACGGGACGATGGCCGGGTCGATACTGCCGCAGCGTGTCCCCATAATGAGGCCCTCAAGCGGCGTCAGGCCCATCGATGTATCGATGCACTTACCACCTTTGACGGCTGACATGCTTGATCCGTTCCCAAGGTGCGTTGTAACAATTTTCTGTTCTGCAAACGGAATGCCGGCTTCCTCGAGCAATTTGCCCGTCGCCTGGGTAATGTATCGATGCGACGTCCCGTGAAAACCATATCGACGAATTCCGTATTTTTCATAGTATTCCCACGGAAGCGCGTAAAGATGCGCGCGAAGCGGCATGTTCTGCCCGAAAGAGGTATCAAACACTGCGACTTGCGGCACACCTGGGAGAGCATTCGTGACTGCGGCGATGCCCATAAGATTTGCCGGGTTGTGCAGAGGACCAAAATCGATCGCCTCTTCGATGGCCTCGATGATCTCTTCATTGATGATAACAGAGCCAGAGATTTTTGGCCCGCCGTGCAGCACACGATGACCGACTGCGCCGATCTCATCAATGTTTGCGATGACCCCATGCTGCTCGTCCGCCAGCATCTTCAGGACCAGATCCGCCGCAATTGTGTGGTTTCCCATTGCCACCTGCTGGACCACATTTTCCCGCCCTGGCACTTTGTGCGTCAATTCGCCCTGAGTGCCGCCATTCACACCGACACGGTCTGCCAGACCCGACGCAAGCGTCTTTTCGGTCTCCATGTCAAAAAGCTGGTATTTCAGCGATGAACTGCCACAATTCACAACAAGTACTTTCACTTGAACCTCTCACCTGTCCTTGCACTTGTCCCGCCCGGAGGGGCTGCGGAAAACCTTCGCCTGTCCGGGTACAACATCGTGCGAAAAGTTAGATAGCAAAGCGGGCGTGACCGTTCACGACCGCCAAAGTCCACACACACCAAAAAGCCGCCGGGTAGCCGAACTGGCTATCCTGCGGTTCATATTCATCATCAACTGGTCCAGAGAAATCGGGGATTGCACTCGCAGGCTCTGCGTCTCCCGCTCGACTGACCACCTGCAGAACTGTGCCAGCAACTCTCTCCTGAGATGCGAAGCATCAACCGTACAGAAGGCTTACTTGTGTGCGTCTCTCGGACGGAAAGCGGGCTGCTCTGCAGGCGGCATTTGAGGAGGTGCAACTGGCCCCTGCGTACTCAGCGCGCTTTTGGTCTTGTCTATTGTTGACGAAATCCGGCTCACGTAGTTCTCCAGCCGTTCAACGATCCCGCGCGCCCACTGCTGAGCGTCAGAGCGGATCGCGTTCGCTTCAACCTGCGCCTGTTGCAGGATCTTCACGGCTTCGCCCTGCGCCTGGCGCGTTAACTCGTCATTCGATACCAGGAGCTGCGCCTGCTGGCGAGCCCCGTCAATGATCTTCTGCGCTTCCCCATGCGCCTGTTCGATGATCTCTTCGCGCTGCCGGGTCACCTGGCTCGCGTGAGTCATCTCCTCGGGAAGACTCGTCCGCATTTTGTGCACCATGTCATAGAACTCGTCCGCATCAAGTACGAGTTTGCGAAGCAGGAAGACCTTGCAGATCCAGGCTTTTTCCCCTCGTTCGCCCATAGCTTCGAGTTCGTTCAACAGTTGCAGAATCTCCATGCTGCTGCCCTCCCCAGGCAATCGGTGAGCTGTGGCGTTGATGACGCCTCTACTGCCGCGTCGCGATTCGCTTGGCAACACTTGCCGGAACGTAGCCCGAAATGTCCGCGTCAAGTTCAATCAGCCAGCGGACCATGGTAGAACTGATATGCGCGTTTTGTGGCCGAGAAAGCAGAAATGCTGTGTCTATTTCTGGGGCGAGTTCGGAATTCATCAGTGCCATCTGCGCCTCGTGCGATATGTCATCTGTCGTGCGAAGCCCCTTTACAATGGCGATTGCCGCGCGCTCCCGGCAAAATGTCACCAGCAGGCCTTCAAAAGCCTCCGCGGTTACGTTAGTAAGCCCCGCGCAGGCCTCCGAAGTCATTGCAAGTCGTTCCTCCAGCGGGCACATGTGACTCTTCTCGGCATCTCCGGCTACTGCAACAATTACCCGGTCGAACAGACTGGCTGCCCGCCGGATTATATCCAGGTGGCCGTTGGTTATCGGGTCAAAACTGCCTGGACAAATCGCGATTCGCTCGCTCATCTATCGCCGCTTCTATTCCGTACGGCAAAAGGGCAGCATCGCCGCACCCGAAATGCCGCATCATTCCCGCGCCCCAACCTCATACCATACCAGCGCGGTCTTTCCATACTCTTTGCGCCGCAAAATCGGCACACCAATATCCCCTGCCTCCATATGCCGGTCGCACTGCAGAATAAGCAGCAAATCATGACCCGAGCAAAGCTCTGCGACTGTCCGCAGCAGTGGCGTCGGGTCTACGGAGTAAGGCGGATCTGTGAATACTATATCAAATGGCCCGGCCTTTTGCCATACCGTCTTATAACATCGTGGTAATTGGCCACGAAAAACGGTCGCGTATTCCGCAAGATTCGTATGCTCAAGGTTCTTCTCCAGAGCTTCGATGCAACGCCGGTCGCCGTCCACGAATGCCGCCGATTCTGCACCGCGACTCA
>CAYSRY010000100.1:0-11340 GCA_964433395.1 uncultured Armatimonadia bacterium | reverse complement strand
AAGGCGTTGGAGCCAATGATAAAGCATGCACGGCATGATTGGCAGCCGGGCGATATGTAATCTGGCGACAACGGCGCCCTTTGAATATGCGTTAGTCGAAGTAACGTCAGAACCGACGACCTATGCAACGACGAGTTGTGGTGGCCAGTCGGTAATCACACCGAAGGAGCACCGAATTATGTCACGAGAAGTTCAGCTTTTGCTCGGCGTCAATGGCGCATTTTTAACCCGAAGATGGGAACAGCCGGACAGTTGGATGCGCTTGACGAAGGAGCTTGGTTTCAAGCACCATGAATTCTGCGGGGATGTCCTGGACCCGTTTTTCTCAGGAGATAAGGATTATCAGAATCAGACCGCTCGCTGGGTCTATGCCGCAGCCGAAAAATATGGGATAAACATCACAGATGTTTATACGGGCGTCGCGACACACCGTTTTCACGGCCTTTCGCACTCGTCGGAAACCTGTCGCAATCGGATGAAGCAATGGCTTTATGAGACAATGGACCTGGCAGTGGAGATGGGGACAACCGCAATCGGCGGGCACTGGGACGCAGTGTCGATCGAGCGGATGGCGGATGATGAGTGGTATCAGCAGGATATTGACCGGCTGTGTGACACGTTCGTGGAAGTCGCGAACGTTGGCGGCGAAAAAGGCATGAAGGCAATCTATCTGGAGCAGATGTACATCCCGTCGGAAGCCCCGTGGACGATTGAGCAGGCAGAATACATGATGGTGCGGATTCATAAGCAGAAGCCGGCCATTCCCGTGTATCTGACAATTGATGTAGGTCATATGGCGGGCATGCACTACGGGCTGGAGGGCGACTCGCTGAGCTATGTTGAGTGGCTGAAACGTCTGGCACCGTTTGCGGAAATCGTGCACGTGCAGCAAACCTCGCCGGAAGGCTCGCACCACTGGCCATTCACCAAAGAATGCAATGCGAAGGGGCATGTGGAAATCCCAGCAGTACTGGACGCAATCGCCGAGGGACACGCCAATGTTGAAAACAGCCCGGTGGCAGAATATCTGAAACCGGTAGATCATACATATATGATAGCGGAGATCATCCCGGGCTCGACGAAGAATGAAGATACGGTGCTTGAGGAACTGAAAATCAGTGCCAATTATCTGAAACAGTGGATGCCGGACGGCGAGCTGACGCTCACGGTCTAATGGGCATGGTAAGATAGCGGCGGACGATGACCGGGTTGTCGGTTGATGACCGGTCAGCCACTGCAGCAGTGCCTGACAGCATGACGCCATAGAATTTCGTAAGACGGAGGTGGTGCAGGCATGGAAAAGCGCGCGCGCGCCGCAATAGATGCGGCTGTGACGTCCGGCGCATCGTACGCAGATGCACGGGTTGTGGATTCGCTGTATGAACATGTGGCAGTGAAGAATGGGGCACCGTCGGGACTGGAATCGCGTCGAGACCGAGGCATCGGGATTCGCGTGATAGCAGACGGCGCCTGGGGATTCGCCGCGACTGGCGACCCGAGTGAAAGCGCGATTCGCGCGACGGCGCAACTTGCCGTGGACATCGCGAAGGCATCGGCGACGACAATCACAGAGGCAGCGAAACTGGCAGATGTGGAGCCGGCAGTCGCAGAAGTGGCTGCAGCGATTGAGATTGATCCGGCGTCAGTTCCGCTTGAGGACCGTGTGGCGCTGCTTATGGAGTGCGACGCGCTGATGCGGAAGTCGGATGTGGTGGTCGCCGAGGGCTATCAGCACAACTGGCTTGAGAAGAAATTTTTCGTTAGCAGTGAGGGCGCGGCGATCTATCAGGAGTGCATCCAGTGCGGGGCCGGACTTGAGGCGACCGCAGCGAATGAGCGCGAGAGTCAAGTGCGCTCGTATCCGTCGGCGCATGGCGGCCAGACCATGGCGCGCGGCTTTGAAGTGGTGCAGGAACTTGACATGAAAGCCCACGCTCAAAGGGTCGGCGAGGATGCCGTGGCGCTGCTTTCGGCTCCGCAATGTCCGAGCGGGAAGATGGATGTGATACTGGTCGGGCCGCAGCTTGCCCTGCAGCTTCATGAGTCGTGCGGGCACCCGATTGAGCTGGACCGAGTACTTGGTACGGAGGCCAGCTATGCGGGGACGAGTTTTCTGACGCCAGAGAAACTGGGGAATTTCCGGTATGGCTCGGAGCATGTGAACATCACGGCCGACGCGACACTGCCGGGCGGTCTGGGTTCGTTCGCGTATGATGACGAAGGTGTTCCGGCGCAGCGCGTGCAGATCGTTGAAGATGGTATCTTCAAAGGGTACCTGAGCTCGCGCGAGACGGCCGCGCAACTGAATTTGGGCGGAAGCGGCGGCGCAATGCGGGCCGACGGCTGGATCGCACTGCCGATAATCCGGATGACGAACGTGAATCTGGAGCCCGGTGATATGCTCTATGAGGATATCATCGCCAGTACCGAGCGCGGCATCATCATGGCGGAGAACGTGAGCTGGAGCATTGATGACAAGCGTCTGAATTTTCAGTTCGGGGCCGAAATGGGCTACCTGATTGAGGATGGGCAGATAGTGGGATTCGTGCGTAATCCGACGTATAACGGGATTACGCCGGAATTCTGGGGTTCGTGCGATGCGGTCGCCGATGAGAAGACATGGCGAATCTGGGGCGTCACGAACTGCGGCAAAGGCGAGCCCGGTCAGACAGCGAGAGTGGGTCACGGCGTTTCGGCGGCGCGATTCCGCAACGTCACAGTGGGGGTGCTTGGTGATGAATAGTCCCGTGATGAGCCGCGACGAAGCATTTGCCATCTGTGAGAAAGTATTGGCCTCGTCGAAAGCCGAGCAGACGGAAGTGCTGGTGCTCGGCGGGAATAACGCGCTGACGCGCTTCACGAATAATTACATTCACCAGAATGTCGCTTCGAACGGCGTAACCGTGCAGGTGCGCGCGATTACGGAGAAAAAAATCGGGGTCGCGAGCGGAAATGACCTGTCGGCGGAAGGGCTTGCGGACACGGCCCGGCGCGCGAATGAGCTTTCGCAGCTCGCGGAGCCTGATGAGAAATTCGTGTCGCTTCCGGAGCCCGATGAGATCGCAGGACTGCCAGAGCCAGTTGAGGACACAGTGGGATTCGGGCCGATGGAACGGGCGGGCGCAGTGCGGGAAGTCATCGGAGTTGCGCAGGCGGCGGGACAAGCGGCATCGGGAGCGATCAGCATCAATCACGGCGTGCTTGCGGTGGCCAATTCACTTGGCGTCTGGGCGCATATGGACGACGCCTGGGCAGAGTTCCGCATGGTTTTCACAGGTGAGGACAGCACCGGCTATGCCGATATTGAGACGCGAGACGTGCGGAAAATAGATGCGAAAGAACTTGCGCAGATCGCTGCGGAGAAATGCGCGCGTTCGGCCAATCCGAAGGAGATTTTGCCGGGGGATTATACGGTGATTCTGGAGCCGAGCGCAGTGTCGGATATGGTGCAATTTTTGTCGTGGAGCGCGTTCAACGGGCTTGCATACGTGGAAGATCGCAGCCCATTTTCGGGGCGGCTCGGTAAGCCCGTCTGCGGCAAGAACATCAATATCTGGGATGATGGGCTGGATCCGCGCGGTGCAATGCTGGCATTTGATTTTGAGGGCATGCCCAAAAAGCGGCTGGACCTCATAAAGGACGGCGTTGCTCATGCGGTTGTGTATGATTCATATACGGCGAACCGGACCGAAGGAGCATCGGCGACAGGGCACGGATTGCCAGCGCCGAATTCGTGGGGGCCGATTCCGCTGAATGTGTTCGTCGGAGCCGGGGATTCGTCGCTTGAAGAGATGGTGGCTTCGACTGAGCGCGGAGTGCTGGTGACGCGCTTCCACTACACAAATTTTGCGCAGGAGAAGCAGAGCATCATCACCGGAATGACGCGGGACGGAACATTCCTGATCGAGGACGGGAAGATTTCATGCGGGCTGAAAAACATGCGCTTCACGCAGAGTGTGTTGGAAGCTCTGAGCAACGTGGAAGCCATCAGTAAGCACGGACGCTATTCCGGGCACGTATGGGCTCCGGCGATGAAAATCAACGGGTTCACATTCTCAAGCGGGACTGATTTCTGAGGGATTTTGAGCGTATGGTGAGAGAAATGGCGGGGCGGGCAAGATGCCTGCCCCGCCTGTTTTTTGGGGGGGAGGTCAGAGTTCTGACGGTTGGGGCGGCCTGGATGGACGCCAGAGCTCGCCTGGTTTGAAGTCGAATGCGTCGAGGTCATCTTCGATTTCGTGAATCTGACCCCGATAACCAATATTCGGCTGCTCCCAGCAATGATTATCAGAGCCCATAGCAAATGTGACGCCGCGTTCACGGAGATAAAGAAGGTAGTCGAGATATTGCTCATGCCAGCCATCGCTGTACCGAGTTGAGGTGAAGAGACTGGAGTTGATCTCGATGGCAGTGTTATGCTCGATGGCAGCGGCGGCGAATTCGTCGTGCATGGAGTTCGGTATGATAGTGAAATCGCGTGTCCATGCGTATATGCTGTGGCGCGGATCAGTGGTTGGAAGCTCGCTGCGATACCACCACCACGGGTGGACCACTACATCGACCAGCGGGTGAGACGCGAGAAACATGTTCTGGCGATGGTAATCGCGAATAACGGCGCTTTCGTCGAGGAATGGGTAAGGGACACCAAGGACCCTGTGGGGCGCGCCGAGAACATAGCTCATGCCAAGGCGCTCAATGATCTCTTCGTCGATTGGGAGTACGAGTTCGCCATTTTCCGGGCCACCAAGTTTGTAGAAATCGCCGCCATGCTCGGCGTACTGGTCGAGATCCCACTGGCGGACGCAGCTTACTTCGGCGGAGAAATGCCGATGCGGCGCAAGGCCGACTTCGTCAAACTGGCGTCGAATCGCTTCGATGGCCGGCAGGTTCTGTGGGCCGTGAATATGGTCAGCGATGCCATATTCGGTGATGCCCGATGCCTCGGCCTCGGCGAAAATCTGGGGGAGCGGCTTTTCAGGGCGCACAATCTGGTCGGCTGGCAGATGAGGCTGGGTATGGATATGAAAATCGCAGGTGACGCGCATGGGTACCTCCGGCGAATGGTGACTGTAACAACGCTATCAGTGTAGCACCGGTCGATAGGAGAGGCAACGGCGATGGGGAGCTTTTGTGAATGTGGCAGATGATGAGGAGAGAAGCCTTCTCCGCAAGGGCCCTGTTGGGTTACAATATGGACATTCCATTATGTGAAAGGATGAACATTTATGGCCAATGAGACCAAATTTGCAATAATGCATACCTCGAAGGGCGACATCAAGCTGGAGCTTTTTGAGGCGGATGCCCCGAAGACCGTCGGGAATTTCGTAGAGCTCTCGGAAAAAGGATTTTATGACGGGCTGATTTTCCACCGGGTTATCGACGATTTCATGATCCAGGGCGGCTGCCCACTTGGCACCGGCACTGGTGGCCCCGGCTATAAGTTTGAAGACGAAATCAACGATCATAAGATCGTCAAAGGCACGTTCGCAATGGCCAACGCAGGGCCAAATACAAATGGCAGCCAGTTTTTCATTGTGACGCGCGACGCCTGCCCGTGGCTTGACGGCGCGCACACCGCTTTTGGTCAGGTTGTCGAAGGCATGGATGTCGTTGATGTCATCGGTACAACAGAGACTGATGGGCGCGATAAGCCGCTTGAGGATGTTACGATCAACACCGTGGAAATCGTTTCGGAGTAATCGCAGGCCGAGGCAGGCATCTGGGAAATGATCGGGCTATTCGCAGAAGCCCTGTCCCGTATGCAAGAAAGAGGCGCTCTGATGGCAGAAGGTACGCTGAGCTTTGAAGGATTAATGAAGGACAGCGATGGCGGCATGGCAGCGGCTATGCGAGCCGGGCAGGAGTACCTGAGGGCACACACAACCCGTGAGCTGCTTCATGCAGTCGGGCACGTGGCTGCGGCAGTTCCGGCGGCACACTTTCCAGATAAGCGTTTCTTCCAGAAGTCATACGGGCGAGAAGTGACGGAAACACCGGAAGATCTGATGGTTGGCAAAGGCCTGTTCTATCTTACGGAGCAACGGCAGGTATTTCTGGATTGTACCGGCGGGCACTATCAGATGATCTGGGGATATGAGCACCCGGAGCTGATGGCTTTGCTGCAGGATGGCATCGCGCGCGGCATCGTGTGGGATGATCACAGCAACATTCCGTCTGCGCCCGTGAAACGGCTTGCGGAGAAACTGGTGGAAATTGCAAATCCCAGCGCAGATATGGCTACGCTTTCGACAGATGGTGAGCGGCTGAACACCGTCTTGACAGGCTGCGCGACAGGGACGGTAGCGTGCGCTGGTGGTATGAAAATCTGCCTGCGCGTGTATGAGGAGACGAAGACGGAAAAGGGCGCGCCGGTTTTCATCACGCTGGATGGGAATTATCACGGCAGCGATTTCTTTGCGCAATATCTGCGCGGGATGTGGCCGGATTATTTTCAGAATGTGATTTCGGTGCGCGTGCAGCCGAACGCACCTGAAGAGCTTGATGCGGTGTTCGCTGAATATGGCGAACGCGTTGCGGCCTTCTGGGCCGAGCCGGTGATGATGAATCGCGAAGCAATTCCGCTGACGCCGGAATATCTGCAGCATGTTCGTGCGAAATGCACAGAAGCCGGGGCGCTGATGTGCATTGACGAGATCCAGACAGGTTTCTGGTTCCCGGAGATCATGATGTTCCACCAATTCGGCATCGAGCCGGATGTCGTCATCCTCGGTAAAGGCATGACGGCCGGGTTCCATCCGCTGGCCGCAGTGGTTTTCAAAGGGAAATATGACATTCTGGAGCAATATGACGCAATCAGCACCAACGGGAATGCGGCGTTGCCGTCGTACATGGCGCTTGGGAATCTGGAGCTGATCGCGCGGAACCGTGAGCATATCGGCTCGATCGGGACATACTATCACAGCCAGATGGCCGGGCTCGCCGAGGAATTCCCGGGGATTATCGCACAAGTGCGCGGAGCCGGTCATATGTCGGGTCTGAAATTCCACAATGTTGAGCACGCCATGGCATTTCACAGGGCGGCAATCGGGGCGGGGCTGTGGGTACATGCATATCATGAGGGACACAGCACCATTCTGACGAAATTCGCCCTGCCGTTCGACCGTGAAGTGGCGGACTGGGCGCTTGCACGCTATCGGGAGATCCTGACCGACCTGAGGTAGTCGGTCGGCTGTGCAGCCGGGCGGGAACTTCGCGGGCGTGTCGAGACATATTGAGTATGCAGGGGTGCTCTGACGCGGGCAGAAGTTGCCGGCGGATTTGGTGCGCCAGTCGGCGAAGCGCTTAAGGGCGCGCTTCTTTCAGAAGACACGTATGGTAGGGCATGGGGTCACATTTTTTGAGTGTACGTGCGAATGCAGAGGAGATAGTTGAGATGGCTGAAAAACCGACCAGCTCTGAAGACACAACCACATCAGACGAGCGACAGGAAAGCTTCTGGAAGCGCAATAATCTGTGGGCATATGCGCTGATCTTCCTTGCGATTATTGCGTATGTGATGCTTGACCATTCATTCATGCGCGCAAAAAATGCGCCTCCAACGCCTCCGCCGGCTGCACAGGAACAAGCGGCGGCAGATGAGCCGACCGGGGACAATACTGCTGCTGAGCCCGCGAAATTCGATGGGGAAATCGGCGCGGATGCTCCAACTGACGCGAAGGCCGCGCCCAGTGGTGACGAGATTAAGACGCAAAAAGCCGTTAAGGCGATTATGCACACGTCAAAGGGCGACATTACGCTGAAGTTCTTCCCGGAAGACGCGCCGAAAACCGTGGCAAATTTCGTGAAGCTGTCGAAGGACGGCTTTTATGATGGTCTCATCTTCCACCGGGTCATCAAGGACTTCATGCTGCAGGCCGGCTGCCCCAAAGGCGACGGGACCGGCGGTCCCGGTTATACATTTGAGGATGAATTCAACGATCACAAGATAGTTCGCGGCGCGCTTGCGATGGCAAATTCGGGGCCGAACACCAACGGGAGTCAGTTTTTCATCGTAACGGCCGATGCATGCCCGTGGCTTGATGGGAAACACACCGTCTTTGGCGAAGTCGAAGATGGCATGAAGGTCGTAGACGCGATTGAAGCAGCGCCCACTGGCGCAATGGACCGGCCGATCGACAGAATCACAATCAACTCCGTGGATATCATCGAGTAGTCGCCAGTAACGGCTGACAGGAGCCTTCAATGGCCTTGAGACGTGTACATTCGGCATGGGTGCTGCCAGTGCTGGCAGTACTGGCGTTTTCGTCGTGTGCATACAGTGCGCCAACGTGCGAAGAGTTCTTCGCAGAATCGCGCCAGACTGGACACAACCTTCCGACCGATCGTGTGTATCCGCGTGGTCGGCTTTTGCCTTTCAGTATGGCGGGCGTCGGTTGTGGCGGGCCCCAGAAGATCGGGCAGAAGCTGGATGGGCGTGAAGTAGATGCGTGGTTCGCGCAAGTGACGGCGGCGGGTTTTACGATGGCGGGGCCGCAGTATGAGCTGAACGGCCGTGCATTGGCGGACGCAGCGCGCGCTGGAATTTCGGTAGTTTATTCGGTTGGAGACAAAGCGGATAACGTCAGAAAGTCGCCAGCCAAAGCCGCTCGTGAAGTTGGGAAACAGGTCCAGCAGGTTGCGGAGAATCCTGCAGTGAGCTGGTGGCATCTGACACCAGACGGGCTGAATATGAGCGACTCCGCATCAGTGGAATACATTGAGGCGGCGTGCAGAGCCATCCGGCGGTATGATCCTCAGAACAGGCCGATCTGGATTCATGCAGGGGCCGGCATGACAGATTCCGAGCTGGCGCACCTGATGGAGTTCGCGACCGTGGCGGGTCGCAACATGGCTGTCCCGACCGCCGATCAGAGCGGGTCGCGAATATGGGTTCGTCAGAGCATCGAGCAGGAGCTTGCTGCGATTAGCGGGGCCGAGACTCCGGCATTGCCGATTGCGGTGCTACAGATGGGTGCGGCTGACGTTGCACTGACTCCAGAGGCGATAACCGCACGTGTGCGGCATGATGTTTTCGCATCACTGGTCGCGGGCGCTAAGGGGATTATCGTCGATTCGCTGCGAATACAGCCGGGCTTTGATTCACATGGAGCATGGTTTGGCGCGTATTGTAATGTTGTGGCTGAGTTAGGGCGCCAAGATGGCCCCGGGGAGATATTGCTTTCGGGTCGCAGATGCAATGACCTGACGGCGGAAGTCGTCGGAGGGCCTGCAACGCTGCTGATAGATGGAGAGCAGCAGGCGACAGTTTCGATGGCGAATATCGCGATTGGCACGGAACGGTATGTGACGCTCGTGAATTCGACAGCCTCCGGCGTACGCGTCCGAGTGAACGGACTGCCCGACGCGACAATCGGCATCGTCGACGCGCTTGCCCCTGAGAACGAACCCCTGAAAGCGAACGCCGGCAGTGTAGAAGTGGCGTTAGGGCCACTGGGAGTTCGGATGCTGCGGATTTCAAGGCCTGTGGGTGGAGCTGAGAGCGATGCGGGGCCGGAAGCGATTATCCACACAAACATGGGTGAAATTCGTGTTCGGTTCTTTGCGGAAGATGCCCCGAAAACGGTGAGGAATTTCCTGACCTTATCGCGAGACGGATTCTACAACGGCCTGACATTTCACCGGGTAATCCAGGATTTCATGATTCAGGGCGGTTGCCCACGTGGAAATGGCACCGGCGGTCCCGGCTATGAATTTGAGGATGAGATCAACCAGCACAAGATCGTTCGCGGCGCGCTCGCGATGGCCAATGCAGGGCCAAACACGAATGGGAGTCAGTTTTTCATCGTGACGAAAGAAGCCTGTCCATGGCTTGACGGTTTCCATACAGTTTTTGGTGAAGTTGTGAGCGGTATGGATGTGGTGGACAGCATCTCGAGTGTTGCAACCACTCGCGCCGGCATGCCACTTTCGCCAGTTACTATCGAGAAGGTAGAGTTAGTAAAGGGAAATAGCGGCCAGACGGCCAATAATACAGATAGATAGAAAGACGTCGCACCGGATTCTAACCACCGCGTACGCTCAATGCAGGCCTTTGAGCAGCAATATGGTAATGAGACGGCATTGGAGCGTGCTGCGGACTGCGGGGGGTACAACCAATATGCGCAGATACACTTTTGTCATCGCAGTGGTCATGTCAACGGTACTTGCGGCGGCGTGTGTGGCGGGCGTGGAATGTGGAAATGAGCTGTATTCAGCCGCCTTGGACGTGACAAGCGGTCTGAAAGCGATTGGCACCCCAACGGCAGGCGCGGTGAACTCGGTAAATACAATCATGACGCCAGCGCAGCTCGGCGTGGATCTCGGGTCCAGTGCGGGTATAGAGCCGGGGCAGTTGCTGTCTCTGCTGTCGAATGGCAAGACGCTGCAAGCCGGTGGCCCCGGGGTCGCATGTCAGCAGGTGGTAGTGGGCACTGCAAAGGTCACCGCAGTTGTAAACTCGATTTTGAGCGCGGCCGAGGTACAGGATTCCGCCGCAGTTGAGATCGGGAATATCGCGACAGCGAAAGCTATCCCTCGGTGGCTTGAGATCGGTGAATTTGTGCGGCCGGACGGCACAGTGACGGTTCTGGGGGATGAATTTGCGAACGCATTGCGACGGGCGTTGATGGCGAGTGGTCGGTTTGAAGTCGTGGGGCCCAAGTGGCGTGAAGTGACGTTTCATATGGGTACTCCGCCATCTGGCTTGGCTTCGGATACGCGGCGACAGGTGCAGGAACTTGACAGGCCAGATCCATATGGCGTAATCAGCGGGGTCATCGCACAGCATGAGGACAAGTTCTGCATCGCCGCTGTGATCAACGATGGTCGGACCGGCAAGATCATGGCCACGATTGCAGCCGATGTCGTTTCGAGCGAGGAACTTGGCAAAAAATACGCAACAATTGCGGGCGCAGATGAGCGCGGTTACGGCAGGATAATTGTGCCGTCGCAGGGCGCAGACACCGCAATGCTCTTCAGAGATATCCGGCCGGTCAAACACGCGTATAACCGTGCTCTGCTGTATGATGATGAGAACGTCGGTGGGCGCGTCTATGACGCGGCTACGCTGTTGCGCTGGGATATTCCTGATCATATTGGGGTCTATACGGAATTCGCGATAAATGGCGAATGGCGCACGGCCAGCTTCGAAGTCGGTTTTGAACAGGGGCAGGACGCAAATGCAAAGGCCTGCGTGGTGCTGCTGGGCGATATGCGCGAGCTCGACCGTGCCGAAGTTGTGGCTGGAGAAATCGCCACCCTTAAGGCTAACATTACGGGTGTACGACACTTGCGAGTGAATATTGAGAAGGTAGAGCGCGCCGACGGGTGTATCTGGTTTGG
>CAYSRY010000099.1:405-11514 GCA_964433395.1 uncultured Armatimonadia bacterium | reverse complement strand
CGCCTCCAGGACGGCCTGCTCACATCGTGCCCGGACTGTCGCGTCAATGGCGGCGAATCACCGCGTCTGCCCAATACGCTCAATATTGCTTTCGGCTATGTTGAAGGCGAATCCATTCTCCTTATGCTTGACGTGGTCGGCATCTGCGCATCTTCCGGCTCCGCATGCACATCGGCATCTCTAGAGATTTCGCATGTCATAAAATGCATGAAGGTCCCCGAGATGTTTGCACACGGCTCATGCCGCTTCAGCCTCAGCCGCTATACCACTGATCAGGAAATTGATTTTGCGCTTGAACATATTCCTCCGGTCATCACGCGTCTGCGAGCAATGTCGCCATTCGGCCGTAACTAATCGTCCGGCTGTCCCATCACTGTCGTACATTCCAGAGGTCAGCCTCAATGCAGTCAATGCAGAATGGGCTGACCCATTTTTCGTCCGAGGAAGTGACCTCTGCTATGGACAAAATGAAAATCGGTATAGTAGGCTGCGGCAACATCGTCGGCGCATACATGTCTGCCAGCAAGCAATTCGACATCCTCGAAATTGTTGCATGTGCGGATATTGACATGGCTCGCGCCAAAGCCAAAGCCAAGGAATTCGACATCCCCAAAGCATGCACCGTTGACGATCTGCTTGCTGACCCCGACATTGAGATTGTTGTTAACCTCACGATTCCCCACGCGCACGCAGAAATAGCTATCGCCACTCTTGAGGCTGGCAAACACGCATACAGCGAAAAACCATTTGCAGTCACCCGTGAGCAAGGGCAGGCAATTATTGCATTGGCTGCCGAGAAAGGCCTGCGCATTGGATGTGCACCAGATACATTCCTTGGCGCTGGCCTCCAGACGTGTCGCAAACTCATTGATGATGGCTGGATTGGCGAACCTGTCGCAGCAGCCGCATACATGCTCGGCCACGGTCCCGAGGCGTGGCATCCAAACCCGGATTTCTTCTATCAACCCGGAGCTGGCCCACTTTTTGATATGGGTCCCTATTACCTGACCGCCCTTACCAGCTTACTTGGTCCGGTTAATCGCCTTTCGGCTTCGGCAAAAATCACATTCCCGGAGCGTCGCATCACCAGCGAGCCGCACTATGATGAAAATATTCTGGTCAACACTCCCACCCATGTCACTGCAATTCTGGAGTACGCTTCCGGCGTCACTGGCACCCTCACCACGAGCTTTGACGTATGGGCCGCCAATCACGCGCCTATCGAAATCTACGGCACCGAGGGCAGCCTTGCCGTCCCGGATCCCAACACATTCCGAGGGCCGGTTTGCGTTCGCCGCGCCGGGGCCGACGAGTGGAGCGAAATGCCGCTCAGCCACTCATACGCTGACCAGAGCCGCAGCGTCGGCGTTGCCGACATGGCACACGCTATCCGTTCCGGTCGACCGCACCGAGCAAGTGGAGAACTTGGCTTCCACGTACTCGACATTATGGAGACATGCTATCAGGCTTCCGACGAGCAGAAATTTGTTAAACTCGGCAGCACGTGCGAGCGCCCGGCGGCATTCCCCGTTGGCATGCCCCTCGGCATACTCGACGACTGAACAACGCGCTTCCACCACTCAAAGAGGCAGGCCATTTGGCCTGCCTCTTTTCGTTCATGTCTACAATCGATAGAGGAAACCCCCACCCGACGTGGAAATTTGCAATGCCCGTCGCCTGCTCGTCACTATGTTGCCGGAGGCGCGATTATGTATCCGCTGCACCCCCTCAAAGTCTACGCTCACGAATCTGTCCGCGACGACAAGTATTGCATGCCCCGCATGGAGCGGATGCTCAATGCAGTCGGCCGCTCACTCGACGATCTGACATGGGTCGATGAGGACAACATGGCCGAAGTGGTCTCCGAGATATCCACACTTTGGCCGCCCGATGAGATACCTGACGGCATACCCTCCACATATACCCGCCCAATCGTATTTACTAAAATATATACTGAGCCGGACTTCGCTGAGCTACCCGAAAAACTCCTCCAGTGGACCAATACTGCCGAAGACGCCACCGCCAATGCCATCCGCGGCCTCTTCGCGCCCGTATCTTCCTATCACGCCTACAAAAGTGACCACGTCCGCAAAATGGTCTGCTGGCCAACCATGGACTTCGGACTCATGATGGGCTGCCCCCATGGCTGCGAATACTGCGGAACTGGCAAGCACAGTAATCTGCTCACCATCGGCCTCAATGTTGAGGAACACATGGAAAAAGTCGTCGCCCCGACCATCGAACAGTACCCATGGCAGAAATGCTTCCGCATGATTGGCTGGGGAGCCGAGATGGTCGCTTTCGAGCCTGAATATGGTGTTTTTGACCTTTTCACGCGCAAACTCGCCGAATACGACCGCTACGGCTATTTCCACGCGGCCAGCTCCAATGTCGACTGGGTGAAGCATCTCGAACACAAAGATCGCCTGATCGCTGTATTCAGCGTCACATGCGAAGCTGTCACCCAGCAGATCGAGCCCGGCACTGGCCATGCAATCGACCGCATCGAGGCAGCGGCAAAACTCGAACACTGGGGAGTGCCCGTACGCCTCAAGCTCAAGCCCACTATCCCCATCAGAAACTGGCGTCAGGAATACGCTCAGCTTATCGACGACATATGCCGACTCACCAATCCCGAATCCATCGGTTTCTGCGTTCTCATCTGGAATACGATAGATTCCCTGCTCGCAAAAATCGATGAGGACAAACTCGACCCCGAATTCATCCAGGCTGCGCGCGATGCTGCGGATGAAATGGCGGGCACCGATCATGCGCCATTCCCTCACGAAAAGCGCGCCGAAGTCTATCGTTTCCTCATCGACGAAGTCCGCAAACACAACACCAACACAAAACTCTACATCAGCACCGAAACACGCGAAATGTGGGACGAGCTCGCTCCAGCTCTCGGCCAGAATCCCAACAGCTTCTTCTGCGGTTGCAGCTCGGTTGCGCTCCCGGGGGGCAAAATCAGTCTTTCCGAAGGCTGTCCCCACTCAACCTATACAACCGAGGACATGCTCAATCGCTCTTGAGTAATCTGCCCCTTGCCCCGCAACGTAAAATGCCTCCCCACTCATCTGGGGAGGCATTTTCATTCTCACTGCGATGGGCTATTTTGTTGTCTTGCTCAGTTCTTTGAACAGCCCCTCGGCCGCTTCACGAGGCCCTTGTCGCTCCATTCCGGATATCCCCAGACGCGTGCGTATCTCGCCAATCCGCACTCCCAGCCTATGAGCCCCATTAAAATACTTTTCCGCAAGCGGCTCGTGCAATTCGCGACATTGGTCCGGCCCAAACGGATTTGCATAATATGTCCGCACAAGCCCTCGCTCATCCGTCGTCCCTTTCGCCGCACGGCGACCTTCTCTGAATACGTCTATCGCCTGCTGTGGCTTACGATAGAACTCCATAATCGGATTTGACTCGGTCACAGGTTCGTAATTATTCGCATACAAAATCATCGAGATGGGATGCCCTTCCACTACATGACTATACTCGGTGATCGGCAACACCACTCGCGCGTTGTGCTGGTGCGGGTTCATAAAAATACTGCGGTCAAATCGTCCGAACGCATACCCCGGCGCCAGATCGTCAAGCCGCAAAAATGCCCCGATCTCCGTGCCATAGCCTATTAGCTCCCCGCGCTCTTCATCAAGCAACAGCGAGCCCATATCATCAAAAATGACCGTCATATCCGAAATCCAGTCGCCTGCAAGCTCTCGGAATGCTTCCAGCGTTTCCGATTTCCCTGCTCCGCTATCGCCCACAATCACGATACTCGTCTCCGGCCCGTCCTTCATCCGCAGGTGCACCATTGCGCCATGAACTGGAAGCCGGCCGCGTTTCATCATAATGACATTGTGCAGTGTGAGGATCATCTTCTTGAAATATCCGAAGTAATCCATCTCTTCGGCATTCACGATTGCCCCCACAGCAATGTCCTGATCTTCATCAATATGAAAAACCGTGTGGTCCGGTCCCATCTGCTCCTCGGGAATGCCGAAAACCACGATACCATCAGGCTTCCTCCGACATTCTTCATGCCCGGAAAGCTCAAACAGATTCACCAGACTCATCGCCTGAGCAAGATAATCACGATCAAAATACAGATGGAAATACAGTTCGCCCACCCGCAGAGGAATACTCATCCATTTTTCCGTATCAAGCGTTACTCCGTTCAGTGGATGCTCATCCACCTCGATAAACTTGCCGCTGCGTGTCGTCGCGCGCGGATACAAAACAACTGGTGGCGTCAGCAAAGCCAGACGTACCATTTTGATGTCCCTGAGCTGCTCATAAAGCCCGCCAGGACAATCCCAGCGAATGGTCTCGACAAGCAGACTCATGTTCGCACCGCCCGGAGTCTCATGATAGACTCGTGGCCACTGCCCACGCAGATTTCTCGAAATCCGACGGTACGCCTCACGCACCAGACGTCGCAAATCCTGATTGTTATATATGAAGGGCATATGCCCCTCGATTGAACTGTCGCGCGAATCATCTGTCGACGCTTCAAAAATCAAATAACGTTCGTACCCGCGCCAATCGTTATACAGATCGTCAACAAAATCTGCCAGGGCATTCGAGTCAGCCATGAATGCTTTGCAATCAGGCGCACGAACGCACAAATCCTCAACGCTCATATCACACAGAAGCGCCAAGGCCTTCGCCAGCATCTCTGCCGCTTCCGACGGATTCTCGCGATCCCCGGCAGTCTCCAGCGTCCCCAATACCTCAAGCTGAGCAGACTTCCGGTCGCGGAGCTTGTTAATATAGTTCTGGATGACCTTCACAGCCGCGTTGCTCTGCAATACCTGTGCAGGCTGTGTGCACACTTGCCCACGCATCCGAATCATCACGCTGCGGTCTGTTACTTCGCCTGGCAAATTCCACATAGTATTTCATCTCCTGTATGCCTAGCGTACCACAACATGGCCGATTCTGGAAATACCAGCATAATACTTTAACCGAGCATTAACTCTTTGTGCAACTCCTATGGCTACACCGCAACCGTCTCAAAACCTGAGCAGCAGACACAAGTACTCTCATAACATTGCAGCCGTACGAAAATACCCATTAACATCTTTTTTTGCGAAAATTTTCCCCTCTCAGTTTCGAGCAACGCTGTATCACTGCAGATTCCCCGCAACCACTCAAAGAGGTAATTTCCCTCACAACGCCACTGAGAGCGGCATAGAGGGTCTCACACAGATCATTCCCAACCACTCTGTGGAGAAAGAACCGATTGCGCTCATCGTGGCGACTCCGCAAATCGCTCCAATCTCACATTGAATCTAACTAACCTTTTGCTTTCCGGTTGTGGCTGTGCTATACTTCAATTCCCAGGTCAAGTTGTCCTGGGCACCAGTTAGCGTTAAGTTGTGCCAGCTCCCTGCTTGTTGTAAGACGGACCTCTTCCAAGCTGGGCTGTACTGGACTAGCTGGGAAAAATCTAGGAGGTGCCATCTTATGGCAACAGGAAAAGTCAAATGGTTCAATGACGAAAAAGGGTTCGGTTTCATCGAGAGCGACGGCATGGACGACGTGTTCGTGCACTTCAGTGCAATCGCTGGTGAAGGCTATCGCACCCTCAAAGAGGGCGAAGAAGTTGAATTCGCAGTCGTCAAAGACACCAAGGGCCCGCGCGCTGACAACGTCATCGTGATCAACTCGCCCGAAGCTGGTTTCTAAGTATTGTCTTAACGACAACTGAAATCCGCAAAACGAAACCCCGCACCGACAGGTGCGGGGTTTTTGTGATTCATCTCATTGCGCGTCAAAAGAGAATTACATAGAACTGAAGCAACCAGACACAATTACTCGTACTCCTTCGCCACCTCAATGAACGCCCGGACGTTCTCTTCAGCAATACCAGGACACAGCTCGCCAACCATTCGGGGAGCTCCATCCGCTACCATTTGCCGATACGTTGCCTTGATCTGCTCCGGCGTCGCCAGCAAAATCTCCTCTGACGTCTTCATCTGCACCAGAAAATCTATGTGCAACACATCAAGGCAATCCTTCACCGTCAAATACGGATCCGTGCCCACATCAATATACGTCCACCCATGCTCCTGCAGAATGGCCAGATGCGGTTTGCGCAGAAGCTCCGTATGAATGGTGCGCTCGGGTGCCCCGAAATGTTCAGCAATCTGCACCATGTAGCGCACATCAAATTCCACATACTGCTCCGGCGTAAGCATGCCGCCGTAGTCATCAGCAAATCCGATTGAATTCCCCGGCTGCGTCCCGCTCATCTCAAACGAGAGTTCGCGCTGCCGAATCGAATTATCCGTTACCGTCTGCAAAAACTTGTGCGTTTTCACCGGGTCATCATAAATATCCAGGAAAAAGTCATTCCCTCGCAACAGCACAGCCGTCGTCACTGGCCCCTGGCTGCCAACCGCAAACCCCACCGACACATCCTCCGGAGCATGCGCTTTCATATACTCAAAGTACTCGATCATCTGCGGAATCAGCCCAGCTTTCCGCATATCCACCGGAGCTTCCAACGCCGCCGCCTCATCCAGACTCTTTATCGGGTGCCCGTTGGGGCTTGGCGCGTGTTCCCGAAGAAAATTCACTTCTATCCCCAGTGTCGACCCTGTCGCATAGGTCGAAAAATCTGGCGACACTCCCCGCGATACTTGCAAACCGTACTTCTCGTGCAGAATCCGCGAGCCATCGAGCTGCACATCCATCATCGTCTGTGGTTCACTATGATAATCACCAAGACTCACGCCGCAATACTCACAATATACCTCGGGCGGAATGGCCAATGCCCACGGAACGCCTGTGCGCTTTTCCGACATGTTGGTTGCACCTCGCTGTTGCCTGTCAGATATCAAAATGGTCCGGACAAACTTTGTCCGGACCATTTCATGTCATAATTCCTGCTCATGCCTGTGATGTGGCTACGCTGGTACGCGCGACTTCAACGCCTGCATCATTGCAACAAAAATCGCCAGCCCCGGGCCTGCGCCGTTCTGTGCGGCAAGGTTGCCGTGTGCTGCAACTTTTTTCGCGCCCCACTGGCCTGCGGTCTCGTACGGAATCTGCCGCAGGAAACTCGAGCGCTCCGGATGCGGCATGATTGCCATTGCATTACCCTCAGGGTTGCAGATTGATGCAATATTGTACAACGCACCATTCGGGCAGACTTCCGGCACTGCTTCGATGTTGCCATCGGCGTCGCAGTACTGGAAGACAATCTGATCATTCGCCTTCAACGCAGCTGCGACATCCTCATCTTTCGTCGTGAAACGGCCTTCGCCGTGGGCGATTGGGATGGGGATGACTTCGCCAGCTGCATAACCGCCGGTGAAAACGCTGCGCTCGGGGGCACAGGCCAGTTTCACATAGACCCACCGACAGCAGAATTGCGCGATGCGGCCTTTCGGGTCAGGCAGGTTCGGCGCCAAAGCCATTTCGACTTCGCCAGCCTTAAGGCCAGGTACGATGCCGGATTCTACCATGACCTGTGCGCCGTTGCAGATGCCAATAATGGGCTTCCCATTGTCGCGCACTTCATTGAAAACCGTCTTGACGATCGGTTCTTTCGCTGCTATTGCGCCGGAGCGCACGCGATCCTGATAGGAAAACCCGCCGCCAATAATATAACCGTCATAGTCCGTCAGGGCGTCTGCAGGACGATTCCAGCGGAAAACGTCGCAGCTCATCCCGGCGGTCTCGGCGGCACGTTTGCTCTCCCACTCGCAGTTAGAGCCGGGGAACTGGATCAACGCTATTCTCGGTGTATTCTCAGCCATCTATGTCACCCTTCACTTGCATCTTGGGACGCTATCGCGAACTATTGTACAGCTTCCTGCCGCGTTGTGCCAGAGACAAACTGGATTTATTGTAAACCAGCCGCCATGACGCCACTTTCTGCACTCTTTCCGAGCCATGCAAGGCTCCCTGCCTTCTGCACGCATAGAACTCATGCTAAACTCCTCAATAGCACTGATGTGAGGGACATCACTGATTGTCTTCGCATTTTGGCGGAGCGTGACGGAGAGATTGCTGCCCTGATCGGAAGAGAGCTGCTGCTCAGCGCTGTTCGCAACGAAACCACATCGCGCTTTCCTCTCCATGCGCCAGTCGCAGCACCTGTGTGAACGTGTGCGCACATCGTAGACAGCGCGAACAACGGCAAACGGACAGCCGCAGCCCGGTCATGAAGTTTTGGAGGTGCAGCCGGTGCGCGTGCCACGGGCACCGTCATTCGCCTTCATATTTGCGGAGGATGTCGGCGACTGGAGAGTTGTTCGTCTCTATTGCCACCGCAAGCGGCGTATTGCCGTCCTTGTCTTTCGCATTGATGTCTGCGTCATGATCAATGAGGAGTTTTGCGGTTTCGGGCTTCCCCCGTACAGCGATTAAGTGCAGCGGAGTGGCGGCCTTGCTGGTTTCTGACTTGATAGCCGCATAGGAACTGCTTCCTGACATCTTGGGCGGTTCGCAATATCCACGGGCCCGCGCCGCCTCGTGCAATGAACTGTTGCCCATCCGGCCGTTCACGTTCGCTGCAGCGCGATGATCCCCCAACAATCTGACAGGCTCTGGGTATCCGCTCAATATCGCCGCCGCATAATGTAACGCCGTCCGGCCATCTTTGTTGGCCGCACCCACGTCCGCGCCATGCGCAAGCAGGATTGTCATCATCTCAACGTGTCCGGCAATCGCAGCCCATTGCAGCGCTGTCGCACCGCTTTTATCAGGTACATTGACATCAGCACCGGCCTTAGCAAGCGCTTTGACGATCTCAGCCGAGGTATACCTGGTCGCCGCATAAATCGGCGTATTGCCCTCGTCATCTCTGGCGTTGATGTCCGCGCCATGATCCAGCAACAGCTTGACGGTCTCAACATGCCCATAACATGCAGTCCAGTGCAGCGGCGTCCTGTCCAAGTTATCTATTGTGTTCACGTTTGCGCCGAGTTTCAGCAACATTTCCACGGTCTGATTGCGCCCATACATCGCCGCCCGACTCAACCACGTCTGGCCGTTGCGATCCCTCGCAAACACAGCAACAGCATAAACTGCCCCGCACACCAGCACAAAGATCAGCAGATTGAGGATGCGCCTTCGCATTGTCATTCCAGTCATCTCCCAGTCCACGGCAGAACGGTGAAAGACGAACGGCGGAACGGCGCAATATAGCCTCCTGCGGCGGAAACGGTGAAAGGCTAACACCGTGGGGAGGTCTTTTTGTAAAAGACCCCCACACCCCCAGAAAACTTTTGGAAGAACGGCAAAAGACATAACGTCATGAGGGAGGGTTTTTGTAAAAACCCCCCTCAAACTCCTGACGGAACTGCGTTCCGTACGAAAACTTTTAGAAGGGACGACGAAAGTACAGCGGCAAGGCAACGGCAGGGCGGCCACGACCACTTCATGCAGATTTCAGTCGTTCCTTCCAATGCGCGTTACGCGCCGCCGTGCTCGCGGAGGAGGCCGGCGACTATCGAATTGTCCGTCTCCAGCGCCAAAGCCAAAGGCGTCTGGCCGCCACGGGTCCTCGAGTTTATCTCCGCCCTATGCTCGAGGAGCAGCTTTGCCATTCCAAAAGGCTTTTCGCATCCGCTGCCGTCGGCCACTTCATGCAGCGGCGTCCAGCCCTTAGCATTCCGCAATTCCGTATCCACTCCATGCTCAAGCAGCAATCTGGCGACGCGGAGGCGCTCGTTCTTTATCGCCACATGCAGCGGCGTGCGCCCGTCGCTGTCCTGCGTGTTCGCATCCGCGCCCAAATCAAGCAGCAATTTCGCAGTGGTGAGATGATCATCACCACATGCCAAAACCAGCGGGGTATTGCCCTCGGTGTCTCGGGCGTTGATGTCCGCGCCATGCTCGATGAGCAAGCGGACAACCCCGTCCCTGCCCCCTGCAGCAGCAGAATGCAGAGATGTCCGGCCATTGTCAGCCCGCGCGCTCACCTCCGCACCAAGCTCGATAAGCAGCCGGGCGGTCTGCTCACACGCGCCATGCAACAAAGTGCCGCCGCCTGGCGTCCGCGTGTGAATATCCGCCCCATGCTCGATGAGGAGGCGGGCTTTGTCAGGCTGCCCTACCGCGTATTGCAGGGCCGTAAAGCCGCTCGAGTTTTTAAGCTGAATGTCGGCGCCATGTTCGATGAGGAGGCGCATCACCTCAGGCTCGCCCATCATCGCCGCCTTGTGCAACGGGGTCTCGTAATCGAGGTCGGTAGCGTTCACATACGCGCCATGCTCAATGAGCAGCCTGCTGATGGCAACATCGCGGACAGCAAAATGCAGGGGCCTCTGAACAGGCGATGGCGAGTCAAGCAGGATTGCGTTCACGTCCGCCCCATGGTCCAGCAGCAGCTCCGCCATCTCGAAATTCTTCTTCCCCACCGCATAAAACAGCGGCGTCCAGCCGCCTTTCGTGGACGCATTCGCGTTCGCGCCGAGCATCAGCAGCACCCGCACGGCCCCCATGTTGCCCGCCCTGGCCTGCCGCAGCAACAGGCTGTTTCTGCTGGCTATCGCTCCCACCACCAGCGCGGCAAGCAGAATAGTGATGATTTTACGCCGTGTCATGGCCGCTCGCCCCTGTTCTTTATGCCACTCTGGTAAGAATGAGATAACCTTATAATTAGCTATAATCTATATATTCACCTGCCTGCTATCTCAAATGCAGGAGACAGCACATTAAGAAGGAATGTATCGTGGAAGGAGTATTTATCTAAAAAATTAGGCACGTGGTAGAAAGACGTGCGGCGAACGGCATGGAGCTGGTGGTTGTGTAAGAAAAAGGGGCAATACCGAGCGGAGAAGAGGAGGGAAAGATGATCTGGGCATCATATCCGTGGAAAGAAGAGCTTCTACGGATTGCCACACGGCTAGAGAAAAAGCAAAAACAGAGACGCTGGACCGAGCGAACTGAAGCAAACTTAGAGAAAGATGTGTTCATCGGCTGCTATGCACTTCGGAAGCTGATGGAAGCCCATAAGCTTTCTGAAACGGTACTCATGTCTCACGTGTGTTGTACTCAGTGTCCTCTCAACACGGGAAGCCACCTCACTTCTACAACTGGCACAAGTTAGATAAACTCTACGACTACGAACGACAAAGCCCTACTCAGCTT
>CAYSRY010000099.1:0-395 GCA_964433395.1 uncultured Armatimonadia bacterium | reverse complement strand
ATTCGCACATATTCTCTGCGATGTTCGGCGAGAATGATCTACTGGAATCGGTTGTGGTCTCGTCGGGCCGAAAACGATATGAGTGTATATATTTTGTGCCGGTGAACAGTTTAATCGGGCTTTTTCGTACCGTTGGCCGGGATTATCCCACTGCGTACAATGCAGTTTGGGATGAAGAGCGCAGTGACTATCACATCCGCGGCCTGCCCCCGGCACGTGTTAAAGAGAAACAACACAACTCCCGACAGGAGCAATGACTGGTAAGCAATCGATGTCGAACTCCCGGACGATGTCGTTGATGATACCTGGTAAACCGCTGAATGAGGCCTCTACCCTATTGATAGATTGAGAGCTAAATTACGCGCTGGCACTCTCCGCACCTTCGAATGTGAAAA
>CAYSRY010000098.1:7306-11568 GCA_964433395.1 uncultured Armatimonadia bacterium | reverse complement strand
CCATGATAACGTCAATGGCACTCTCAGCGAGCATCTGCTGGGCAATTTCGAGGTAGTTGCCACGCGCGGCATTGTGTGCGGCGAACCCCGCAGGCGTCGCATGGCAGAATGGAACCGAAGTTATAACGCCAGTGGCACGGCCGGTGGCTTCGGCATGTTCGACAACACTCTCAAGTGGCGCGCCATCCGCGTCAACGCTGATAGTGCCATTGGTGACTTTGACACCCGTTGCAAGCGCAGTGGCGGCAGCTGCGGAATCAGTTGGTTTTGATTTGACATAAGCCGGGTCAGTGGAGGCACGGATTGGGTCGTATCCGTCACTGCTCGCGGAATATGTGCTCATAGCATATTTGACCGGGAACTGCTCATAGGCCTGCACGCCCTCACGACCGGCGGCGTAGAAATCCGTCGCCTGAATGTGGGCATGCCCCCAGCCATCAGCGATCATGACAATGACATTCTTCGCCTGGAACTGTGAGGCAGATGTGAGAGCGGAAATGTCAGGAGCGACAGGAAGTACAGCGCTGGAGTGTGTGTCCGGGCGGGATGAAGAGAACCATACAACCACACCAGCACAAGCAATGAGCATCATCACAGCCAATATGCTCGTAGCACGCCTCTGCATCGACATTGCGTGAACCATCTTTGCGAATTCAACCCTCCAGTTGCAGAAACAATTTGCAGAAGAACGAGCCTGTAATGCAGGCATGTCATGTTGAATTGCGTCAAAAGCATCCATACAAAGTATACCTCCAAATTCGGAAATCACTGTTAAACCAGTGTTAAGCATACCCGAAATGTCAACAGCCTGATGAGCGTACGAGAAGAGGATAAACCCATCACAACCGAGAAATGCCCTGTCGCGGCCTAACGTACCCCAAAATTCCAGGAGTGATGGATTTGCGAGCCTCTAGAATAGCATTATGTTTTATTTTTATGGTGGTGACGGGCGTGACCGGTTTCAGTTCGACAAAAACTGACAGAGCATATTATACACCCGAACGGCTGCAGTGGGCTCAAGACAATATTAAACACTATCAGTGGGCGCAAAGCCGGAAGAACAACATCATAGCGGAAGCTGACAAATGGTTGAACTACAGCGATGAGGAATTGAGGATGCTCGTCGCGCCCCCACAGCTTGCGCGTGCAGCATATGTCAATGAAGGTGGATGCCCTGAGCACGGCATTGAGGTGCGCAAATATGGGACCTATCCGTGGAAAATCAGCCTCGATCGGCCATTTAAGGTGGAATGCCCGGTAGGTGGCGAGGTCTATCCGGATAATGATTTCGAGGCATATTACAAATCGTGCTTTGTGAACGGCGTGTATGATCCGGAAGCAGGCGACAAATCGCTTTTAACCGGCGATATAGTGGATGACGGCTGGGGCTATGACAAGCCCAATGACGACGATTTCCACAAATACTGGTTCATAGCCTATTACGTTCACTGGGCCATGATTCAGAAGGCTGTCATACCGATTCTGCAAAATTGCCCGGAGGCCTATCTCCTGACGGGTGATGAGCGATACGCGCATGTGGCCGCAGTGGTAATGTGGCAATTGGCGCAATACTATCCTGATTATAACTATGAGACGCAGAGCCGCAACGGCATTGAGAACAATCATAGTTACTACGGGCGTTTCATGTATCACACGTGGGAAGCGAATAGTACCTGTCCTGCCGTGGCACAGGGCTATGACGCGATCTTCCCGTATATTGAGAAAGATGCGGCCCTGCAAAAGATGACCGGCCAGAGCGCTGCAGAGATTAAGGAGCACATCGAGGGACGGATGCTGCGGGTGATGGCGAAAGACATCATGACGCCCCCCGCGCGCATTCAGGGCAACTATGGAATGCATCAGAAGGCACTGCTGCTCATTGCCCTCGCATGCGGCGACGAGGTAAACAGCCCGAAGCGGTCAGAGATGATCAACTGGGTGATGAACAACGACAATGTACTCATTTATACGGACATGAGCGTGAGAGATGCTCTGTATAACGTGATATATCGCGACGGCGTGCCATTCGAAAGCCCCGGTTACAACTGGGGGTGGGTTTCGACCATGCTGAGCATGGGCAGCATTCTGGATGAAGTCGGCGAAGACGTGCTTTCACTGCCGCGTTACAAGGGCATCTTCGACTGGGCAATGAACATGCGAATAGCTGGCAACTTTACGCCTGCGCTTGGGGACAGCGGGAATATGTACCACGGCGTCATAGGCAAAAGCCGTGAGATATATGGCCCCGCGTTTTCGAAATACGGGGACGCAAAGTATGCGCAGATGTATCTAAACGCACCGGAATATAACCAGCTTTTCGCGCCTGATGTGAGCAGCGAGATTGCAGATATGAACATTGATACGAGCGAGCCAATCGGGGTGGAAAGCCATTTGTTCCCCGGCTATGGCATGGCAATTCTGCAGACAGGGAATGATGCGAACCGGACGGCTCTGATGTTCTATACAGGCGCCAACCGTTGGGCGCACGCACACTATGACGCAATGCATATTGATCTGTATTCGCGCGGACTGCCGCAGATGCCAGATTTTGGATATCCGGAGACCGCGAACAGCACCGACCCGCGACGCTTCGGCTTCTTCTCGCATACAGTGGCACATAATCTGGTGATGGTCAATGAGAAGCGCAGCGCGCAAGCTGCCGGTCGTATCACGACATATGATGCAGGGCCATTTGCGCAGGTCGTGGACGCGCACTGTGAAGACCTGTATCCGGGAACTGTGAGCATGTATCGGCGCACGCTTGGGCTGGTGGATGCGAGCCCGTCGGACGCATATGTGGTGGATATAGTGCGCGTGAAGGGCGGAACGCAGCATGACTGGTTGGCGCATGGTCATGAAGGGACATTTGAGAGCGACATTGCTCTGAGTGAACCACGGACAAAAGGGACACTTGCAGGTCCGGATGTGGACTACGGGTATTTCTATGACAATGAAGTGATGGCCAAAGCCCCATATGGCGGAACCAGCTATACCAGCTATGCAGGCAGCGGATTCATGTATCTGTTCAACGTGCAGGAAGGCGCGCTTGACGGGGCAAGCACAGTGTCATTCCTGCCGACACGCCGCCCCCCTGGTACCCCGGAAGGGAAGATCGTGAACCGAGTGCATATGGTTGGCGATGCTGAAGAGGTGTTCGTGTGTGACGGCAAACCCCAACAGAGCGTGAAAGTGCATCCGGAGACCGTGAAATTCGTGGTGCGACGACGCGTGGGCGAGGATTTGGAGAGCACGTTCATCAGCGTGTATGAACCCTATCTGGATAACGCGTACATCGCGTCTGTTGAGCGACTGGCAGTAACGCCGGATGACCCGGACGTGGTGGCACTGCGCATCAATCGGGTAGACGGTGGGACGGACTACTTCGTGAGCACAGTTGACGATTCGATTGAGTACAGCATTGAGGACGGCATCACATTCAAAGGCGAGACCAGTACGCTTTCGATCACTGGGGACGGCCGGGTTCAGCGAGCAAAACTGACAAATGGGTCACTCCTCGGCTTTGGAGAGATGACGCTCACAGCGAAGCCTGTCCAGCATATTGAAATCGCCGATGTGAATTATCAGACCGGTGCGATTACGCTTGCGACGCCGCTGCCTGATGGAGCTGACCTGGTCGGCACCTGGGTGTCTATAGATAACGAGCGACATACAACAATGTACCGCATCGAAAAGATGATCGACGAGCGCACAATCTCAATTGGCGATCAGGATACGCGATGCGGGCGCCTGCTCCCGACGGCCTGGGATGGGGCGACGCATACGCTGAGCACCTCGAACTACAGTGAAGCAGCGTTGCCTGGAATGTACCTCGCGGATGAGGATTACGCTATTATTGGGCCGCTGGCCGCCTCGAATCGCAAGAGTGTGACGCTGGAACCGGGATATGGCGTGGAATTGGAGAAGCTGCCGGATGCGGATGGAGATGGTGCAGGGCGGCTGTGGATTCTGGATTTCGCGGCCGGGGATATGATGAAGGTCGGGAACTCAGTGTACTATGAGGCGAAACAATGAGTGCCGACGTAGTCGCTGAACGGGGCGAAGTACATACTCGCTAGCGACATGGCATCGGGCGTCTTTGCGCTGCGGGCATAGACATTTCGTCAGAGGCAGATAGCAGCAGGACATCATATGAAGCCGCCCCCCAGTGGGGGGCGGCTTTGTGGTTGTGCAGATTTGCGGACCTTAACAACGGCTCCGTGACAGGCATATTGAACGGATTGCTTATGAAATAGCCTTGTCAG
>CAYSRY010000098.1:0-7296 GCA_964433395.1 uncultured Armatimonadia bacterium | reverse complement strand
TAGCAGCAGGACATCATATGAAGCCGACCCCCATCTGGGGGTCGGCTTTGTGGTTGCGCAGATTTGTGGACGGCTTCGTGACAGGCATATTGAACGGATTGCTTATGAATAGGCTTGTCAGGCGTCAGTCGGTAAGGGACTCGATAGCTGCGATGAGCTCTGGTGCGAGCTTGTCAGCCGCGCTGCGGTCCTTGCTATTGGCCCACGAGAGATCCGTTACACCCTGGGCCTGCAGCACACGGCCCGGAGCCTCTTCGAGCAGCTTTGCGGCAGCCCGGAATGCAGCATCGTTGCGGCCCGCGGCTCGGGCGGTGTTGACCGCGTCGCGCAACATCACGAGGTACTCGTAATCGAAGGCACCCTCGCGGACAGCCTCCATGTGCCGGGACGTCGTGCAGCCATCATCGTCCAGAAACTGCGGAGTGTAGCACGTGCCGCTGGTGGAATATTCATTCCACGCTGATCCGCCGCCATTGTCGCCGAATGCCCAGAAGAAATCTTCAGTGGCACCAATGCGGAAGGCGTCCCATGCCTGCAGGCGATGATAGGTGTACGGATCAAGCTGGCGAACCGGCCCGGAGCAGCTATAGAGCGAGAGCGTGCGGCCGGCCTCACGCTGAGCGGCGTAATATTCCTCGAAAACGTCGCGATTCGCAATCCACATCGGACGATTGGGGCAAAGAACGTCCTGAGCATTGTAGGTCTCCTGCACCATCTGGCGCGGATCACGCCACGTCGGGTCAGTCCACAAGTTGACGCCAGTGTCGGCCTCACGGATGATTTCTGACCAGCTCAGGAGGACGCGGTCAGTCTGCACAGTGTGTGACTCATCGAAAATATGGAGATAGAGTCGCGAAGGATCGATGCCCTTGCTTTTCAGGTGATTGGCCCAGAATGTAATCCATTCCGTAACGCGGCGTTTGGCAGCTGCCGTATCGGGAACCGGGGTGTAGAATGCGTTGAAGACGTAGTAATTCTTCGCGCCCTTCCACAATTCCAGCCATTGATCCATATGCGCAGTGCTGGGGGGCTCGATCATTTTGCCGTCGGCATCGTGTTTACCAAACGGCATGACCGAGGAAGTGGCCCACGGAGCGTTGATGCGATACTGTTTGAGGAATTTCACGACGTTGGCCCGATTTGCGGCGGTGACGCCGCGATGCGGGCCATCGGTGTAATCCCAGCCACCGACCGCAAGCGTGAGCTGATCAGGCATCGAAAGCGAAGAGACCTTGAGCGAGAATGGAACTGAGGCAACAGGCTTGCTGAGACTGGTGACATTCACGGTGCCGGAATAGGTGCCGGGCGGGACTGCTGCACTGTCAATCATGATCCAGACCTGGCGTGTCATGCCAGCCTCGACGCGAAAATTCCAGCCACGGTCAGTGCGTCTGGCCGCAGGCAGCGCATCAGCGACGGCTGAGGTGCCGCGTGCAGTTGTCCAAGCGGCGGCGGAAACTGTTGCATAGTCGGGCACAGGGCCACCGGGAAGGCCACTGATGGTAATAGAGAGCGAAACACTGCGCTCTCCTGCGTTGAAGATATTGAACGCATCACTGCGAACCTCGTTGCGGAGCATTGCGATGTCGAGTGAGGCGCCGGCATTGTTGCCAGGAGCATCATCCCACTTAAGGGGATCCCAGCGGTTGGTCTGCCAGACCTGCAGCCGTGGCTGCCCCATCGCACGCCGGAGCTCAGCGTTGACGGCCATGACAGAGCGGTGCAGGGAGTTGTACGGGAGAATAGCCCGTCGGCTGGGTGACGCTGGCCTGGCAGTATCAATCTGATCAGTGGCCGCACTGAGTTGCGCGAGCAACTCAGCAGTCCTGGCGGGAGACAGTGTGGCCCGTGTGATACTGTTGCGCACATCGCCAGCATCGGCGAGGATTTCCTGCCTGAATGCAGAAGAGGCGAGAATGGATTGAAACATGGCATGTGGGGCTGATGTCGGAGTGTCAGTGCGCTCAGCGGTCAGAAGCGCGTCGTCGCCGCGGTAGACTTCAATTTCGTCACAGAAGACATATGAGGTGCCCTGAGCGACCATTACTTTTACGAAACGCCCATGGGTTCGCATGTCTCCCGTCCAATAGCGATAAACTGAATAGCCCTCACGCGCCGGCACAGAATGCTTCGCACTCATGCTGACCAATTCGCCCGCCTGATGCCACAAAACACCGTCGTCGGAAACCATGATGATAATGGCGGCCGGCCAGCCGACCCCTGCAACCCCTGCCGCGGTGTTGAAACTCATGCCTGTAATCGGCTCTATGCTGCCAAGATCGATGGTTATGTCGGGATTGGCGCGGTTCCAGCCTACGGTGCTCGGCTGGACCCAGAAATAGCCGACACTGTAGACGCCATCGGTAAGCTGCGTGGCATCTCCCGCATCGGTGCTGTATGAGTATGCAGGGCGTGGATTGAGAGTATAGGGCTTGCCAAGGGCGATATTTGGCCCCGGCGCTTTTCGCATTACGCCGGAAGCGTTGAGGTCGTCAGGGACCTCGGCTGCCAACCAGACCTGCACATCGTCAATCGTGACCGTTCCGGCGGGAGCAACTGCGGCATTAGTGTGTCTGTTGTCAGCGTATATGCGAATTTGCAGTCTGGTGGCCGCGCCAGAGTTAAAACTGGCAGTGGCCAGCTCCCACTTGCCAGCATCGCCCACGGAAGTGACAGTCGCTGCGCGAGTCTCATTGAGAGTCGGGGCGATTACATGCATCGTCGGCGTCAGATTCCCGTCAGATTTGATCCATGCGGACAGGAGATAATCAGTGTTCGGGCTGCACGTAAAATCGCGTATAACCGGTGCGCCAGCGACGGCATCGTCGCTTTCGAAACGCAACGAATCGGCGGCGCTGTGGCCATCATCATTGGCGATGCTCCACTGTGAACCAGCAGGGAATTGCCAGCCATCAGCACTGGAGAAATCGGCATTTGGAAAGACACCGGCGGCCATCGCCCCCACCGCAAACATAAATACAGCGATCAGGCCGAGCACTGTCGCGGACTTTCTATACATGCCAATGCCCCCTCAGGCAAAACGGTAGTCATAGCTCCACACAGAAATCTGCATTGCAGCATGACCAATTACTGAGTAACAGGTACGCCCAGCTTCACTTCGGTCATGGCTTTGACATGATACGTGCCACCATCAAGCCGCTTGACCCATGTAACCGACGGTATGCGGTAGGTGTCACCAGGGCCGATGTCGCTGATCCAGTACTGGCGGCGGCCATCTCCATCGGGATCGGAGAAGGCGGCATTGAGAGATGCTTCATTGGCGGCGACTGTGTACGCATCGCCGTTGATGGATTCGATGCGGAATCCCGCACTGTAATCTTCGTTGTAGAGCCAGCGTCCCTGATGCAGCGCACCATCAACCCGCCCCAATAACCCGAGGCGGACGATAGAAGCGGCTTCATCAATGCTCGTCACAGGGCCCATCTGGACCAGGCATGACACGTCGCCGAAGCTGAATTCGGTGTGGCCTGCTTCGGAGCGGACTGAGACGATTGTGTAGGCGGTCTGCTGGAGCTCGTTGCCGAGGATCATGACGCGGCCGATGTAGGCATCCACGGGGCCGATTTCGCCATCGACGGTGATAGTGTTCTTCACGAGGTCGACGGCAAGCACGCGGCCCTCTGGTGAAGGCGCAATCTGCATGGAGAAATCGCCACATGAGAGCGAGGTGCCATTGACGACACATGCGCCATCAACCTGGCCATCGGCAATGCTCAGCTGTGCGAATTCAGCAGTCGCCGCCATAGTGGCATTACCGGCTTTCCACTGACAAGGTTCGGCCGGGTTGATGTTGCTGTGAATGTAGTCTGTGCGATCAGCCATATTTACGGCGATCCCAGCAGCCCACTGGCCAGCGTTGAGCGCGTCGAGTTTGTGCACGGAATTGACTTTGGCCGCACCTTTGTGGGGCTCTGAGACGGTTATGCAGGTGGAATCAAGCGGTGCTTGTCCATCTGGAGCAGCATTGCGAGCGAGAATGTACTGGAGGGTCTTTGGATGCCTGGGGTAGAGTTCGGCCTCGGCATCACAGAGAATGGCCTCCTGCGCACATCCTTCGGGGACATTCATCGTCAGCGCGAGATCATTTTCGGGATTGTGCCATGTGGCCGACCACGCGCCCTCGGGTTTCATGCTTCGTGAATTGAAGAGATACTGGAAGCCACTGGTCCGGATATCCGAAGCGATCGGCACTTCGCGGTCCATGGAGCGCGAGAATGCGACTTCGAATATCAGCATCGCGCTCTGGCCAATCTCGGTGGCTGTGATGCTCATGTCGCGCGCCTCAGCAGGCAGGTCGAACTGCTCAGATATCCAGCGTTCGCGCACCGCACCCCCCGGTTGCCATTTTATTGTTTTTGTGACATCACCGACGCGGATCGTAGCAGTATTAGTGCCCACGTTGTAATCGTGGATTCTCATGAGGAGCTTGACTGTGCCCGGCTCCTGTTTTGGGATCGCTACAGTCATGGTTGCGCCTTGCTTCTGGGTGACAATGGCATTACCGCTGTAGTACGCAGTCCATCCGTTCTGAATGAATGCGCCATAGTCGCGGCCACCCTGTGCATCTTCGACATCATCGGTTGCTCGCAGCTGGACCAGGGTATCGCTGTTGCCAATCTGCAGGCCGCCAGATGGCTTCCCTCCGAATGGGACGCTGGGGTCAAGCACGGTTCCAGCCTTGGCCTCACCAGGTTGTCCGCCAGAGACAGTGAAATCCGGGAATGGCGGTCCGTGGAAGCTGTAATCATGCTGGATGCCACCACTCACTCGGAAAATGTCGAGAAGGTAGGAATCTTCAGGGTCTATATCCACGAGTGCTGCAGTCCGGCGATAGAGAGAGGCAATGCTGGGATAGGCGCCCTGGTGAGCGTCTGCGTCCATGAGCTGGACAGTTGGTGACGCAGCCAGAGTGTTGAGATAGCCGCGGTTAAGCGTCTCCTGCCAGTGCCCGTCGACAACCGTGCAATAGTGACTCACCGTGTTGTTGGTCCAGTAGATATTTTTGTCGGACCACAGGGCCGGATAGCCCATTTCCGTCATCATCGGCTGTCCATAAGCGAACATTTCCATTGTGAGGCGGTCACGATGGCCATGTCCGCCGCCAGCGAAACCATAGTACATGCTGACTCCGCGGCGTGCATCCGGTCCACCACTTTCGAGAATGGCGAGACCATAACCGGGCAGAACGCGCGTCTTCAGGCCAAGGTCGGTGCCTTTCTCATCGACAATTTTCTGGACCGCTTCAGGATCGAAATATTGCTCAAACAGCGATTCACCAGTGGCTTTTGTGATGGTCAGAGCCTTGGCGAAACGCTCGTCGCCATAATGTGTGAATCCCAAGCCGAGCCTTCGTGCCCCCCAGCCAATTCTGCCAGCGCCAAATATGTCTCCTACGTCACCAATTGATGGGCACGATGTGTTGGCGACATACATGTCGAGACCGATGTCGGCCATTTTTTTCAGTTTTGGAATGCTCCAGATGTCCACGCCAAGCTCCGGCAACAGACCGGCAATGTTGTAGAACGCATCACACCAGATCGAAGAATATCCGGGCGAGCTCTCTCCTCCATGCCCGTCGCGGTAGAAACTGTTATAGAGGAGCTTTTCGACCTCCCCGCCGCCACGCAATAGCCATTCTACCATCTGTGTGGTCGTCGGCCCTTTTGCCGGATCCTCGTTGTCCAACGCGATGGCCACGTAACACATAGCCTCCTGGTGCATTCCCATGTTGCCGGCAATATAGCCGCTCATGAGGTCCTCAGCCATCGTATTGAGCATCTTCTGCTCAACATGCGTGCGGAAATCCATCACGCCTTTTGTGCTGAGGAAGGAGACCAACTCGGGGTCTTCATCGACTATCGGCCATGCGGCATCGTAACCTCGTGCAAGGTTGCACATCTCGCCGTTGGACCACACATAATCAAGGATGCGTCCATGAATGCCAGCAGGCCAGCTGCCGTTGTGGTAAGCCTGAGTGGCATAGTCATAATTGGGGTAGTATTCGGCGATGGCCCCGAGCAGCACAGCCAGCTTGTGGCCGTATATTTTCTCGCCAGTTGCAACGTATGCTGTGGAGAGATTAGAAACAGCAGGGAGTATGTCACGCCGCCATCTTTGCCAGAACATGTAATAGCCGACGAAGTAGTAGCGCTGGCCATCTTCAGCGACCCAGCCGGCGCCATAGTCGCGTATCGGCAAACCGTGCTCAGGCTCATCGGTGATGCTTTTGAGATTCCATGGTTCGAAATCATTCGATGGGTAGACTTCGCCGCCTATCGGGCATTCCACTTTGAACGGTTTGTCACGGCTCGTAATCCACGGCCAGCGGCCGTTGGCGCGATATATCGCGTTTCCGTGTTCGGGGCAGCCCACGCCGAAGTTGACATTGAGCGCCCGCAACTGCTCGGGCGGCGGGACGAAATTCCACAGATCTTCATCGGACATCTCAATGACCCAGTGACACGCGTCTTTGGCTGAAGCCACCTGACTGCGGGCCCACTCGTATTTTTCAATTCGCTCGCGCATACCTGCCATGCGCGTTTCGCTATAGTAGGTGCGTCCATCTTTGCCATAGCTAATTGCGGCAATGAAGACGCACATCAGAACTACCATGAACTTCCTCACCGGGGCACTCCTCCAAACGCAAAAAACATTATTTTACACTTATGCATTTCTCCATAGAGCATCAGGTTCCTTTGCTTTCGAGTACAGAAACAAAAAACGGAGGTATAGCAGTCACCGGCGCAGAAGTTGAGGACGCAAGCCCGACATCACAAACTGGAGTACGTCGACTATGAATATTGACCATCTGCGGAGACAATTTGAGAATCCGGATAATCGCTATCGTTTTGCACCATTCTGGTTTCTGAATCATGACCTGAACGTCGACGAAACGCGCTGGCAAGTACGCGAAATGAACCGAAACGGCGTCGGCGGTTTCATTCTCCACGCACGCCACGGGCTGAAGACTGAGTACCTGAGTGAAGAATGGATGGCCAACATCGGCGCCGCTATAGATGAGGCTAAAAAGCTGAATATGAAGGCCTATCTGTATGATGAGGATAACTGGCCGTCTGGGCCATGTTCGGCGCGGGTCTATGCGGACCGACCAGAATTTCGCATGTCGGGAGTACAGCAGACCGATGTGTTTGATGTTGGGGCGGGCCTCGTCGAACGAGAGATGAAAATCGCCGATGAGCTGATAGCCGCAGTCGCAGTTCGACTGGAAAAGGGCGAGCCAGTCGGATTCCCGGAGACAGCGCAAGTGCTGGGGGA
>CAYSRY010000097.1:5649-11655 GCA_964433395.1 uncultured Armatimonadia bacterium | reverse complement strand
CGTCGCTGCACAGGAATACCAGCGTATCGGCAATGTCATCATACGTGCAGCCACGTTTCATCGGCACTTTGTCGATGTACATCTGCCGCACTTCTTCCTCGGTGATGCCCCAACGCTTGGCGTACTGCGCATACAGTCTGTTCACCCACATAGGCGAGTCAAGCAAATTCCCCGGGCATATTGCATTCACCCGAATATTGTCTTCCGCAAGCTCCAGGGCCAGACTCTGCGTCAGGCCAATCCCACCGAATTTGCTTGCCGCGTAGGCCGAGTTTTTGTTGCTCCCAGTCTTCCCCGATTTGCTGTTGATCTGGATGATTGTGCCGCCACCCTGCGGTATCATTATCTTTGCGGCGTGCTTGGCAACGATCATGTAACCTACCAGGTCAACATCCACAACCTTGCGCCACTGTTCAACATCGAACTCAGTAATTGCTCCGGAGATCAAAATCCCTGCATCCGCTATTGCGATGTCAAGACTCCCGAATATCGCCACAGTGGCCGCGAACGCAGCTTCTACCTGCGCTTCATTGGTTACGTCCGCACCCAGGCCGATTGCTTCCACGCCGCATTGTTCTGCGATTTCAGCGGCTGCTTGCTGCGCCCCGTCGGCCTGCAGGTCAACGACCGCCACATTCGCGCCGCATTCACCAAGCCGTTGGGCAAGAGCGCGTCCCAGGCCTTGCGCGCCACCGGTTATCAGTGCGTTTTTTCCATCCAGTATCCTTCCGCAATTATCAGGCATTAGTTATCCCTCCACAAGGAAATGCTCCAGCAGTGTCTGCTCAGCTTCGCTGGTCCATGCCATCGCAGGGCCGAGCTTTGCCGCCACTTCCGGCAAAATATCTGATAGTTCTTCCAGTTTTGTCAGTGGTAAATCTGCAATCTGCGGATATATGACGATCTTGCCTGAGAAGGTCGCGTCCCGAACCGCTTCCATGCCATCCCAGGCTGCATTCATCCCGCCAATTCCCGCGACTGCGCGATTCGTCGTCAGTTCGCCCTTTTGCGCGAGTTCGATGGTGCGCTTCAGATCCGCGATCCCAGAACCGCTCGAACCGACAAAGCGTGAGCCGTTCAGCGCGATTGCGTTCGCGTCCACCGGGGCGGTGGTGCCACGGGCAACGCCGGCGAACACGTTCATCATGCCGTCTTTCGCGATGTAGTTCCACGACTGCGAAATCAGGAATGGGACTGCCGCCATCATCACGATGTCATCAAAGCCGTCCGGGGCGATCTCACGCAAAGCTGCGTCGAAATCTTCCGGCGTCCCCGCCATCGCATTGAGCATCTTGAGTTCCACGCCGTTGGCTTCAGCGGTCGCGGCGAAGCGGTCTTGCGCTGTCTGCAGCCGATCGTCGTCAATGTCGCTCACAACGACCATTGCTGGCCGCTTGGCGCCCTCCAGTGCCATTTGCAGGTGCATCTGGCCCATCGGGCCAGCCCCGCCGACAATCCACATCGTACCGCCCTGCTTCGGAGCGATGTTGCGCTTCTTCCAATAGCCCGCCAGCGGATTGCTCATCGGAGCGCCCATATAGTACGTGTCATCATAGTGCATTCGGCCCACGTCAAGTTTCAGTTCACGCTCGAATGGCTCATCGGTTACAAAGGTCATGTGCCCGGCTTTTCCGAGGTATTTATCCGCCACTTCGACGGCTTCAGGATTACCGCTGCCGATGATGAAGATGTCGTCGAAACCTTTGCCGCCGGTGTATTTTTCCACGATTTCCGCCGCATCAATCTCCGCAAAGCTGCCAGTCGTCTCCAGACGCACCTGCCCGCCTGAGTCAAGCGAACGGATGGCGTTCACGATTCCAGCCGGGGCATCGGTGAAGACTATCTGCCGCGGAATGCCGCCATAGTAATCTCCCGGCAGCTGCGGTGAGCATTTCTCACTCCCCGGTGTCCCGATGACCCAGACGTTACCGCCTTGCTTGACGTTGCTGCGACGGACATCACGGTAAGCCCGCACCACGCACGCCCACGGCTCAGCCAGCGCGGCCTCCGAATATCCCGTCTCCTTCTCAAGCGGGATCAGGTAACAGCCGCCGTCGCCGTCAAGTATCTCATTGCCGATCAGTACGTACCGTTCGAGTGCTCCCGGCAGCATATAGCCAAACGCCAGATTCACGCCTTTGTAGTAAATATCGGCCTGCACGACAAACCGGTCACCGACGCTGTATTTATCCTTCCGGTTCTCGCCGACGGCAACGATTGTCAATGCCGCTTCGTGCCCAGGAATGATCGGGTCATTCGCAAGGTCTCGCCCATACAGCCGCGGATGATCGCCGCCGAGCTTGATTATTTTCGTGTCGCTGAAGCACAGGCCAGCACCATCGATGCGCGCCAGCAGTTGATCCGGCCCCGGAGCGCCGATTTCCGCGTCTTCCGGCGCTTTCTCACGCCCAAGGCTCTCCAGACCGACCCCGTAGAGATACCATACTGTGTTACTCTTCGGCGTCTCCTCGACGCCCGATCCATAATCCTCAAACGATTTGTACATGGCTATCCCTTCTCGCACTTCGTAATCGTCGCAAATGCGCGCTATCTGTTCTCGACTCGCTACGCGCCATCCAGACCTTTCTGCCGGTACAGCTCATCTGGCCGCGTCGCGATTCGGTTTACGTTTTCTTCGCTGAATGCGTGTATTCCCCCGCAAAGCCGCGCCCCCATAAGCACGCGCGCCGTCTTGTCCAGCATCGCCGTGATTGCATCGACCATTGCAGGCGTATTTCCCGCCGCGATAAGCCCATGATTCTGGATGAGTATCGTCCGTGGCGGCTCGCCGTTGCGGGCCGCAAAATCTGCCACACGATCCCGCACTGCCCGCGCAAGCGGAAGCCCGGGGTCCGTATAGGGCACCAGCACGAACTCGCGGCCGCAGCTCACTATCTCGTCCGGAAAAACGCGCCCAGAGAATATCTGGTCCCACTCATTCGAACACAAAATCCCGTTCACCGAGACCGGATGCGTATGCCCGACGAAATTCACCGCGTCATATTCCAGCAGCAGCGCGTGCAGAATCGTCTCCACCGATGGTCGCCGCGCATCTGATGCCACACACGCCGCCTGCACGGCCTCTTTAATCTCATCATCCGAAAGATCCGGCCCGTCCAGCAGCGCAAGCAGCGGCTCGCTCCGCACCTGCACGAAACTTTCTCTCCCGCTTGCGCACATTTTCGCGCCGCTGGCTTTCACCCAGAAGGTCCCGTCGCCGATTTTCGCAGCCGTGTTGCCTTCTCCCAGAATGACCAGATCGCGCTCAGGCTGCGCGAGCCCCAGCGACATCTCAATGAGCTCTTCCAGTACTGTGCAGTCGTTTCCCATTCCATACTTCCCATTCACTGGCCACAGGACACCGCGGCCGCAATTCTCAGATATCTACTGCGCGGGCACTTCCCAGAATTCGCGCCGCACCCCACGCAAACCTGCCTTCAGGGGCGCGCCCCATAATTATACTCCATTCCCCGTGCTTGCCTATCCCTGGCTCGCAAACTCTCTCGCTTACCCAACCGAAAGGACTCTCCCAGTCAGGTGGCGAAAACAAATTATTGCGTACAACATATATCTGGCCCTGCTCTTGCACTCTATGCAATCATGCCGGCCGGAAACTATGCGTCGCGGGGTGAGTGTGCTGACAGCCTGCCGTCCCACTATCCTCATCATCGCGTTCTTGCTCTTGTGTGCCTGTGCTCAGGCGCAAAGTCTCTACTGGGAGCGCGTGGATGTCGACATTCAGGTTCTCTCGGATGGCGTCCTTGACGTCACTGAGGAGCAGGAATATGTCTTCGACGGAGAGTGGAATGGCGGCTATCGCGATGTGCCGCTTGCTCGCGTTGATCACTACAGCGACATCTCCGTCTCCGAAGAGGGCCGCGCATACGAGCGCGGCAGTATCAGGCGGGCGCACAACTTCATCGTCTTCAGAAATGGTGCGAATCTGCGCATCAAATGGCGCAGTCACGAGCCGGGCGCGCCCCCATATTCCGACGAGCATATCATATTCACCATCCGCTACAGGGTGCATGGCGCAATCAATGACGCCTCAGGGTGGCACGAGCTCTATTGGAAAACTGTTTTTCCCGAACGCGACAGTGACATCAAGAACGCGTCCGTCCGCATCACGCTGCCACAGGCACTGCCTGACCGGGCCGACATCGACGCCACTTTGTACCCCATTACCGAAGACGCTGAGATGCTGGTCCATGCAAACAATACGATTACCATAGCGGCCACAAATCTCCCGCCGGGCGAAGCGCTTGAAGCGAAAATCCTCTTTCCGGAATGCGGATTGCCACACACGGTGTCATCAAAACGCGTTTTCAATGAGCGGATTATGTTGCCGCTTTTCGGTGGCATCGCGTTCCTCGCATTTATCGTGATGCTGCTGCACCTCATGGCGGCCGGGCGCGACGCTCCCGCCGATGATTACGCAACATGGGTCACCAGCCCGCCATCCGACATTTCTCCAGCGGTTGCCGGCACACTCATCGACGAGAAGGCGGGCACAAAAGAGGTCATCGCAATGATTCTCGATCTCGCCGCCCGCCGCTACATTGACATTCACCAGAACGTGCTCGGCAAGGGATTGCTCAAGCATGGTGAGGCGACCATCCGCTTATTGCGAAGCTCCGATGGCCTGAGCGACATTGAAAAGTTCGCCATCGCTGGCCTGAAACTCTGCCAGCCCGGCGATGCAGTCCGCCTTTCCGAGCTTGAAGATCAATTTTCCTCCGTGTCAACAAAGCTGCAGGAGATGTTCTACAATGAGGTGACGCGACTGGGCTATTTCCGCCAGTCACCGGAGGCCACCCGCAACGCCTATCTTGGCTACGCATTTCTGATGGCCTTCAGCGCCGTAGCACTTTTCCTTGATCCGGCGTTGCTCCCGACTGCAGGGCGCATTTTTGCGCATGTTCTGGCTGCGGGAGTGGTGGTGGGGCTTGCTTGCCTCTTGCGCAGTGATTTGCGCAATGTTTTCCTCTGGGTGGGGATTGTCAGCTTCGGGTTGTTCGCCATTGCGGCCAGTCCGGGCGCGCTGTTCGCGGTGACCGGCTATGGCTGGGTGGCGGCACTGGCTGCCGTGCTCCTCGTCATCATCAATATTTTCGGCCATTTCATGCCTGCCAGGACCTCGCTCGGAAGTCGCGAATTTCTGCGCTGGCGGGCTTTCCGTGATTACCTCAAAAACCTCAAAACCTACGATGGCCTGAACAGTGCTGAGCGCATCATTGAGCAGTATCTGCCATATGCGGTGGCTTTTGGCATTGAGCGCGATTTTGTCGCTCAGTTCGATGCCATGCCAACTATCCATGGCCCGTCGTGGTATCATATTGGCGCCGACGATGTTGTCGGCTCTGGCTTCAGCCGCGCTGATGTCAGTGCCGGAGCCTTTGGCTCCGCGGGAGCTTCTGGCTATGCTGGTCAGGCCGGAGCCGCTGATGCCTCATCTCCGGCCACGTTGCCGTCACTCAATTCGATGACCAGCAGCCTCTTTTCCACCCTCAATTCCATGTCCTCATCGCTCTCTTCCAGTTCGGGGGGCGACAGCAGCAGTGGTGGGGGGGGAGGCGGCGGCGGTGGTGGTGGCTGGTGAACGCCCGGCGATGCCCGCCTGAACTAGACTGTCGAGGCACGTGTTATTCCTCTTAATTGTCGGGAGTTTGAGCTATGCATAAGTCGAAACTCATTGGTATTCTTGTCGCGTGTGGCGGGTTTGTCTGGGGTGGATTGTTCGCATTGCTCTTCTATGCGGGCGTCACTTTTGATGATCTGAGTGTGTCGGCTGCAATTATGGGCTGGATTATATTTGGCTTGATTCCCTTCACAGGTGGCCTGATTGCCGGCATTATTCTCATCCATCGTGGAGCCAAAGCCGAGCTTGAGCAGAAAAGCATGGAGCTTGAGCGCGATGTCCTCAATGCCGTGACAACGCGCGGCGAGGTGCAATTCGATGCGGTTGCCGTTGAGGCGGCCGTACCAGTCAGGCGCATTGAAGAGGCT
>CAYSRY010000097.1:0-5639 GCA_964433395.1 uncultured Armatimonadia bacterium | reverse complement strand
TTGGCAAGCGACTTTTCACCGGCTATGTCGACTGGAAAGCGCGCCGCCTCTATTCAGTCGAGGCGTCACAGATTGCCGACGACAGTTGCCCGAACTGTGGTGGCCAGATGGGTTTGGCTGGCAAGGGTGTTGTCAAATGTGACCACTGCGGTTCTGAGGTTTTCCTGCCACAGTAGCTTTCACTCCGCCGCATCAATATGCCGTATCGCAATCGCTCGCCATCTCCAGATGACGTGACCGACAGTGTTTCCCCGAAGTGCCTTACCCAATTTAGTCTCGGTTTCGGGACGGTCCCGAAGTGTCATTTTGCTGTCATTCCGGTGTGATTTTGGCTGATTTTTGACAAACAGGAGGGGGGGACCTGAGGTCCGTGGATGTACAACTTTGGTTCAGGGGGTATAAATGGAAGATGCAGAATGGACTGAAGCCAACGCGCTGAGAGCTTCGTCGCGTTTCGTCGAGGGTGACAGGCTGCTGAGGTACCCTGTAGCTGACGGGCAGGTTTCCCCCTCATAACGGGGTAGGTCCGATGACCAGAGTTTTCTGAAAATGGTAGTTGTTCGCTGTGTTCTACGCTCACACTTTGATGTACTTCAGCGTATTTCACCATGCGATTTGCATAAAAATGCGGCCGGAAATCCCGGCCGCATTTTTCTCTTTTCAGACGCAGATTGTGCTTGATGCAGTGTCGAATTATTGCCGAATTGGCCTATTTTGTCAGGCCGAGAATCGTCTCATAAAGGAAATCTGCGCATCCGCCAAGCGCCGCCACGCTGACTGTCTCTTCAAGCGTATGCGCCCCTGAGGCGCCCGTAGGCATGATTATCGCGGGGATGCCGTGTGCATTATAGACATTCGCATCGCTGCCGCCGCCGCCCCGTTGTATCTCGGGCTCGAAATCCAGTGTCTCGGCGGCCGCGATGGCCGCCTTTACGAGTGGGTGATTGTCGGGCACATGAAACGCCGTATATGAGTGTGTTTCCGATATTTCGGAGGTCGCTCCGGTTTCGTTGCAGGCTCGCCGCACGCACTTCTGCATGTGTTCCGACTGGTGCGCGAGCTTTTTCGGATCGTGGCTGCGGGCTTCGCCGAACATGGTACATTGTGCAGGGATTATGTTGCGGGCTTCGCCGCCTTCGATGATGCCGATATTGGCCGTGGTGTCAGCGTCAATGCGTCCAAGCCGCATGGCCGCCAACGCTTTGCCGGCGGTGTGGATTGCGCTGATTCCCAGCTCGGGATGAACGCCGGAATGTGAGGCTTTGCCGGTGATTTCAAATGAAAGTTTAACCGCAGATGGGGCGGCCGTGCAGATTGCGCCGGGGTGGCGTCCGCCGTCAAGTACGAGCGCATAGTCAACTTTGAATGCGTTGAAATCAATCGCCTTGGCGCCATTCAGACCGGTCTCCTCGGCAATGGTGAACAGGATGTGGATGTCGCCGTGATCGGGCCGGGTCTCCAGCAGCTCGCGGACGACAGCCATGAGGACGGCGCATCCAGCCTTGTCGTCGCCGGCGAGGATCGTGTTGCCGTTGCTGGAGAGCGTGTCACCGTTGCGTTGGGGGTGGATACCGATGCCGGGCTTGACGGTATCCATATGAGCGTTTAGTATGACAGTTGGCAGCTCTGGGGCGGTGGCTTCGATTTTTGACCAGAGGTTGCCCACGTCGCCACCTGTCGCCATCCCGGCGTTGTCATACCATGTCGGGATGCCGATCGCCTGAAGGCGCTCTTCGAGCATCTGCGCGAACTCGGCTTCATGGCCAGACAGACTGTCAACTTGTACAAATTCACAGAATTCGGCGGCAATAATCTCTGGATCGAACATGTAATTCGCCTCGCAGGCAGGATTTTGCTGTCTTCTCATCTATAAGATTTTACTGTCTCCTATCATATTCCACGCTGTCGTGCTCAGACCTGCGAATTGGGCCGGTACGGGAGAAACAACTATGCAGATTGTCATGCTGGCGGGGGATTTTCCGCCCTCCGTTGGCGGTATCCAGCAGTATGTGGCTGGCGTTGCCGATGCCCTTGTTGAGCTTGGGCACGATGTGCATGTGGTGGCCGTGGCGCAGGACGGTGACGGTGAATTTGACGCGGCGGCGCGCTATCCGGTGACGCGCGTACCCGGTGGCGGCAAGCGTACTGTGTGGGCGCAAATGCAGGCTGTGGCAGCGAAGATTTTGAGCGGCCCCAGCAGTGCGATTATCGCCACAAAGTGGTTCCCAGAGGGGCCTGCCGCTCTGGCTGCGGCGAAGGCCACCGGTGCGTTCGGAGCCGTGATCTGTCATGACCGCGAATTTGCACTCCATGGCCTGAATCTCGTGAAGTGGGGCCTGCAGAAACACGTTCTGGGGACAGCGCGGATATGCTTTGCGCTGACCGGTTATGTTGTGGATGAACTGCGGGGTATGGGTGTGCCTACTGCGAAAATCCGGAAAGCCGGGGCGGGAGTGGCGGTGGACAAGTTCCGGCCCAATCCGGAGCGAGCGGCCGAAATTCGCGCGGAATTGAGGCTGGGCACTGGCCCGGTCATTACAACCGTGGCGCGACTGGCAAAGCACAAAGGCCATCGGCATGTGATGGAAGCGATGGGCGAAGTGCTTGAGGTAGTCCCGGATCTGAAATATGTGATTGTTGGCGGTGGGGAGTATCAGCGGGAGCTTGAAAGTTTCGCCTATGATTATGACGTAAAGGATCATGTGATTTTTGCCGGGCGCGTGCCGGATTCAGACCTGCCGGCATACTATACGATGAGCTCGGTGGCCGTGATGCCGAGTTTCGATATCAAGGGATGGCCGACCGAGGGTTTCGGGCTAAGTTTTCTGGAGGCTAACGCCTGTGGCATACCAGTTATCGGGGCGCGCACAGGCGGGATTCCCGAGGCAATCGCAGATGGCGTGTCAGGGCTGATCGTGCCGCCGGCAGACCCTGCAGCACTGGCAGAAGCGATGAAGCGGCTGCTTACGGATGTGGACTACGCACAGCAGCTCGGAAGGCAGGGACGGCAACGCGTGCTCGATGAGTTCACGTGGCGGCATGTTGCCAGCCGTATCGCCAATGAGCTGGGTGGGTAAAAGCGCAGCCGCCACCGTGAACAGACCAGATGAAATTTCGGTTTGCTATGGCATTGCTTCAGTGGCCGACGGATTGCAGATCCCAGCGGACGATGCCCATGTGGTAGCGCTGGAACCATGGGGCCGATCTGGCGTAGTAAGTGGTGACGATGCGCCCGTCTTCGAGTTGGATACTTGACGGGTAGCCGCAGTCGCGATGGTCGAGGCCCCGGATAATGGAGAATGGGGCTGACCATGTCTGGCCCCCATCCCGGGATATGCGTCCGAAAACGCCGTAGAAATCGTTTATGCGGCATCCGAAGCTGAGCAGCAGGCGGTCATCATTAAGCCGGAGCAACTGTGCGTTGTGCTGGCCCCCCTGAGTAAGGCGCTGGTCCTGTTGCCAGGTGCTTCCCCGGTCGTTTGAGGTATAGAGCTGGACCCATGGCTCGTCAGGCTGGAAATTGACTCCCCGTCGCGTGCAATCACCCATGCGTACCGCGGCCAGCCACGTTTTGCCTTCGCGGACCAGCAGATCCGCCTCGTTGTGGTCTATATCCCCGATTGTCGAGAGATACTCCCAAGTCCGGCCGTCGTCGCCACTGCGAATAACGTGTGTGGCGCTGTGCAACATGCGGTGGCTTTCGTAGGCGCGTGTGTAGCAGGTGGAGAAGAGCTCGTCGCCGTCAATGGTGATGTTGCCGAACGGCGTGGAACCGACGAGACCCTCAGGGAGTTTCAGCTCGCTCGTTTGCGTCCATGTGTGCCCGTTGTCTGAAGAGACGCAAGCGATGGCGTCGAGCACATCCTCTTCGACCGTATCGCCCATGAGCCCCTCAATACGCCAGCCGGAGCAGAGGACGACAAGCTGGCCGGCCTGATTGAGCCCGGCTGCGTGGTTCATGCGATTAAAGCCGGGGGTGTGATGGGTAATCTGGCTGCGGAGCGACCACGTTTCGCCGGAATCCTCGCTGCACCAGAGTTCGATGTCACCCTCTGCCTGTGCGTGGGAAGGCTGGTTGAAAATTACCGCGGCAATATCGCCATTGGGCAACAATGTGAGATTCGGCCATGCGCAGTGGTCGGGTGCGGTGATCGTATGAAACGCTCCGGGCGGGATGTGGAGATCGTGTACCATGGATGGCGCCTCCATCAACGTGACATGTATTGTCGGCATTTGGTGGGATCGTGCAGCAGCGAGTATGCATCATGCGTCGGATCGGTGTAATTGTTGAATATGTGGATGCCATCGGCACCCTGTTCATACCATTTGAGAGCGCGGCGGCAGTATTCAGCGATCGGCATCTCACCGCGTTTGGGTATTTCTGCTTTGCCTTCGGCCGCGGCTTTGTCTTCCTGCGGAGTGGTATCGTGCCCATCGAGGATGTTTTCCTCGCTGATGAGAGCCTCACAGCCGGAGACGTGGGCCATTTCGACGAATGGGCTGAAGTCGAATTCGAAGCCGCCAAGGCCGTAGCGCGAGACGATGAGAGTGTCGATGAGGCCGCGCTGTATCCAATTCTGAATGTCGAGGCCGTGCGTGAGGTAGTTGGTATCGTCGACGCGTACGGAAATCTGGATAGAGCGCTGGTTACGGGCCGCTGCTTCGTCGGCAATGCGGCGGAGCCCTTCCATGAATGTTGTCATGGGGCGCGCCCAATGGACGAGACGGAGCGGGTCGTCGTCGCGGACTTTGGCGACGTCTCTGCCAAACTCGCTTTTGAAGCAGTCGGTCAGTATGGGCTCGTAGCCGACAAATGGAGGGTGGCGCAGGAAGTCGATGCAGATTCCATCGATGGGGCGTTGCATGACCTCGGCGGCGAGTTTGAGCTTCCATTCGCGCACTTCGGGATAGGCGTAGCTGAGTTTGGGATTTTCGGTCCCGTCGGCATTGATGATGCGGAACTGCGGATGCTCGCGCCAGAAGTTTGAGTTGAACATCGCAGGAAGCGCAGGCCCCATCCACCCGGCGCCATAGTCGCCATTCGCCCTGATGCCCGCGAAGCAGCGTTTGCCAGCTTCGTGCATGACATCGCAACAGATAGTGAGGGCGTCGGCGCCCTCGGCGATGATGCGTTTCATGTTTTCGTGGGCGATCTTGTCACCGCGGCGGGGAAATTCCTCGACCCCTTCGCCCATGAGCTCGGAGAATTCGGAGTCGTAGTTGACGCGGCTGCCGCAGGTTACATTCCACTCGAAAACGGTAATGGCGGTCTGCGTCCACTGGTGCATGTGGTCTTCGAGCGCTGCGGCCGAAGTGTATGCGTCAGCGTAGAATCCCCCGTGGCCATCATCATTGACGACCAGCTGTTTCGGCAATAGTGGAGCAGACATTGCAGAGACCTCCCCTGAGAGGGCGGGTAATCTGGTTTTTTGTGTGACCAGCGTGGTCCAAATAGTCTGGTTACAGAGCCCGCTCAGAAAAGAGCGGGCTCTTTTTGTGGCCGGCTATTTGCGGAGCTCGATCCAGACACCGTCGAGAGCCGGAACGGTGATGGGATCGGCGAGATTTGCGGATTGGCGTGAGAGCAGATGATGGCCACGCGTGCCGAAGCCATTGACGGAAGCAGTGCACTGGCGGTC
>CAYSRY010000096.1:0-11685 GCA_964433395.1 uncultured Armatimonadia bacterium | reverse complement strand
CCGGAATTGATGTACGAGTGATGATGCAATAGAAAAACCAGACACCAATGCCGCCAAGAAGGGCCAAAGCAAACCACGGCCCGAATGCCGTGACCGTCCCAAGCATAAAAATCGCCAAGCCAGCAAGTGGCCACGAGAAACGTCGGACGAGGGCAAACGCAATCGCCATCGTGCCGTAGACAACTGGAAAGACGATCGAGAAAACGTCGCCACCAGCCCAGACAAGACTCGGTGAATGCGCGAACCGTTCAGCCATCAACCAGCGCGGATTGCCAAAGAATGCGGTCACCAGCACAGCAAGTGCAGCGACAGCAGGACCAACGCCCAGCGCTGACAGCAGGGCAAAGATGGCCCCGGCAGCGACTGGGATACCGAATAAGCCCAACCATCCGGCCGCCAATTGGTACTGGTCAGGCGCAATATTGGCCCCTACCATTATCGCAGCAACGGACGAGAAGCGAAGTATCGAGGTGCCTTTGAGAGGCTGACCTGAGAGCCAAGGCCATTCAGGCATTCCATCAAATGTCATGAATTCCTTGACAATGGCGTTGCGATAGAGCAAATCAGGCCACAAACCTCGGCAGTATGCGCCTTCAGCAGTCACGCCGACTTGTCCCCAGTTTATGGCTCCACGATACGCAAATGCGACAACAATCGCGATAATGAGGATGAGCTTGGCATTGCGTGACAATGGTTGCATGTCGTCGCATTTCTGGTTACTGTCCAACGCAAGCATGAATACTCCGAGTGCAACCGCCAGCCAGACTGTTATCCTGATCGCTAATGCCCAACCATTGATGGCGCAGAGCCAGCCGATCCACCCCAAGGCGGCGACGCCAATACCGCAACTTAAGCCAACACGCGCCAGCAAGCCAGGCACACGGAGGCCTGCCAGTCTGTATAAAGGCGCGCCAATGCCATACGTTGCCAGATAGGCAACTGCAACCATCCATATCATCTGTAGCGTAGATACAGATTCCATTTACACACTCCCACGTCTATGGGTTGAGGATGCATGATGCGGATCAACATTCCCATGCGTTCTTAGGTCAGTGGCGGCGACCACCGCGGCCTCATAGACCTGTCTGGTCGGCACTGAATGCTCCCGGGCCAATGCCGCACAGTTCTCATATTCGGGCGAAATGGTGATGATCTCGTCACCGCATCGACCTACTTTGACATTTATCTGACCATAGTATGTTGCAACCTTTACGACATCACGCGCAAGCAACTGTCTTGCGACAACAGTGCGTCGTACACCAAATGTGGTGGTGTGTCGAAGGATAGCATCGGCAACAGCCACCGCGCAATCCGCTCTCGTGAGAACCGAAAGCTGAACACCAGGCCGATTTTTCTTCATATAGATCGGCGTAAACCAGCAGTCTACAGCACCAGTCAACAATATGCGCTCGCGTGCATCTGCGAGAAGCTCTGGCGTCATGTCGTCAATATTAGCCTCCAGCAGAATACGTTCGTCAGATGCGTAGCCAGCTGTAGCGGGGGCATTGGCTTGTCCGACGAAAAGACGAACGAGGTTGGCCCCTTCTGGAAAGTCTTTCTGCCCGGCACCGTACCCCACTGTCTCAAGCTGCATCGGGGGCATCGGTCCCATCTCATCTGCAATCACAGCCGCAATCGCTGCACCGGTGGGCGTAACCGTCTCGCCCTCAACATCAAGAGGACGTGTGGGACAGCCCCGCAGAATGTTGATTACGGCAGGGACGGGCACAGCGAGTCGACCGTGTGCAGTAGTGACAAAACCATGCGCGAAAGGAATCGGCGAAGCGTAAATACGTTCAATGCCCAATAGCTCCAACCCGATGAGCGTTCCGGCAATATCAATAATAGTATCTAACCCACCCAGTTCGTGAAAATGCACGTCCTCAAGTGGTACGCGATGGGCTTCGGCCTCTGCTTCGGCCAGATGGCGGATTACGTCAATGGTACGCACCCGAATTCTCGGGGCGAGCGAAGACGCCTCAACAATGGCGATCAGTTCGCCAGGCGTACGGCCATGGTGATGGCAGTGGCCTGATTGCAGATGCGTCTCGACACTATGGTCGTGGAGGCTTGAGTCACTCTTATGCGCATGACCGTGATCGGTATGATGGCGATGGGCGGCATTATCTTCATGACGGCCGTGTTGAACATCATTTTCAACCCTCAAGTCCGGAATGGTGTCATGCGCTTTGGTGCCAGTTTCCATTTCTATAACAGTGGCTCGCGTAGCACCAAGGCCTTTCTCGCGAACAGCCTCAAACCTGATATCCCATCCTCCAATGCCGACACCACGGAGTTCATCCACCAAACGCTCTGGATCGACACCAGCATCTACTAACGCGCCCAGCATCATGTCGCCACTAATTCCGAAGAAAATATCTAAATAGGCAATTTTCATTGTGAATCCTTCACACCAGACATATGTTGGGAACTATACCTGTATCACTTCGTCACGGGGTTGATAGAACCTGCCTCGCTAACAGGACCATGGCGGCAACACATGGAATACATATGTCATTGCGCGCTTATGCGGTGAAGCATGGAAGCAAACACAACTTCTGTCAATGAATGATATATGCCACAGTCACCATGTGATGCGTACTATAGCTTCTTAGGAATGTCACTGAATGCGTCCGTGTGATATACTTTGCACAGCCGATCAAGGTTTTAGTTATGAAGCGTGGCAGCCAGTCGTCTTCTCCCCGGCAGAGTTTCAAAACAAATGTCATTGAGTTTATGCAAGCAATCTTCCGTAAGAAGACATTTGCAGATACGTATGAAGACTGGTGTAAGCTCTCTATGACTATGGTTATTGGTTCTGCAACAGTATTGATATACCATCATTGACAGGCATGGCCTGAACGATTGACCAAAGGGGTAGTTAGTAAGTGAACCCACTGCAATTTGGCACCTCAATCATACTCGCAGCTTTTGTCGCCGCGAAACTCATGGCTGAGGGATGGCCTTGGTATGCCTGGTTACCTCTGGCACTACTATCAGCCATCAGCATACTCTTCTTGTGGGTGGTTATTTGGTTCGTTGCGCGCAAACTGACTTATCCGCGCGTGGCATGCAGAAACAAAGCCCGGCACCGCGAAAATCCAATTCGCATTCAGTCTCCATAGCCACACGCTATTCATCTGAGTAGTTTGTACGTAGAGAGCAATCTGGTTACATGGCAACCTTGCTCTGCTGACGATAATATGGAGCCATGCCCAAGCAAAATCATGAAGAAATGCGTTTGAACCCATCGAGCAATCGTTTTGCACGGGTGGATGAAGTATGGCGGTGTTTCATTTTGAGAATAGGATTCCATGTGTCGATTAGCGGTGGGTTGTCTCGGGCAGTCCAGCGTGCCAGAGAAAGCCATTGCCAAACTATACAGATTTTCAGCGCCGGACCTTCACAATGGGCGCGGCGAAAACACAAACCTGATGAGGACGCAGTTTTCGTGGATGAGCTGCTGCGACACGATATTCAGCCACTGTTCGTCCACGCGCCATATCTGCTGAACCTGGCGACACCAGATCAGGTACTGTGGGAGAAAAGCGTGAAAGCGCTCGCAGAGGATCTGGGCTCTGCGTCTCTATGGGCAGCCAGAGGAGTTGTAATCCACCTGGGCAGCCGCGGCGAGACAGAGCGTTCGGCAACTGCAAACAGAATTGCGTCGGCGATTATGGAAGCTCGCGACCGGGCGGCCTCGGCCACGAAGGTGATATTGGAAAACAGCGCGGGTGCGGGGCATTTGGTCGGCAGAACCATGAGCGAAATCGGCGAGATCATCGATAAAACTGGCGGCAAAAATGTCGGTGTATGTATAGACACGTGCCATGCTTTCGCCGGTGGCTATGCCGTACACACCCGCACAGGCCTATCGCGTCTTCTTGATGAAATCGACAGTGAGTTTGGTTCTGAATTTGTAAATATCATTCACCTGAATGACTCCAAAGCACCTTTGGGATCGCATATTGATAGGCATGAGCACATTGGACAAGGACAAATTGGGCTTGATGGGATGCACCTCATCCTGAGCGAACCCCGTCTTCGTCATCTGCCATTCATAATGGAAACTCCCAAGAGCCCCAACGGCGCACCTGATGCGGACTTGGCAAATTTACGCACTGCACACCGCTTGATTCCCTCAGATCTGAAGCCAACTCCGCCACCCCTATAGCCACAGAGAGCTTACCCGAATATCACTCGCTCATAGATGGATACTGCTCGCTCGACCTGTTCAGTCTCAACCCACTCACACGCGGTATGAGCCTGCGCGATATTGCCCGGGCCTATTACCACTGAAGGAATGCCGATGTGAGCAAACTTGCTCGCATCTGTGCCAAACTGCACACCTTTCAGGCTAATAGACCCTGTAATGACCTCCACTGCCTCGCGGACCCGCTGAACAACCCAGCAGTTGGGCGAAACTTCCAGAGGATAATCCGACAGAAGCAACTTTTCACTCCAGTTAACGCTACTTTCCAAATCCTGTGACAAGGCATCAACAATTTCGGCCCGCACCTCCTCGGTATCCTCGCCAGGCACCATGCGGCGGTCAACAACAATCTCACAGGTATCAGGTACTATATTGGGCGCCTGCCCACCTCTGATCAGCCCGACACTACACGTCGGCCCTCCCACTAGTGGATGGAGCGGACGCCTGCTGAGGCCATCCGCATAGGAGCGAAGAACGCACAGAATGTCGGCCATGGCGTAAATCGCATTGGTGCCTTTCAGTGGTTCGCTACTATGCGCTGCAACCCCGTGGCTGCGAACAATAAGTCTCGTAGCCCCTTTGTGAGCGGTGACCAGTTCCAACTCAGTAGGTTCACCAATCACTGCCCCGTCAGCCTGTATGCCGCCTTCAACCATTCTATTGGCACCGCTAAAACCACATTCTTCGTCGGCTACTGCGGCCATGATAAGTGTCCCTATCATGCCTCGCTCACCCGCATTACGCGCAGCCACAAGCATGGCAGCAAGGGAAGCTTTGTCGTCGCAAGAGCCTCGACCATATAAGCGCCCATGGGAGATGACCGGATCAAAAGGATCAATCTCCATGGCTTCCACCTCAACAGTATCCATGTGCGATTCCAGCAGTAGTACCGGACCTGCGCCACCACCTATATGTGCAACAACATTCTGACGCCCGGGAGCCACATCCTGCAGTTCGTAATCCACGCTGTTGCTGTCCCAGAAATCTCGGATCAGCTCGACCATACGCGCCTCTCCATGAGTATTGTCGGGAACACCGTCAACACCGCAACTAACGCTTGGTGTGGCAACCATTTGGCGCAGAAGGTCGATAACTTCGCTCACCCGTGATCATCTCCAGAGGTGTACAACGCAGCCCATCCATCAGGCGCATTCCGCCTCGCAGCATTCCTGCATCTCACAAACTAACAGGGCAGGTCCTGAATGGACCTGCCCTGTTCTATTGAGCATCAGCTTTTGACGAACGGCAATGCTCTACCAGTTCGAATTGGACAGGTTTCAAGCTACCATTCGCGGCAAGACATACCAGCCTGGAAGTCGATACCGGGGCCATCATCCTCATAGGAAAGCGGCAACTCTACGCTATCGCCACCGCGACGTGAAGACAGGTAGATAGCCTTGATGACCTCAACGGCACGTCGAGCTTCTGAGCCGGGGATAGCGGGTTCACGATCATTGATGATTGCTTCGCGCATATCCCAGATGTGGGTCACATGACCAGCTTCGGCAAGGCCGGCAGCAGCATCGCGAGCCGCTCCAATGCCGCCATCCTCAGCGACCTCAACTTGATCTTCTTCACCTGGGATGTCCCATGTGGTGATTGTATCACCATCAAGGCCAACCGTCCCTCTGTCACCTGAAATCTCCATTTTGCAGCCCATGCCGGGGGTGACAGACGTTGTACCCTCAATTATGCCGAGTGCCCCGTTAACAAACTCAACCGTGGCGATGGCAGTATCCTCGACCGCTATGTTGCGGACGAGCGTGCGACACCGCGCGCTGACGCGACGAACGTCGCCCATAACATACAGGAGCAGATCAATGCCGTGAACGCCCTGATTCATCAGAGCGCCTCCGCCATCGAGTTCCCACGTGGCGCGCCAGTCACCGCTTGCATAATATTCGTGGGATCGGAAATATTTCTGATAAGAGTCTCCAACGACCAGCTTGCCAAGTTTGCCAGTGCGCACAGCCTCGCGCACTCTTTTGGTCGCCGCATACGTGCGGCGCTGGAAAACACCAGCAAGTTTCACATTATTGTCTTTTGCGGAGGCAATCAGAGCATCAATTTTCTTCAGCGTCACATCCATCGGCTTCTCGCAAAGGATATGTTTGCCAGCCTCGGCAGCCATGATGCCATGCTCTGCATGTAGTCCGCTCGGTGTGCAAACTGAAACCGCGTCAACATTAGGATCGGCGAGCATCTTTTCAATATCTGTGTAGACAGCAGTGTTGCTGTCGCCGAACTCTTTTGCCTTGGCTTCGGCTTTCTCGACAACAGGATCGCACACAGCGACGAGGTTGACCCCTTCAACCTTCTGCACAGCCTTTGCGTGGGTAGGCGCAATGACGCCACACCCAATCAGTGCCCATCCAATTGTATCATTCTTGGAAATTGCCATTATTGCTGGCTCCCTTCAGAGAGACTCGCAAATATCACGCATTTTGCCTCATCTGTTTACGATTCAGCCGCTACTACCTGCAGGTAGTAGCGGCAAGCTGTTCGGACGTTATTCCCCAAGCGCAGGGATGATTCCTGTAAGGACGATGACGTTCTCTGCCGTAGCATCAAGAATTGGGGCAGGAGGCTCATACCCCATCGTCCCTTCTGCCCAACTGCCATTGCGCATCTGGGCAGCAAGTATGTTGTCGGCAACTGCTTCAGCGATGTTTGCATACGTATTGACGCCTGTGGTGGCGTAGAGTTGTGCTGCAGCAAGCCCCAGGAAGCCACTCCTAGCCTCGCCATAGCGATCGTCTGCGCCGCTCTCAGCGAACTGAACATAGCTTTGCGCTCCATTGAGGAAAGTCTGGTCGCCAGTGGCCTGGTAAAGCTTGACCAGAAATAGCGCAGCCAGTCCAGGGACAAAATACCACTGGCCTGGAGACTTCAGGGTGATCACGTAAGCATTTGCTTTCTCTTCGTCATACTCGGTAACGAATTGATCGCGCTTTTCGATAGTCAAATTCAGCCGAAGCCCAACCTTTGGCTGGCTGTTGAACACGTTAACCAAAAACCTGCCCGCGTCCACGGCCGCTTTCAAGTATCCCGCTGGCAGCAGTGCAAGCCCCGTGACTGCAGTACTCAGAATGTCCTGCTGATCGTCGAGGCCGGCATCTGGCCCAGCTGTCAGGAAACCTCCCGTATCGGGGTGCTGCAGTGACGCTAGAAACTCCAGCGCAGACACCGACATCTGGTAGAGCTCCAGTCTATGCATACCGAGTGCCATCCAGGCATTGGGGTACAAATAATAGGTGCTCATCGGCCCCTGGCGGTGGCGGGGGTCTTCAAAGTCCCCTTCTTCTGTGAACACTTTTGTCTCGATCCATGTGCAGAGCTTTATGGCGCGTTCTACTTGACCGACGAGTGACAACGCATATGGGACTTTGTGATACGCACACATCCCGAACTCAGCCGGCTCAAATGATCCATCTGCATTCTGTTCGCTCAGCATCCACTTCAGACCAGCAACTACGGCCTGTCTGCATTGGCGCAACTCCATAGTCTATCTCCTTAGGACGGAAGCGGCGGACGCACTTCCAGCGACGGCCAAACGCTGCCGTGTGCACCATCAGCCGATACCATTAGCTAACACGCACGACATTTCGGTCGAACGTGAGTATTATCCGAGCTGACTCATTATTCCTCCCCGTTCAGGAATTTCCTGCGCACAGGAGGTATATCTACCTCTAATCCAGAACAACGGGCCCATGAAAGTGACACAGGCAATTCAACCAGTAACCACACGAGGTCTATTCCTGCAGAAGTACGACACTCTCGAAATAGACAATCCAAATCGCAGATGTTGGTGGCACGTCCGTTATATGGAGAGAATTAGAGCAACCATGGCTGCCGCAGCCCAATTCAGCCCGGCGGGAGGCACCATCGTTGAAGTGGGGTCCTCTCAGGCCAACATGAGTCTCCTACTGGCCGAACAGGGCTTCTTTACCATCCCGCTCGACAATTCTCTCCAAGCATTACAGTATGCGATACTCAAGCACGAACGAGGACATATTGCGCCCATAACCGGCGACGCTCTCCACATGCCTCTCACAGATGCATCGGCTGACGTCATGATATTGGCTGAGGTGCTCGAACACATTCCCGATCCTCATCGGGTATTGACCGAAATGCACCGTATTATCAAGCCAGGTGGGACCATTGTGGTTACGACGCCAAACGCAGGTTATATCGGTGAAGCATTGCCCGACTACAAAGAGGGTCTGAAACCTGCAACTGACGAACTTGGCCCGGACGGTGCACACCATCTGTATGCATTCTCGCATCGCAGCATATCGAAACTGGCCTCGTCTGTGGGGCTGAAAGCCGTTGCAGTTGGATACGTTGGCTCTATCATTCATTGCCGACTGCTGCGCTGGTGCTACAGCATATTTCCAGTCCACTACGCACTATCGTTTGGGCGATTCCTGAACTCCATACCCGGCGCACGGCATGCGTTATCGCAGACCTGCGTCGTTATGCTCCAGCGTGACAATGCAAATGCATCGGAATAGAGTCTGTTTGTGCTCCTGATGCGCAAAACCAAATCAGTGCCAACGACTGTACAATATATGCCGCAAGCGGTCGACAAGTCAAGTTGCGACCGCTCGCGTACCAGCCGCAACTCTTCTCGAATACATATCGGAGGTAGTCACAATGCTCATTGATGCTCATGTCCACGTAAAAGGTGGCGACAAATACAGACGAGAGTTCACACCGGCAGAAATACTGGAGGCCATGGAGGATGCAGGCGTTGATCAGTCTGTCATTTTCTCAATATGCTTGCCTTCTCGCCAGTCAAATGAACTCACGATGCGCTGTTACCAAGCCGCTCCAGACCGTTTCATTCCGTTCGCGCATGTTATCGTCGGTGAAGGCCGGGGGGCGCTCGACGAACTGGACCGATGCATGGAGCAATTTGGTATGCGTGGTCTGAAACTTCACAAGGGAGAGATGGAAGAGCCATATTTTACGAATGCAGCCCCAGTGCTGGAGAGATGCATCAAATGGAACTGTCCTGTAACAATTGATGTAGGTAACAACTACGAATTTGGCGAACTTATAGCTCGCGAGTACCCAGAACTCAAATTGATTATTTGCCATCTAGGTTCATCTAATGATGAAGACATGGTAAATAGGTTCATCGCATTAGCGACTGAATGTCCGCACATGACTCTTGATATTTCCTACAGCCACGTGCCGTGGAAGATCCCTGAGGCAATTGAGCGTCTCGGTGCGCACAGATTTGTCTGGGGCTCTGACGGGCCACTCCAGCATCCCGTAATTGAACTGGCCAAGTTGAAAATATGCAAACTGGGTCATGAAGATTTCCAGAAGATTACGTACAACAATATCATTGGACTTCTGAGACCAATATAGCGCAATTGGCGATCAGGCGCCCAACTAAAATACATCACTGAGCAGCTCTAAATACGGACAACTATTGCAACTCGCATTAGCAGAATATTAGGATACGCCCACATTAGGAGGGTTTGATATGTTGCAACAATGCTCTAACAATAGACGCATTGTGGTACATGCGGGACCTCATGAAAGGATCAACGCGTTTGTGCCGATGGTGTGGGGCGAGGACTTCGCGTGTAAAGGGGTGAACGTGCGGGAAGTCAACGCCGATGGTACGCCAGGTGCAAGCATTCCCAGTCAGTTGATTACTTCCTGTTCATATCCATTCATAGGAGGTGGTCAATCAGAACTCGTAGTCTACTTCGAGCACCTCTCCGCACATGAAGAAGTCGAATTGGCAATCAGTCCCGCTGAGGAAGTATCACCAGCGAATGTTCAGATCAATGTCCAAAAAGGCCAACAAGCAGATATAATTGTCGGCGAAGAGCTCTTCACCAGCTACGTTGTGAAGCCCGGCATAGCCCGCCCTTTCTGCTATCCGATCAATGGTCCTGACGGCATCAATATAGCCCGTGACATCGTTTATCTCCCCGAGGGTGAATTCGGCTGTAACTATGGCGGAAAAGACCATGTCCACCACAAAGGTATCTGGGTCGCCCAAGGTGATGTCAATGGTGTTGATAACTGGTCCGAGCTTGAAGGACACGGCTATACGGTGAACAAAAGCCTAGAGGCTGAGAGCCAAGGCAAGCTATTCGCGCAATTGCACGCCAATAGCGATTGGACCGATGCCAGCGGAAAGCAAATACTTGAAGAAGATACATTTATACGCGTGTATAATACCCCAGGTAGTGCTCGGATAATGGACGTCACCACACTCTGGTCAGCGAGCTACGGTGGTGTGTTCTTCGGTGACACAAAAGAGGCCGGAACGCTGTCGATCCGCTTGCAAGAGACGATGGAGGAACGCGAAGGTGGCACCATCGTGAATGCATACGGCGCCATCGGTGAAGCAGAAACCTGGGGCAAATCAGCGCCATGGGTTGATTATTATGGCCCGTGCCAGGGCAAAACATGTGGTGTCACCCTGATGGATCATCCCACAAATCTCCGCTATCCAGCCACATGGCATGTCCGATCCTATGGTCTTTTTACAGCGAACCAGTGGGGTCTTCATGATTTTGCCAACGATCACTCAATCCGCGGAGATTATGCGTTGCCAGCAGGTCAGGCATTGTGTTTCCGCTTCCGGGTCTACGTACATGAGCATGACACAGCGAACGCTGACGTTGCCGCCCACTACATAGATTGGATCTTCCCGCCACAAGCAAACATAGTGGCAGCCGAAGATCTCCATCCAACATCGTAGATAGAAATTGCACACAGCTAAAAAATGCACTTGACGTGCTTGAACTGCAGGTGACTGTGTGCTACACTACTGTTCCTGCGGAGAGGTGGCCGAGTCGGCTGAAGGCGCTCGCCTGCTAAGCGAGTATGGGGGAAACTCCATCGCGGGTTCGAATCCCGCCCTCTCCGCCAGACAAACAAAATGAGCACACTTTGCTTTAGGACTTGAAAAATACAATTGGCAGTGCTATGCTGTACCAGCAACTTCACAGTGCGCCCGTAGCTCAGTGGATAGAGTGTCTGCCTCCGGAGCAGAAAGTCCCGTGTTCGAATCACGGCGGGCGTACCACTGAGGTATAGATCGCTCACTGTTGCCGTGCAAATCGTTTTGTGTGCGCCCGTAGCTCAGCGGATAGAGCGCTACCCTGCGGAGGTAGAAGTCCCGTGTTCGAATCACGGCGGGCGCGCCATTCTTTCCCCCCTAAACGAGTCGGTGTCGCAATGGAGTTTTCGTGCAACTCACGGTATAGCTTTTGAAGCTGCCAAAATAGTCGGGCTCAAGCCCGGCTTTCGTTATTTGTGTTGATTCATCTGCCCTGTATCTGAGGTTACTGCGCCCCCGTAGCTCAGCAGGATAGAGCAGCAACCTCCTAAGTTGAAGGTCGCCTGTTCGAATCAGGCCGGGGGCGCCACAATACGTTTGCACTCGCTCATTGCTAATTAATTGTCTCAGTTGTCAATAGAATTGCTGGCAGTCCTAG
>CAYSRY010000095.1:0-11756 GCA_964433395.1 uncultured Armatimonadia bacterium | reverse complement strand
GGCATCCACATGTTCTTTGGGGCATTTGTTGCAGTGGGCGGCATACATTTTGCGTCGCCACCCATTGACCGGACGCAAGCAATGGATAAAATCGTGGATGAATCCCCTGGTCCAGCTCTCCGGGCCGCAGAACCCGGATATTATCAGGTGAAAGCAGTTCGCCAACGTGAATATCCTGTACCGCGCGAATGCCACGATATGCAAAGTTCCGCAGCATATGTTCGCCTTCAGTAAGCCGCCGGACTGTGCTGCCCGCCAGCTTTTCGTCAATTTCTTCCTCGTCACCAGCCGCCAGTTTCGCCTCTGCTTCCCGAATCGCCGTGACCATGCGAACAAGGTCCGGCGGATCGACTGCAAAAATATGATCTGCTCCAGGAAGATTCCGGTCCAGAGTGAAATGCTTCTCCACTATTTTGGCGCCGTGATGCAATGATTGCACCGGAGCTGCGATTGGATCTTCACTATGATCCGAGAAACCGGCGACTACATGCGGGAAGAGCCGCGAATACGTATCAATCACTCGCAGGTTTAGCGCAGATGGATCTGCCGGATAAGCTGCTTCACATTGCAGGATCGCGTAATTGCGCGTTCCATCGTTCGAAATCAGCTCATCCGCCCGCACGACATCCGCAATATTCGCCGCGCCGGTCGACAGGATAATCGGCTTGTCCAATTGCCCCAGTTCCTTAAGCATCGGAACGTGCGAAAGCTCATATGAGGCCACCTTATATGCGTCGAAATCAAACTGCTGCATCTGCTCGACGCACCATTCATCACACACTGTCATGACGAATTTCAGGCCGTGCATCCGACAGCGTTTCGAGATTTCGGGAATCCACTCCAGAGGAAGTTCGACGTCCTCCATAAGCTGGTATATAGGGACCATATCGCCCGACGCTGTTCGATAGAGCCCCGCTTCAGGAGTGTACATGCCTCGTGCCGTGAAAAGCTGGAACTTCACTGCGTCGACGCCCGTCACAGCCGCTGCGTCGATCATCTCCAGCGCCATGTCAATGCTGCCGTTGTGGTTTATGCCACATTCGGCAACGATAAAAACCGGGTGACCTGCTCCTACCAGTTGGCCTCCAATATTCATTGTCGCCATAGCCAATACCTACCATTCCTTGGTTTCTGTACTGTGCCACTTGCGGGGCGGGAATCATTCTGCCCTGATGCCAGAATCGGCGAGGAATATTATTCTATCACATTATACATTATGCCACTACGGTAATTACCAACCATGCCAAAGCACACAAAAAAAACGGGACGACAGTTCCCTGCCGTCCCGCCCACTCTGATCTGTTGCATCTCACGCGCTTACGGATTGCTGCCCGTATAACCTGGCTCCCAGAAGCGACTGCCGCTTGCCGCTGTCCCATCATATTCGATCTCAGCAGGGATTGCCCCGGACTTTATCCATTTCGCATGGCCGTCCGCATAACCAATGTTGGCACCCTCGTTATGTCGGTCACGACCAACGTAGCGCTCACCACGATACGAATCATCATCTGTCCGGATGTAATACTCATAGACGCCCACTTCACCTTTGTCGGCAATGCACATGGTCTCAGAAGGGAAGGTGATCCGCCCGATTGCGCGGCTCCACAAATTCTGGTTGAAACCATAGCCAACCGCATCATAGACATCCACCACGGTCGCGTCATCAACGCCACCGTCCCATGTAGTGGAAGCCGACGGACAGTTGAAAATCTGATGATTCTTGGTGTACGTGTATACTGTCACAATCCACGGAATATAGCTCGATGAGTTGATCCCGCCATTCGGCATGGTGTAGTTGTAGCTTGTTCGCGTCACCACACATGGCATCGTCTCATCGTAGTCCTGTGTGTACATCAACACACTCGTCATGATCTGTTTGACATTGTTCAGACAGCTTGTCTGGCGAGCTTTCTCACGAGCCCGGGCGAACACCGGGAAGAGGATGGCGGCCAGAATCGCAATAATAGCGATTACCACCAAAAGCTCAATCAGCGTAAAGCCTCTCCTGTGCATGTCGACCTCCTCAGAATATGGATCAGAAAACTGACGAGACGTCTACAGATATATCCGCAATCCTATGCCCTGCTCAAGTCAAGCATAAGGCGCTGCGGGTCTCCATTGCACAGCTTCTCTTGGCATTGTTCAGTACCAATGAACGGGTACCTCCCGCACCCCGGCTCTCTGCTCCTGCCCCCTCAATGCCGTCATCACGACGAATAACCATTCAACATAAGCATTATATATCCACCATAGACCATGTCAAGGTGACCAGACCATGATACAACATTTGCACCGCAATCTTTATCCCAGATACCCAAGTTGTTGGATACTGGTATTGACTATCGTTGCCACTTCTTGTATAGTGCAGGTCCTTGAAAGTCTCGGAGGTCATTTAACATGAACATGATAGATGTAGAACGAATCGCGCAGTGGGAAAATACTAATCTGCGCGAAGTTGAAGCAGGCCTGCTTGATCACATCAAGCGTGACGAAGAGGCCAAAAAAGCAGAGATTCTCAAAGCCGCTAAGAAGAAAAAACGCAAGCGCGGTAAACTCAACCACGCCAAATAAGCGGTTTCGGGTGGCGGGGTAGCTCAGATGGTCAGAGCACACGGTTCATACCCGTGTTGTCGTGGGTTCAAATCCCTCCCCCGCTACCAGACAATTTTTACAAGGCGTGCAGCCTTCTTCATGAACGACGGGTTAACACGCCCGTCGTTTCTATTGTAAGCTGGATTGCCCTGCGGGCACACACCGTTCCCTTTTCGCCCAACCGGCAATCCGGTTAGTGACGAGTTCAGGCGGTGGGCGCACGCGGTTTGTCTTGTCTGCCAGCGGCCTCAGAGGGGGAAAAGCGCATGACCACTTTCACTGACGATGACATTCAGTGGTTGCTCGACCTGCTGGATGAACAGCAACTCGGCCAGATAGAAGTAGAAGAGGGCGAAGACTCAATTGCGGTCAGAGCGCCTGGATTCGGACAACCGCAACTGATCGCAGCAGGCCAGGATATGCAGATGGCCCAGATGCCTGCAATCAGTGCTCAAACTCCCACAGAAGAGGTCCTGCCCGATCACCTCAAATCTGTCGAGTCCCCGGTCGCCGGAGTTTTCTATGGTGCGGCATCTCCCGACGCCGATCCATATGTGCAGGTCGGGGATGTTATTGAAGTCGGCGACACCATCGGCATAGTTGAGGCAATGAAGCTGTACCACGATGTCACCACTCCAATACGTGGTGTCGTCACTCGCATACTTGTCCAAAATGCAGAACATGTGGATGCCGAGCAACCCCTGATAATCGTCGACCGCAACGGGTAGCAGAAGCAGGGTATAACTGCCAATCCAAAAGCTGCTCCGTGCGCAGGACGAGGCGCTGCCGTCCATCCCATGCTCACCGTTCGGATGTTTCCATTCATATCGAGGTGACTGAGTATGGCACAAGAGCCTGTTAACGTCGGCATTCTGGGATTTGGCGTAGTTGGCACAGGGACATACCGTGTCCTCACCGACAACGCAGCAAGCATCGCCCAGCGTGTTGGACAGCCCGTCCGGGTCACAAAGATTGCTGATGTCGACTGGGACAGGGACCGTGGTATCGTGGTCCCCGACGAGCTCAAGACTACGGACGCCTACGAAGTCATTAACGATGACACTATCTCTGTCGTTGCCGAGACAATCGGCGGCATAAAGCCCGCCCTCAAGTTCGTCATGGACGCCATTGAGGCCGGCAAATGCGTCGTAACCTCAAACAAAGAGATGATCGCCCGACATGGCGACGAAATCCTCGCGGCCGCCGCTGCAAAAGGCGTCGACGTCCAGTTTGAGGGAGCGGTCGGTGGTGTCATCCCAATCATTCGCGTTCTCAAGGAAAGTCTCGACGCTGACCATATCAACGAAATTATGGGCATTGTAAACGGTACCACGAACTACATTCTCACAAAAATGGCTGCCGATAAAGTCTCATTCCAGGACGTCCTCAAAGAGGCCCAGGCCCTCGGGTATGCCGAAGCTGACCCAACCGCAGACGTCGAAGGCATAGACGCTGCCAACAAACTCGCCATCCTCTGCGCGATCGCATTCGGAAACCGCGTCGATGTCGATGATATCTATCATGAGGGCATCTCAGGCATCCTCCAGGAAGACATCGCCTACGCTGACAAAATGGGCTATGTCATCAAACTTCTCGCAATTGCGCGTCGCGACAAAAACGATCGCGTCGAAGCACGAGTGCATCCGGTAATGCTCCGGAATACACATGCGCTGGCTGCCGTCAACGGGGCGTTCAACGCTGTCTTCGTCCGCGGCGACGCGTGCGACAATGTCATGCTTTACGGCCGGGGAGCCGGAGACATGCCGACTGGATCCGCTGTCGCCGGCGATGTCGTTGATTGCGCGCGTAACGTAGTCCATGGCTCAACAGGCAGGGTCCCTTGCACATGCGCCGGCGACGCCCAGATGATCCCCATGGGCGAAACTTCGTCAAAAGTCTATATCCGCATGCGCGTCAAAGATCAGCCCGGCGTACTCGGTACCATTGCGACAATATTTGGCTCGCAGGCGGTCAGCATAGCTTCCTGTATGCAGGAACACAGCGACGGAAACAATGCCGACATTGTCTGGATTGTCCACGAGTGTCTTGAAAATCAGCTCACAAGCGCGCTCAAAGCCATCGAAAGCCTGCCGATTGTCGACTTCATACCCGCCCGTATCCGAGTCGAGGACTAGAGTCAACAAAATCGGCACACTGGTGCAATTCCATACGAATCGAACTGCCGGGCGGGCGCTCTGCCCTCGCCCGGCAGTATTGTATAAAGCCATATTATCGCTGCAAAGGTCGTGGTGAAATTGTCTTGTTCTGAAAGCGCGCGGGCAATTAGCAGCAGCTGGCCCGGCATCATTGAAGCATACAAAGAGTTTCTCCCTGTAACGGACAATACGCCCCGCATCACCCTCCACGAGGGGGATACTCCCCTCATTCACAGCACCCACATCGGCCCGGCACTGAACGCCGACATCGATCTCTACTTCAAATTCGAGGGCATGAATCCCACGGGCTCATTCAAAGATCGCGGCATGACCATGGCCGTCTCAAAAGCCAAAGAGCGCGGCGTCGAAATCACCATGTGCGCCTCAACAGGCAACACATCCGCCGCTGCCGCCGCATATTCCACACGCGCAGGAATGCAGTCAATCGTTCTCATTCCCCGCGGCAAAATCGCGTTTGGCAAACTCTCCCAGGCTCTCATCCACGGTGCACGCACCGTTCAGGTCGACGGCAACTTCGATGACTGCCTGCGGATTGTCCGCGAAATTACCGAAAAATACCCGATCGAACTCGTCAACAGCCTCAACCCAATGCGCATGGAAGGCCAGAAAACCGGCGCTTTCGAGGTCTGCGATGTGCTCGGCAAAGCGCCAGACATGCACTTTCTCCCGGTCGGCAACGCTGGCAACATCACCGCCTACTGGTGGGGCTATCTCCAATATAAAGAAGTCGGACGCATTGGCGACTTACCCAAAATGATCGGCTTCCAGGCCGCTGGCGCAGCCCCGCTCGTACATGGTGAGCCAGTCCGCGAACCCGAAACGATCGCCACTGCAATTCGCATCGGAGATCCAGCCCGATGGAACGATGCGATGACCGCAATGCGCGACAGTGGCGGGCTCGTCGATCTCGTCACCGACGAAGAAATCCTGCAGGCCTACCAGACGCTTGCTGGCAAAGAAGGCGTGTTCTGCGAGCCAGCATCCGCAACATCGGTTGCAGGACTTCTCAAGCTCGTGAACAAAGGGTATTTTGGCGACGAGCACAAAACTGTCGTCTGCACGTTGACCGGCCACGGTCTCAAAGACCCGGATACGGCCATCGGCAGATGCCCGGAACCAGACCAGATTGGCGCCGAAACCGCCGAATTGGTCAAATTGCTCGACTTGTAGCCGTTCAACGATTTTGAACAGGTAAACCTCGGGTTCGTCACAATATGTGGCGGCAGCACGGAGAGTGGAAACATATGTCCGATCGTCCGCAACAGGCTGTTCTCGCCACTGACCTTCCCGGCGCAACTGTGCGCCGCCAGGGAAAAGTCCGGGACGTATATGAATATGATGAGGGAATTCTCCTGATCGCAAGCGATCGCATTTCTGCTTTCGACTGCGTGATGCCAAATGGCATTCCGGAAAAAGGAAAAGTGCTCACGCAACTGTCGCTTTTCTGGTTCAAGCAGCTCGCAGACGTCGCCCCCAACCACATCATCAGCGCAGACGTTAAAGACTTCCCCGCGGCCGTCGCGCCATTTGCCGACATGCTCGAAGGCAGAGCGGTTCTCTGCAGAAGAGCGGACGTTGTGCCGATAGAATGTGTAGCTCGCGGCTACCTCACCGGCTCTGCGTGGAAATCATACCAGCAGTCCGGCGAAATCTGCGGCCACAAATTGCCCGCTGGCATGCTCGAATCTGATCGCTTGCCAGAACCAATTTTCACGCCCTCAACCAAGGCCGAAAGTGGCCATGACGAAAATATCAGCCGCGAGGAATGCGCAGGCATAGTCGGCGCGGAAACCGCAAAGTGGCTCGAAGAGACCACGCTTACTCTTTACCAGAGGGGCGCGGACTATGCCGCCGAACGCGGTCTCATACTCTGCGACACAAAATTTGAATTCGGCGTCATCGATGGCGAATTGTCCATCGTCGACGAAATGCTGACTCCGGATTCCTCGCGCTACTGGGACGCCGAAGCATGGCAGCCTGGCAAGTCGCAGAAGCCCTTTGACAAGCAGCTTGTGCGCGATTATCTCGATAGCCTCGACTGGGATAAAGAGCCGCCTGCACCGGAGCTTCCGCCGGAAATCGTCGCACAGACCCGACAGACATACCGCACGATTTACAGACGAATCACAGGCGAAGAGCTTAACTGATACCCATTTCGTTCACACGAACCGGACAGTTGTTCCCATACTCCCCGTTACATCCAGTGGCGGGGCGGGGTGAACGCTGTCCGGTATCTGCAAGTGCCCGCTGGCGCAGCGCGGGAGGCTGCGATGTCTGAAAACGTGGCGCGCATAATTGAGCGGTTCCGCCGCGCACTCGCCGACTTCGACATGCTGTCGCACGATGATCGCGTGCTTGTCGCAGTATCTGGCGGGCAGGACTCAATCGCGCTGCTGCACATGCTGCACATGCTGCCGGAAGCTCGTCGCCCGCAACTGCTCGTCGCCCACTATAACCACGGGCTGCGACCTGCAGCAAACTCCGAAGAGCAATTTGTCCGCCGATTTGCCGAAACGCTCGACATTGAGACAGTCGCCGAACGTGGTGACGTACGCAAATTCGCCGCCGACACGGGCATGAACCTTGAAACCGCTGCGAGAGAGAGGCGGTATGCATTTCTCTACGATGCTGCTGCCCGCTGCAACTGCAACCACATCGCCACAGGCCACACCGCCTCCGATGTCGCCGAAACCCTGCTCATGAACATTGTGCGCGGTTGCGGCCTCGATGGGCTCGCCTCAATTGCCCCGGTGCGCGATCAGATTATCCGCCCGCTCTTATACATTCAGCGCGACCAGACCCGGCAGTATTGCGATGCATCTGGACTCGATTTCTGCGTCGATTGCACAAATGATGACACTGCACTGCGGCGCAATCACATCCGCCTCGAACTGCTGCCAGCTCTCGAAGCCGACTACGGCCCTGGCGTCCAGCAAGCCCTGCTGAGAGTGGCTCTCGCAGCACGCAGTGAGCTCAACTGGACAGCACCGATCGTGGCCGAAAATGCCGCACGGTGCACCCTTCCTTCCTCCGGCGACGCAATCATTACGGTTGATGTCCCGACCGCATCTGCACTCGATCCAGGTTTGCTTATTCGCGTATTACGCCACGCCTGCACGAACGCAGATCTCGATATTCGAGATTTCAGGTGGGAGCATTGGCAGGCAATGGCGAAATGTATATATGGGGTCTCGGGAAGTGCTTCCACAGACCTCCCGGGCAATCTCGTCGCCCAGCGCTCTTATAACATTTTTACTGTCGCTCCCGCGCCAGACAATGTCGCCGATCAACCAGGCCATTTCTGCGTACCGCTCGAAATACCGGGCGAAACGAAACTTCCCGGCGCACATTTTGTTATTATAGAGAAGCGACAGGGGCGACCGGACGAATTTCCGCCCGCCGATGCCCTCTCTGCCATAATTGATGCCGGCCGGGCTGGATGCGATTTGCAGGCGCGCTCATTGCGCCCGGGAGATCGCTTCGCGCCAATCGGTATGCAGGGGACAAAAAAAATCAGCGATCTGCTCATTGACGCCAAAGTCCCAGCGGACCGACGCGCAGCGATATTCGCAATCGTTGATGGCGACGACAACATCCTGTGGCTCCCCGGCATCCGTACAAGCCGGATAGCCGCTGCAGACCAGAGCACAGAAGTGCATTACATACTGCGGTCATCCGACATAGACCGCATATAGCCGTTGCGTACCAATCGCAAGGAGAATCGAATGAAGCAGAATCCTGTCGTAATACTGCTGGTCATTATAGCAATGGCCTATGCTTTTTTTATCATCCCGAAGCTGTCGGGACAGACACAGACGCACACGACATACGAGTACTACTCGCAGTTCTATAATGACCTCAAAGCGGGCAACATCGCTGAGGTCACTCTCGTCAACCGCGAACAGGCAAAAGGTAAGTTCCGCGCTGGCGCAAAAGGCCAGTTCGAAACATTTGACGTCATGATCCCCAGCGACGAAAATCTCGCGCAGACTCTCATTGATGTTGCGCCTGAAGGCACCAAAGTCGGTACCGCGGCCGCCGGATGGTCCGAAAAGTTGCTCATGGTGGCCATTAATATCGTCCCCATTATCCTGTTCATGGGCATCATATATTACTTCTTCATGCGCCAGATGCGCTCAAGCGGTAATCAGGCCCTCTCATTCGGACGCAGTGGCGCCAAAATGATGGGCGACAACTTCCCGCGCATTACATTCAACGATGTGGCGGGAATGACTGAAGTCAAAGAAGAGCTTGAGGAAGTCGTCGCATTCCTCCGCGAACCTGAGAAATTCCGCGTGCTCGGCGCCAAGATCCCGCGCGGCGTACTGCTCGTCGGACCGCCTGGATGCGGCAAAACACTGCTCGCACGCGCTGTCGCCGGCGAAGCGGGCGTCAACTTCTTCTATATCTCGGGGTCTGATTTCGTCGAGATGTTCGTCGGCGTCGGTGCCTCACGCGTCCGCGACCTTTTCCAGCAGGCTCAGGCCGCAGCTCCCGCAATCATCTTCATCGACGAGCTTGACGCAGTCGGCCGACTCCGTGGCGCTGGCCTCGGCGGTGGCCACGATGAACGCGAGCAGACGCTCAACCAGCTTCTCGTCCAGATGGACGGATTCGACCCGAGCGACGACATCATCCTGCTCGCAGCGACAAACCGCCCTGACATTCTCGATCCCGCCCTCCTCAGGCCGGGCCGCTTTGACAGGCACATTGTCGTCCCGACACCAAACGTCGCCGAACGCGAAGCCATACTCGGCATATACATCAAAGACAAGCCGATCGCCGAGGAAGTGGACGTCAAAACTATCGCTCAGCGCACTCCCGGTTTTTCTGGCGCAGACATCGAAAATCTCGTCAATGAGGCAGCTCTGCTCACCGCCAGACGAGACAGGGACGTCATCGGAATCACCGAATTCGACGAGGCTATCGAACGTGTCATCGCAGGACCTGAACGCAAAAGCCGCGTCATACGTGAAGAGGAGCAGAGAGTCCTCGCCTATCACGAGGCCGGACATGCGCTCGTCGGCAGTATGCTGCCCGACTATGACATCACGTACAAAGTCACCATTCTGCCGCGCGGACAGGCCCTCGGGTATACCATCAGCCTACCCGAAGACGATCGCTACCTCATGCGGCGCACCGAAATCCTCAACCGCATGGCCCAGGCGCTTGGAGGACGTGCTGCCGAGGAACTTGTCATTGGAGACATCACTACTGGGGCATCCAACGACCTCGAACGCGTTTCACAGATGGCGCGCGACATGGTCACAGAATATGGAATGAGCGACGCCCTCGGGCCAATCACTTATGGCAAAAAACATGGCCCCGTCTTCCTTGCCAAAGAGCTTTCAGAAGAGCGCAATTACTCCGAGGAAATCGCAGAACAGATCGACGCCGAAGTCCGCCGCATAGTTGACGAATGCTACGATCGCGCAAAAGAGATTCTCAGCAACAGCCGCGAAGCGCTCGATACGCTCGTTGATGCATTGCTTGAACACGAAACTCTCAATCGCGAACAGGTCGAAGCCATTATCGAAACTGGCGCGCTTCCCGTTGAAGAACCCGAACCCGTGCAGGCTGACACCACTGACGAACCTCCGGTCGGCCCGAAAATCGTGGCCGAGCCCGCGCCGAGGTCTGTTCAGGACATGCCGCCGCACACTGGTCTGCCAGACCCGCAGACACCCTGATACGACACAAACTGATCCAGCCAATCGACCGGCGGCCTCGCCAAGTGGCCGCCGGTATTTCTTTCCCGACCATTACCCTCTGTGGCACTGCGGCCTCATCCGTTGTATAATCTCTCAGGGATCTGAAATGCAGGCATATCTGGGACTTGGAGCAAACATCGGAAAACCAGCCTGTCAGCTCGCAGCGGCACTCGCTGAGCTGGCGAAACATCCGCGCATTGCAGTAGCTGCGGTTTCGCCCGTCTACCGGACCCGGCCTGTGGGCTTCGCCGATCAGCCTGATTTTCTCAATATTGTAGTCGCGGTCAACACATCACTTGACCCGCATGCCCTGCTGGAGGTAACCTCAGGCATTGAAAACATCCTCGGCAGGGTCCGGTCGATCAAAAACGGACCACGCACAGTGGATATTGATATTCTCATATACGGAAGCACATACCGATGCACGCCAGACCTGACATTGCCGCACCCGAGGATGACAAAGCGACAGTTCGTTCTCGTACCGCTTGCGGACATCGCGCCACACCTCATTCTGCCGGGTGGCACGCCCATTGCCCGGATTGCAGACCGTAATGATCCGGACGTGTGCCTGCTTGGGCCGCTCGCTCCGTTGGCCAGAGACGAAGCAAATTCGCATCGAGGTGCCTGTGAATGCTGACAAATATGCTGGGCATTGATGAACGCGTTATGCTCTTTCGCGAGCTGGCCACGCTCGTTGGCTCTGGCATCAGCCTTGGCGAGGCTCTCCACATTCTCCGTTCCAGATCGGGCAGCATCGAACTCAGACGCTCCATAGCTGACGCCTCAGATCGCATCTCAAAAGGCGAACGCTTCTCGGAGACGATGAAGGATCATCCAAAGATTTTCAGCCGCCTCAATCAAGCGATTATGGTCGCTGGTGAAGAAAGCGGGCGTATCGACGAAGCGCTCGAAGAGATGGCAACATATCTCGAACATGAGCAGGAACTGCGGCGCACGATATCGCGCGAAACGTTCTACCCAAAAATTCTCGTCGGAGCATGTATCTTCATCCCGCTGCTGACAAGGATGCTTATCGCCGCAATAATGACTTCGGGCGCGCAGGCTTTCGCTATTGGACTGCACGCACTGGGATGGTATGCCCTGCTTGCCGGGATCTGCGCCATCATCTGGTTCATTTACAATAACTACCGCAGCACGGAGCAGGGCGCCTACAACATCGATCGGTCAAAACTCAGCGTACCGGTCTTTGGCTTGCTCATTACCCACATTGCGTGGGCAAAAATCTGCCGCGCAATCGGCGCGCTCTACAAAGCCG
>CAYSRY010000094.1:0-11785 GCA_964433395.1 uncultured Armatimonadia bacterium | reverse complement strand
CTCATGAACCGAACGACTGCACAACTCATACTGCTCACGGGATGTATTGCGGTTCTGGTGGTTGCTGCATCCCTGGCTCTCGCCGATGAATCGCAGAATTTGCTGAAAAATCCTGACTTTGGCGGTGCCGTGACGGAAACTGGCAGGCCCAGCGAATGGGCAGTATACGGTGGTGTCACCGAGCATAGGTACGTGAGCGTGGCGGAGGATGGTACCGAACGCGTTCTCGTGCTGACGGATAATGACAGTGCAGGCGAGATTGGGGTTACCCAGAAGATCGTTGCGCAGGCCGGAGAGACCTATGAGGCGCGTGTGACGTTCAGAGCCGCTGCGGGGCGCAGCACTGTGGGGTCATTCGTGCAGATGCGCTTCCTGCCCGGCAACGAGTTCAAACAGGCATCATTATATGGCAAAGAGCCTGGAGACAACACGGTCGCCGTGAAGATGACTGCTCCGGAGGGTACCGCGGAGGTCATAATTTATGTGTACAGTCATGCTGCCGAAACCCCGAAAGTGATGGTGAGCCGAGTGGAACTTGTCTCTGGTGTCGAACCTCCTCCTCCTCCTCCGCCGCCTGTACCAGAACCCATCCCTCCACAGTATGAAGAGCTTAAGAATCTGAGGCTCGAGACTATACTGGTCGGAGATGGTCAGGCGCACATCAGCATCGTAGCCCCTGCGACAGAGCGCTATGATGAGCAGGCGACGAAACTGCAGGCTGCGATAGGGAGGATTACCGGTGTCACAGTGCCGATAATCCGCGATGATGTCGAGGCTGCCGCAGTCCCAATCAATGGCAATCTGATCTGCCTCGGCAATCGTTCGACAAGCAAAACAATTGAGCAGCTCTACAACTTCTACTACTGTCTGCTGGACCTCAAATATCCCGGCCCCGAAGGCTATGTGGTCCGCACTCTCCATGACCCGTTTGGGGATGGAAATAATGTGATTTTCGCTGGTGGCAGTGATGACATCGGCGTTGCATTGGCCGTGGACGCATTGATAAATGCGCTGGAGAATGCTGGCGGCACAAAAGGCAACCTGTCAGTCGGCCGCTTGATGACTATCAAACTTGGCAAAGGAGTGGTGGCACCCGACGACGTTCGACAGATGGAAACCTGGGAGGCCTCGAAAGGGTACGGATCAGTTGGCTACTTTGGCTGGTGCAGCATCAGCAAGGAAGCGGCCATGTATTATATGACCGGGCGCGAAGAACATGCGCGCAAATTCCTGCGGCTCGCCTTCCCGGACGAAGAGGCCATGCAGGAGATTATCGACATTGATGGCGAGCGCATTGAAAACAAAGACGACCCCCTTGCCGGTTTTTATCATTACAATGCACACATGGCGATTTTGTTCTGGGATCTGATTGAAGAGAGCGATGTCTTCACAGATGAAGAGCGTCTGAAAGTCACCAACGCATTCGCACGCCAGCTTAATCACCGAAAAGATGAGGGTGTCTACAGACTGCAGGCGCCTCTGCGTCAAGTGAGCTCACGCCACGGACAGTGGTCTGCAATATCTTTATATTGCCTTGGCCGATATTTTGAGAAGAATTACCCAGATCCGATCTGGGCACAGTGCGTGCGTGGCTCAGAGATGGCATTCCGATCGTTGCATGAATATGCCTATGTGATGGGCGAGTCGGACAATTTGTTCTGGTATTGCACCGGCACAGCCCCGATTCTTACATATATGACGCTGACTGGCGATCGCGTACCGCTGAAAGCCGGCACATTACAGAAACAGTTGCGGGCGCAAGAGATTTTGCTGCCTGGCGGAAAAGGGCACTGGTCGCTCAATTCGGCGTCACTGGGTTATCTGAATAAAGCAGCTTATCTGACGCAGGATGGGCGCTGGATCACCTATCGCGATCGTACCGGCGTAGATACTGACGTATTCCGCCTCGGTCAGTCCTTCTGGCCTGAGGAGCACATCAAACCCGCAATGCCCACGGATCTGGTCAACCGATGGACGGTTGACCCCCTGTCATTCCCCGCCTGGGAGGATCGTAATAATGGATTCTCGCCTGAGGAATCATTCTATGTAGCCAGTTTCCGCAGCAGAGCAGATGATGGCGGCGATTTCATCCTCGTTGACGGCTACAACGGGGCATCACGCAATCCCTATCACAATTTTGCAATTCTGGAACTCCGGCTGAATGGGACTACTCTGCTCAGCGGATACCGGAACGGGGTTCTCACGCGTGCAGATGGGATGGTTGAGCCATCAATCGCTATGAATGCAGCTCTGAAGTGGAATGACGTAGTCGGGCAGACTGTGGGTATCACTGCTGACATCCCGCAGACTGCATATGCCGACTGGCAGCGCACGATGCTGCAGCGCATCGGCAAATATGCAATTGTCGTAGATGATTTCCGCTTCCGCACTGATGCGGACAACATGTCGATTCAGACGTTGTGGGAAGGCAGCGGAGAAACGTGGGATGCGTCTCGGAATACTCTGCTGGTGCAGGGCACTGGTGCGCGTCCTCTGGCTGCTGGTTGGTTGCGACTGGGGGACGCCAGCTCCAAATTCACGGGCGATCCCGGCGGTGAAAATGGGATGGCCCTGCTCGACAGCCTGGGCATCATGTTGCTGCGAAGTCGGCAGACAGGCGACTGGCTGGAGATGGAGTTTGACGTCGAACGCCCCCTGAAGGGCGAAGTGTCAGCGGAATTCCTGAAATATGCCGATCGCGGCATCATCAGCGTTGCGATAGATGGTGAAGTCATCGTGCCGGAGTTCGATTTGTATTCACAGGCCGCAGAGCCTGTGCGCGTCTCTCTGGGCGAACAGGAACTTGCGGCAGGCAGGCACAGGCTGCGGATGGAAGTCGTGCAGCCTCCACTACACTCAGATAAGGCGTACATTGGTTTCGCAGGTCTTGTCGCCAAGCCTGAGACAGCGCCCGCAACTGAGGCTGCGCCACGATTTGAGATACATCCCGGCGATGTGGTGGATGCTCACCCTGGGCCATATATGACCCTTGAATGGACAGGTCCGGTGAAAGAAGGACAGCGGGCGCAGTTCTTCACCGTTATCGGTGAGGCCGTTGATGACGAATTGGCGTGCCTGCGGCTTGCTGACAATGCGGCGGCATTGGCTCTTCCGCAGCCAGCGCTGCTTGTCGCAGGCGAATATGGGCAGACCAGCGCGGAAGTCGCAATCATAGCGCAGGATCACCTTTTTGGGCGCCGATTGACAAGAGCCGCGTTCGGCCCTGCCACCATTCTGCTGGCAACTGACAAGCCCATTGATGCAGATTGGGACTTCACCTCGGGCGTGCTCAACGTGGTGGCGCCTGAACCTACTGTGATTACACTGGCATGTAAAGATGCGTTGTCGCTTCGGCTGGGTGATGTGCAGTTGTGTGACGCGTCAGGTTCCCTGGCTGAGTTTACAGTTCCTGAGGGGAAAAGCACGGTAACGGGTGCGAAGCTTGGAGGGGAGTGCGTGGCTGACCTCACAGCAAACCTGACGGCCATGCTTTCCGAAGGGCAGAATGAACGCACGCGTCTCATGGCTGAGGCGAAAGCGGCAGGGGAGATCGAGGCGCCCGCGCTCGAGACCATCTTTGATACTGATGCTGAAACATATATTACAAATGCGATCACCATTCCCACCGATGAGGGCGACATAACCGCTGCTTCTACCGGGAAAATCGTGGAGCTGTTTGGAGCCGATGGGGGTGCTCTCCGCTCGTTTGAGGCCGATGGTGAGATTCGTGTACTGCATTGGTGGCCAGAGTATAAGCTGCTCCTGGCCGGGTGCAGGGATGAGCAGGTTATAGCATTCACTCTTGATGGTGATAGAAAATGGGTTTTCACTTCTGTCATGGATCCGGCGGTATTCCGGGCAGCCAAAACATATTGGTTCAAGACCGCGCCAGGGCACGAGGGCATTCATGGCCTCTATACAGGTGAGTTTTTCAACGATGAGCAGCAATGTTTCGTCGGTAGTGCGTGCACGCTTGAGGCTATAGATGCCAACGGCCAGCTTGTGAAACGTATGCCGGTTTTCTGGGGCCCAGGGCATGTCTTCCAGATTGTGGATGTGGCTGATGGAAGCAAGAACCTGCTCGTCAGTCGCCAGCCAACTGATTCCGAGCGCCTGGCCATCATCAACAACAAAGCGGAGAAAATAGTTGGTTGGGGATATTATGGAGTGCCAAGTGGCCACACGTATGTGAGCTCGTGGGCTGGGAAGAGCAGGTTCCACATCTTCTATGTGGACATGGACGGCGATGGCACGAAGGAGGTCGTCTCGGAGATTAATGGCGTCTGGAATCGAGTAACTGTCTGGAGCGGAGCCGGTACACCACTTTACAGTGCGAGTTTCGGGCCTGGCGAAGCCACGCCATATCGCAATATCCGTGACATCGACATCGTTGATCTTGATGGCGATGGCAAGCAGGAAATAGTGCTGGCGACATCCAGCGCGCTGGTCGTGGCACTTGATAATGAGTGCAACCGGCTCTGGTCGTGCCGTCTTCCCAGTGCGCCAACCGTGCTTGCGGCGGTCGCGTTTGATGACAATAAGAGCCCATCGGTCGTTGTTGGGTGCACAGACGGGCAGGTGTTCACATTAGACAATGCGGGTGAGATTGTAGGGAAAAGCACAGTTGACGGTGTGCCTACCTCCATCTCAACACTACAGACTGACGACGGCCCAGCGGTGGTGTTAAGCACGAGCAACGGCAACGTGAAGGCATTCCGCTGATTGGCTGGTAGCAGGCACAAGAAAAACCCCCACTGCAATTGCGGTGGGGGTTTAGCTTGTGACATCATCTGGGTGATTACTTAGATGATTTTGACGTTGGCTGCACGTGGACCCTTGTCGTCTTCGACAACGTCGAATTCGACTTCGTCGCCCTCGTTCAGTGAGCGGTAACCATCGCCGGCGATAGCCGAGAAATGCACGAAAACATCGTCGCCGCCCTCCTGTTCAATGAAGCCAAAGCCTTTGTCATCATTGAACCACTTCACTTTACCTGTAGCCACAAGACGCACCTCCTTTTTTGTACAGTACGCTTCCAGCCGCGGCCTGGCTTGGTAGAGGCACGTCTCTTGTAACAAGCCGGCAACCGATCTTCTGGCGCGCTACCCACAACCTATGGCAATCCTATAGAATCACCAAGTTGACACACTTTATCACGTTGCGCAACTTTCGTCAATATATGATCTGGTCCCCTTTTGATATTTGATGGTATGGACATCGGGCTTGAAATGACGTAGAGAGGCTATCCTGTCGTGGGTGCGCATTTCCAATTCGGCTGCAACTTTCCTGGTTTTATTGCGCATATATCACGGAATCATACTAGATATTTATATTGATATAATAATATCTAAAATATCGTGCAGGCATGAAAAATATTCAATAGGAGGTCTTAATGTGTCGCCGAAGAAGTAAATATCAATATAGATTTTCATACCATCATGCAATTTTGCAGGAGGCAGAGCGATTATGCGAACACGCGGCTTCACATTGATCGAGTTGCTGGTCGTCATCGCGATTATCGCCATACTGGCGGCGATACTTTTCCCGGTATTTGCGCGCGCGCGTGAAAAAGCGCGCCAGACTTCGTGTCTGTCCAATGTGAAACAACTCAGCCTTGGACTAGTCATGTATGCTGGCGACTATGATGGCCGAATGCCTGACACGCTCATGGGACGCGACACCTGCGGTGGTGATTTCTCCCTGACATGGCGCTGGTATGTGGTCATGGAGCCATATCTGAAGAACAACCAGGTTTTCAAATGCCCCAGCTCAGATATTACAGTCGGCTATGGAGCAGTCCGCGAAGTGCTTGGGTATGCTGGCGGTCTCGGGTATATTGCGGATGAATGGGCCCCATATGATGATCCTGATTCCGGATATGGTCAATCGATGGATGGAATGGAGAAACCAGCCGAGATCATCACGATTGTTGATTGCGTTTACTGGGTCTGCGAACGCGAATATTGGAAGCGCACTGACAATGCTAGTTCGCCAACTGCTGCACTTGCTGCGAAATATAACCACGCCTACTATGTTGTGGATAGCCGCCACAATGACGGGGCAAATGCAGCATTTGCCGACGGTCATGCCAAGTGGGTTAAGCGTGGCGTTACCAACGCTCCTGATGGCTACCCCAATCCTGGAGCCGGGGCTGGCGATTGGTATTCTTATCAGTACCATTAGGCCATGCTGAAAATCAGCACACATTGACGCCGCCCCACAAAGGGGCGGCGTTCTGCTTATATGCAGATAATCGGCCCATTCTGGGTCTTTGGGTACGGATTGTGCAAGGTACTTGCTGCGGCCCCGCCGAAGTAACATCTGAGGAACGCTATGTGCCGCGTTGCATCCGTACCACTGAAGACATTGTGAAAAAGGGGAAAAGAATGCGCATATACGCTTTGCTGGTCATTTCCATACTCGTGCTTGTGTCGGCCATTCCGGCCATAGCGGCAAAGATCACACTGGCCGCAGGGAATGATGCCGTTGCGACGATTGTCATCCCGGCAAATGCGAATTCGCGCGAGGTACAGGCCGCAGATGAACTGCAGCACTATGTGCGCGCGATCTGCGGGGTGCAGCTTCCCATCAACGCAGACGGGAAAACGGTGGGCGGGACTGGTCTCTACATTGGTCAGTGCGAAGCGACCGTTGATGCTGACATGCCAGGCGAAGATCTCAATCCCGAGAGTTATGCGGTGACCGTTCGCGATGGCAACGTCTTCTTTACGGGGCGATATCCAAGCCCGACGTATTTCGCGGTTATTTCATTTATTGAGGATGATCTCGGCGTGCGCTGGTTTGCTCCAGGCGATGAATGGGAGTTCATTCCGAGAGGCAAGGCGGGCGAGCTGGCTGTGGACGTTCAGAGCCGAGTGAGTGTTCCTGGCACTTCACCGCGGGTGTGGAGTGGCCACCAATGGAATGATGACTGGAAACTGTGGAATCTGCGCAACAAAACCATCCTGAGCGAGGTCGTGCCCCGAAGGCAGTTTCAGAATCGCATCTATACCATCTTCCCGCAGTCGAAATATGGCAAGACACACCCGGAATATTACCCGCTCGTGAATGGTAAACGCTGGATACCACCAACCGATACCGAACGTTACTGGCGGCCGTGTGAGAGCAATCCGGAGGTCCAGCGGCTGGTTGTTGAGTACATACGTGATTGGTTTGACAAGAATCCAACCGTCGACAGTTTCTCTGTAGGGATGGATGACATATCGCATCTGTGCAGTTGCGACGAATGCCGCAAAATGGATCCACGCTCGGATTCTTATGAAAAGCGCGAATTTTCGGATCGCCACTATAAATTCGTCAACGCGATCGCGCGCGAAGTTGCGAAGACCCATCCGGATCGCTATATTGGTACGCTCATATATAACATTGCTCGGAACCTTCCCGAGACAGTGGACAAACTGGAGCCGAATGTGTTCGGGTTTGTTACCGAGACGAGTGCATTGTGGTATCGGCCGGGGCTCAGACAGGCAGACCATGCGCTTACAAAAGAGTGGGCAAAGCGGTGCAATCATCTTTCGCGCTATGACTATTTCGGCATGGGCGGGATGACGCCGCGAGTGTACCCACATGCGATGGATGAGCAGATTAAGTTCGATAAATCCCTCGGCATGGAAGGTAATTACACCGAGGTATACACATTCCTGCCCAATACTGCGCCAATGATCTGGGCTTACAGCAAACTCCAGTGGGATCATACTCAAAATGTGGATGATCTGCTGTGGGATTTCTATTCGAAGATGTTCGGCCCGGCAGCTGGTACTATGAAAGAATATTTCGATGTTCTGGAGGCATCATGGATGGAGGATCGCCCCGGACGAGGCGGCTGGGTGCATCGCAATCTCCGACAGCAGGCGCTTGCTATTACTCCTGAAGCATTGGACAAGGGCTTTCAACTTCTGAATCACGCGACAGCCGAAGCCAATTCTGAGGTCATTCGAGGTCGTATCCGCACCATTAAAGCCGGTCTCCGCTACGGGAGTTTCCCTATCCGCGAGATGGCACTGGCACAGAAGGTTACTGCCACTGAAATCAAAAGCGTGTCTTCCGCTCGTAAAGTGCTGGAATTGGCGGCTGATATGTCAGAAATCAGTGGCCAGCGCGAGCGTTACTGGCGTGCTGCACTTCGCCGCGACGACTTGTTGGGTGAGAATGTGCGAGGGCTTACAGATATGGGATATCTTGCCACAGGGCAGATTGCTGGCATAGAAGGGCCGGCATGGACCGGTGCCTCAATGGCGCTTGCATGGCTTGATAAAAATGCCCCCAACGAGATGGATGCCATCGTGGCCGACGTTTTCGGTGGAGCCAGTCGACTACCGGAAATCGTCGCAGCATGGCTTTGGGCTTCTGAAACTGGCGCTGCCAATTTGCTCACGAATGGTGACTTTGAAGACTTGGGCGAGAATGTCGCTGCCGCAGAACGCGACTGGAATGTTGTAGGCGCGCCGAATGGCTGGAATACGTGGGCGAGCGGTGGGCACGGTATCCTGACACTCAACCAGAATGGGGGGAGGGGCGGCTCAGTCGCGGCGAGCATCACGGAAACCGGCAATGCCACATACCTTCAGGGGATCAGTGCCAGTGAGGGCGAGCGTTACCTGCTCACCTGTTGGGCCAAGGTATCGAAGCCGGAGATGAATGGTCTCGCGACTCTCACTATCCGCTACAACGCCAAATCCGGCGGCTGGCATCCGCGCCAGGACCTGGAGCCGACGACAGCCGTGCCGGAAGGTGTTCCCGGATGGCAGCCACTCAGCATTCTGGTGACGGTCCCCGCTGATACGGGGCGCCTCATCGTCATGCCCGGCGCGCGTAGCGTCGAAGAGGGCAATGTGGTGTTCTTCGATGACATCGCGCTCTATCGTCTCCCTGAGCCAGAACGGTAGACGAAAGAGGCATTGTGCATCGGCGTCTGTACGAGAGCCCCGACCGTGCACGGTCGGGGCTCTCTTTTTGTGTGATTTGTCTCACTTCCGTCAATTCTTAGCTGCTCCATAATACTACCTCAACATCTCTCTGCTATCCTGCTTCTGACAGCAATTGCTGGCGTGGATATTGCAGATACCGACCTGATGTTTTGAAAGCGAACGCTTTCCAGAGGAGGCAGTAACATGGAACGAAACGTGTACCGGCAGACATTCAAGACGATGTCGTATATGACAATGACTTTCGAACAGTGGCGCAAAATGCTCTCCGCATCACCTTCCGACAGCAAACGTGACGATTGCGACCGAGTACTGCCTTCGACCGCAGTGGATGGAGTTCCACAGCATACCACATCAGGCATGGCTGGGTCTTGATATGTGATTATGTACGAATCACGTCGATAATGTACACGGTCTATCGGTTGCGACATTCGCAATAGTGACTGGCTGCCGATGTTTGCAGTCGGCGCTTTTGTTTTCACCTGCGCCATCCCCGGTTACAGATATATCAGACAGAATTGGCAGCGCGATTCCTGCAAAGTTGCCTCCCTCAATCGCCCCCTCGCAGAAGCAACAAAATCCTGTGGGACAAACCGCGCGAATGTCTCGCCCATGCCTGCTTTACAGTGCCGTTCGCATCTCATTTCCGGAGGACGGCTGTCCGCTGTCGGAGGCGCTGTGCGGAGGAGTCTGAACTGATGCGGCGAAAATATGGATATATGCTTTACATCAAGTCCGGAAGCGGGTGCTCAAAGCCTATGGCATATTATCGCTCAGGCAATAGGAACTTGCCCTGTGTGTTAAGCATCATTGTTGCATTCTCGGTTGCTGCACTGTCGCATGCGGCTGCGGCGTCTCTTTTCCAATCTTCAGCCCGCGGCGCCTTCGATCTGAGTTATTCCGCCGGACGGGTCATGCTCAGCTATGATGTTACTCAGCCTGCGAATGATGACAAAGACGAATTCAGCATTGCGATTACATTGCCCGCGCAAACTCGCTGGGGGTATCTTGATGGTGCGGGTTACAGCAGCAGGCAGATGCGATGGGATGCTGCGAGTAGTCGAGCTTCAGTTACTGTGCCCTACGGTACTCACCAGCTTTTGATCGGGTGGGTTGGCAGTGGTGAATTGCCGCCTGATAATGTCACAATCCCTGTCTATCTGAATGGACACCAGGTCGGCGAAATGAAAGCTACATTCACGCTCGATTCAATGCTTGCCAGCGGCAAGTTCTCCCTGGATGAAATGGGACGCTATCGGGTACGCATTCACCTGAATGATGACATTGATCGCGATGCGGTGCTATTGAGCGTTGGCCAGACGTCAAACGCTCGCTGGAGCAAGGCCTCGAATACTCTCGCAGGTCGAGGCCCCGTTTTTGCTGCAGCAGCCAGCACGATCAGCCTGCGGGTACAGGCGCCGAACCTGATGGAGAGCCCTGTACGAGCAGTCAGTTTTGAGCTTGCTTCTCGGCCTGCTCGTGCCACAGTTGTCAACGATGTACCCACTGATGGGTATATCGTTGAGGCCGAAGACTATTCAGAAAATGGCGGCGGCAACAGCTTTCTGGTCACACCTGGATCACACTACGATACTCATGGTGGTTCGTGTGTTTACAGCTTCAAAGGCGATGGCACATGGCTGCAGTGGGATTTCACCGTCCCTGAAGATGGCGAATATGATCTATACACGCGTATCTCCACTGGCGAACCGACTGTTTCGCGCTCAATCCGCATCAAAGGCCAGTCGAATCCTACTCTTACACTTGTGCAGTTTCCCGGCACTGGTGGCTGGGGGCATGCTGCTGGAGAATGGCAGGTCATGCGTATCACGGGGGGAGACGGCACGCCTTCCCTTAAACTCAAAGCAGGAATCCAGACGGTCCGTGTGACAGGCATCATGGACACTGACATGAACATCGACTATCTGATGTTGATCCCAGCAAAATAGCGCATCAGTTGGCCTGCTGAGGATGCATGAAAGAGCCTGTACTGGTTGCGTACATTATGCATGGGGAGTGGTGTACATGCGAGGAATATTCTGGGTACTTGTTCTATTAGCACTGCCAGTGGCGGGTGCTGTCGCGGTTGCACCCGATGAAGCCCCGGCAGTTCCTGGCGAATGGGGATATCGTCCGTTCGATGGTATGGTGTCTCCAGTAACGCCCCCTGGCTTCGTCTTCCGGCCACAGGCGGAAGCCTCACGTTATGCTGTTCAGGTTTCGCTGACTGAGGATTTCGCAGAGATTTTCTACGAAGCCGCAGACCTTCACTATTACTGTCACTGCCCTGCAAAGATTTTTCCACAGGGGACATACTACTGGCGTTTCGCCTATGCAGACAAAGATGGTGTCCTCTCAGGTTGGAGTTCCATTCGCAGCTTCTCCATTGATGACTCCTCTGTGGCTTTTCTCTCGCGGATACCCGAAGGCCATCCGCGCCTGTTCATACGCCCCGAAGAAATTGGTCGCTACCGTGAGCTCGCGCAGGGCGATCTTGCGAATCTCTATACGGGCCTTGTAAGCCAGTGCGAGAAACTGCTTGCGAAGTCCCCTGACATCACCGAGCCGCCCAAGTATGACGAGGCCACGCAGCGGGCCACAAACCCTGACGCATGGCGTCAACGCTGGTGGGGCAATCGTGAACGCGTCGTTGCTGTGACTAATGGTGCAGCGACACTGGCCTTCACATGGATGCTTGATGGCAATGAGAAGTACGCGGCCGAAGCACGCCGACTGTTGCTGGCGGCCTGTTCATGGGATCCCGTAGGTGCGACCGGCTATCGCTACAATGACGAAGCCGGCATGCCGTTTGCGTATTTCACCGCTCGTGCCTATACCTG
>CAYSRY010000093.1:0-11906 GCA_964433395.1 uncultured Armatimonadia bacterium | reverse complement strand
AGATCCTTGAGTGCACCGACGACTTTCCCACGTGTCACCCCGCGCAGATACATGCCGGGTTCACGACCATCTGTCCGCACGCCACCCGCAAGTTCCGTTTTCAGACGATCGTAGGACTTGTTGCTGCTGCCCATAGGGACAGGGACCAGGCGTGGACTCTGCACGACATTCACTTCGCCGTTGGCCCTGCGTCGACGAATCTCCGGAAACACTTCCTTCCCCGCGAGAATCCGGTCGATTGTTGAGGCCACGTCATCATAGATGGCAAGCTCATCAAGCCCCTGAAGCTGCACGGCCACCTCAAATGTCGGAGGCGCTTTGCGCTCCAGAACGGCCTTCTGGGTTCCACGACGTCGTGCCTCGTCATCACCGAGAGTCACCGTCTGAATCCCCCCGACAAGGTCAGAAAGTGTCGGGTTCACCATCAGATTTTCCAGCGTGTTGCCATGCGCGGTCCCGATGAGCTGGACGCCACGCTCGGCGATGGTGCGCGCGGCTGCGGCTTCGGCCTCATTCCCGATCTCGTCGATCACCACGACCTCAGGCATATGATTCTCGACTGCCTGGATCATGATGTCATGCTGCCGAGCGTCGTTCGGAACCTGCATTCGCCGTGCGCGGCCAATAGCCGGATGTGGCACGTCGCCGTCGCCGCCGATCTCATTGTTCGTATCCACGATTATGACGCGTCGTCCGAACTGGTCGGCCAGAATCCGGGCCACTTCGCGCAGCTTCGTCGTCTTGCCAATTCCCGGAGGCCCCAGGAATAATATGCTCTCATCCTTCTCGATCACGTCCCGGATGATGTCGATCGTACCGAAGACAGCTCGACCAACCCGGCAGGTCAACCCCACGACATCTCCATGGCGATTGCGCATGCCAGAGATGCGGTGCAGGGTACGCTCAATACCGGCCCGGTTGTCGCGGTCAAAATCGCCAATACGCGACAGCACGCCCTGAATGTCCTGCTGGGCAACGCTCTCATCGCTGAGAAATTCAAAGCCGTCAGAAAAACGAGCCTCCATCGGCCGTCCCAGGTCTATGACTACCTCGAGCAGCTCGCCCAGCCGCTCATGCGTGCTCAATTTCTCTCGCGCACGATCCGGAAGCACACTGAGGAGCTTATCCATATCGTCTGTAATTGTCTCTTCAAAGCTCACTGGTCTGCATCAACTCTTTCCCTGCTCTATACGATTTCTCAAGGCCTGACTCACTCACTATCCCGCAATTCCAGCTATTACAGACGTACACACTCGCCTGCATTCAATTGTTTGCCCCACGGGCTGTTATCTCCCAGATATCCCGCACGTGCCCGTCCTCGATGACGTACATTACATCATACAGATTCAGGCACGTACAGATACGCGGCGGATAGATCTCTACTTTTTCGCCAATGCGCAAATCATTTTCAATGCTCTTTCTATCAATATACCCGTGCTCATCGTTGATCTTCGACACATTTCCGTTCTTGCAGCCTTTCACCCGCCCGTAACCCTCTGTCAGGTCACTGACAGCCTGATCAAGCGCCTTCGTCCCTGCATCAATAATAACCCGGTCTTCCCCAGGCACTGCAACCACACTGGTCAGCACACTTGCCGCTATGTCATCAACCGAGCAGGCCCCAATATCAACCTGATTATAGTCATACAGACAGTATGTCCCGCATCGCACCTCGGTCAGGCCACACCCCTTCGCATATAATCCTGCCTGGGGCGTTGAACCGCCGGAAATGACTGACATGTCAAAACCTGCTGCAGCCAGTTCCCCCGCGATGCCGCTCAATATCTCACCTTCACGAGCGGCGCATTCGGCAAATGCTTCCTTGCCGCGATAGTCATATGAGAAGCCGGCATACCCCATCAGGCCTTTTATCTCAAGCGCGGGGTAACGCGACAGCATCTGCGCGAATGTCACAGCATTCCCTGGCGCGACTCCTGCTCGATTCGTCCCGATGTTGCATTCTATAATCACTTCGAGAGTCATGCCGGCAGCCACAAATGCATCATTCAGCTGCCGCGCGGACTCTTCGCTTTCCACTGCCACCCGCAATATCGGCACATGCTTTGCAAGCGCCACCAGCCGCAGCATTTTCGTCTCGCCGACGAAACTGTTAGCCAGAAAAATATCCTCAATGCCACCGGCTGCCATCGCTTCGGCTTCGGCGATCTTCGCGCACGTCACACCAATCGCCCCACCGCGAATCTGCATCTGCGCGACCTGCGGTGTTTTATGTGCCTTGATGTGCGGGCGAAGGCTGATCTCCGCCTCGTCACATGCTTGCTGGAGCTTTTGCAGATTATTCTGCAGCTTTACATAATCTACGAGCAGTGCTGGCGTGTCTATGGCGGATACGGATCTCCCGAGCATTGACTTCATCGGCTTTCGCTCCTGTGAATACGCCGATTTATACCACGCTTGCTGTTATTTCCTGACTACTGTGTCGCCTGCTTCACTCCACGTTGCGGGCAAAGGTCTGCAACGCAGCATCTCTCACATTGAGGTTTTTTCGCGTCACATGTCTGCCGCCCATGCACGATAAAGACGAAAGACAGGTTCCAGTGCTCCTGCGGATATACTTCCATCAGCCTCTTCTCAATTTTCTCCGCGCTTGTCCACGTCGACGGCACCAGCCCCATGCGCTTGGAAAGCCGCATGACATGCGTATCGACAACCACCCCGTCATGTGGCCCATCCGGCTTGATTGTCTCCTGCAGCACAACGCTTGCGGTCTTCCTTGCCACACCACGCAAACGTGTCAGTTCCTCTATAGTCTGTGGCAGTTCGCCACCAAATTCAGCCACGATCTGCGCGGCTGATTCCTTTATCGCTTTGGCTTTGTTTCTGAAAAAACCGGTCGAGCGGATTGCCTCCTGCAGTTCTTCCTCATCCGCGGCTGCAAAAGCCTCAATGCTCGGATACTTTTCAAAAAGTGCCGGCGTAACCATATTCACCCGCACGTCCGTGCACTGCGCCGACAATATCGTCGCCACCAGCAGTTCCCACGGATTAGTGTATGTAAGTGCCGCTCGCACGTGCCCGTATTCGTCATACAGCCGCTCCAGAATCTGCTCAGCCCGTTCTCGAAGCGCCTTCTTACCCTCGGCCATCGTTGTCACTCCTGCCTGCATTGTGTTCGACCCACATTATACCCGACCTGACCATTCCTGTCCTGCTGCATTGTCAGGCAGGTTCATCATAGGGGCGCAACGAAACTTCTATGCACACGAGACGTCAATAACTCTGGTAATCCGAACATCACGATATGCAATACACGGAGGGGTCATCATAGCGCGTTTTGCCTATGCCATCATTCTTGCACTTGCCCTGACCGCTACATCATTCGCTCAAGGCACTTTCACTGACCTTGGAGTCGCGGCTCCCGCAATCGAAAGCCGAGGAGTTCTCGCGTCCCAGGATGCCGACGGCCACATGCTTGTAATCGCGTGCGCTGACAAATTCACCCTTGTCACCGACCTCAGTACAGGCGAAACCGAGCAGTATTTCGTCCCCGACGGCACACCCGCCGCCTCGCCATTCGGCCTCATACGTGCCAGTAATGGCCGGTGCTACTTCGACCATGGCAGCATGTTCATGGAATTTGACCCTGCAAGCCGCGAATACACTTTCAGCCAGAGCGTCCCCGGAGCTGCGGATTTCATGGGCTTCACCGAGGCGTCTGATGGCACGATATGGGCCGGCACATACCCGGATTGTCAACTTGTCTCATTCAACCCGCATACCCGCGAGCTCAAAACGCACGGCCGCATGGACCCCGCAGAAAAATACCCGTCATTCCTCTGCGTCGACGACGAGGGCTGGGTCTACATCGGCATAGGCACTGCCCGCGCAAATATCGTCGCCTACAATCCAACCACCGGTGAACGAAGGCAGCTCCTCAAAGAGGAAGATCGCCCTGCCGGAGCGGGATATGTCCGCCGCGACACTGACGGCAAGGCCTCCGGCTATGCGGGCCCGTTGTGGTTCCGCCTGTGGAATGGCGAACTTACCCCCTGCAAACAGTCGGAAATCGGTACCAAGGCATTCGTCGGCGACATTCACTGGCAGGCGACTTCGTACCCGCTCTCCGATGGACGCATGGTCAGCGAATACAACATGCCTGAACGCTACATGAAAATCAAAGACCCTAAATCAGGCGAAGAGTTCACGATTGAATTCGACTACGAAACTCAGGGCGCCGAAATCACAAGCATTGCAACTGGCCCTGAGGGACGCATCTATGGCTCATCATGCCATCCAATGCATTTCTTCATGTATAACCCGGCCGAAAATGATCTTCAGGACTGGGGTACGGTTCCTGACATTGGCGGAGGCAATTTCTGCGCAATAGCAGCTCAAGGAGACTACGTTATCGGCGCAGAATATGCTGGTGGACGCATGTACGCCTATGACACCACCAGATCTTGGGCCCCATACGCCGAGGGCGAGACGCAAAATCCCGTCATGCTTGGCCAGTGGAAGCAAGACATCTGCCGCCCGCGAACTGCTCTCGCAATGCCCGATGGCAAAACTGTCATGATGGGCGGATTCGCCGGCTACGGCCTCTGTGGAGGCGGCATCGGCGTTGTCGACCTCGAAACCAGCGAAACCGAGCTGCTCACTGCCGATAAAGACCTACTGGCCGGCCACAGCACCATCACCCTCAAAGCCATTGACGGAAACACGCTTGTCGGCGGTACTTCCATGCTGGCTCCCGGCGGCGGACACACGACTGCCACTGAAGCAGAGCTTTACATCATGGATTGGCCTTCACGCAAGATCGTATGGCATCAAGCCGTTGTCCCCGGGGTCCAGAATATCAACAGCATCGAAGTTGGCATTGATGGTCTCGTCTACGGGCTCGCCGACAACTCTATATTCTTTGTATTTGATCCGCAGAGCCGCGAGATCCTCCACACCGAGGACTTCTCCGCATATGGCGGTGTGCCGCGCCATGCGTTCCAGAAGGCTCCTGACGGCACGCTCTATGCAATCATGTCAAAAGCGATCGTCCGCATTCCATCTGGCATTTTTGGCATGAAGCATGAGAAAATCGCCGACACGCCCGTCACTGTCCAGGCTGGCGGCGCGTACCTCAATGACGCGCTCTACTTCGGCTCCGGCTCCCATCTCTGGAGTTACGAGATTCCCAAATAGCAACTCGCCGCATCCATAGCGCCCAATGGCCCGGAATTCATTCTCCGGGCCATTTTTCACATTCCGGAATAGCCTCAACAGAATTGCCAAGGTCTCCCCTGCTCATCCGGCGAAATATTCCTCATACCCAATACATAATTAGAGGTTCCCAAAATGTCCGAACCACTTGACATACTCATCATCGCTGCTGGCGGATATGGCGGCAACTACGTAAATGCCCTTCTCGACAATCCCGATCGCGGCCGCATTGTCGCAATCTGCGATCCGTTCGTCGAAAAAGCCGATACATGGCCGCGCATCCAGGAGGCGGGCATTCCCTGTTTCAGCTCGTCCGAGGATTTCTACACTTCCCACACGGCCGACCTTGCCATAATCTCATCACCAATCCATCTCCACTGCCCCCACACCTGCGCAGCTTTGCGAGGCGGCAGTCACGTATTATGCGAAAAACCTGTCTCCGGCTCCCTCAACGATGCCCGAGAAATGCTTCGGGTATCCCGCAAAACTGGCCGTTCTGTCGCAATTGGCTACCAGCTTTCTTACACCGAGGAAGTCCAGTCCCTCAAGCGCGACATTCAGTCTGGCATTTTTGGCAGACCTCTCCGCCTCAAAACATACGGTCTCGCTTTCCGCAATCATGGCTACTATGGCCGCAGCAGTTGGGCCGGAATGCTCACGATGCCAGATGGCGCAATCGTCTGCGATTCCCCTGTCAACAACGCTGTCGCCCATTACATCCATAACATGTTCTATATATTGGGTGACGCTGTCGACACCAGCGCCCGCCTCAAAACCGTCCAGGCCGAGCTTTACCGCGCCAATGACATCACATCATTCGACACTGGCGTTATTCGGATGATTTCGGAAGATGGAGTCGAGATTTTCTTCGTCGCCTCTCACGCCATTCCCGCGAATATCGGCCTGCTGGGCCATTTTGAATATGAGAATGCCACCATTACGTGGCGAGCTGGCAGTGGCTTCACCGCCTCCATGTCCGACGGCTCCACGCGCGAATATCCGGGCACAACAGGGCCGGATGCACAGTTTAACAAGCTCTGGAAAACGATCGACTGCATCCAGACTGGCGGCGAGCCAATCTGCGGCCTGATTGCGGCTGGCACCCAGACAATCTGCATTGACGCCATTCACCGCTCCGTGCCGGACATCCATGAATTCCCTGCTGAGCTTATCCGCGTCACCGGCGAAGGCCCTGCCGCCATCACATGGGCCGAAGGCCTTCAGGAGACGCTGCTCTCATGCTTCGAGGAGTGGAAAATGCCATCCGAACTCGCCGCAGACTGGGCCATCCCTGGCGAAATCATCCCGGTAGCGCCGACACTCACGCTATAGCCCCATAGCCAAAAATTCGATTACTGTCGGGAGGTCCGCATGTCCATACGCAAAATCGCTATTTTTTCCATTCTCGCGATGCTTATACTCGCATCTGCCGCATTGTGCGCCGACGAACCAATCAAACCCCTCCTGTTCAGGGGCGAACCGTTCTTTCCCATTGGCATGTACAGCCACTTTTCCAACATGGATCTGCCATGGCGCAATCAGCCTGACGAGGAGGATCTCATCCATTGGAAGGAATATGGCTTCAATACGCTCCTCCTGCAGGCCATGTATTACGCCGAACCAGCTCACATTACTGATGTTGCAGCCACTCTCGACCGTCACGATTTCGCGCTTATCGCCGGCACGAAATTTGAGTGGGTCACCGAAAAAGACGAGCCCACTCTCCGCGCCTACATAGAAACCGTCTCCAAAGCCCCCAATCTCATCGGCTACTACACATTCGACGAGCCCGAAAACCACTATTGGGCGCCCTACAAGGATAAATACGCAAACATGGGAGAATGGGGCAAGTTCGTTGCTGCCGAGGTCCAGTGGATCTACGACCGCATCCACAAATACGACACCAACCCCGACCACTACGTCATGCCATGTATTGCGTGGTGGGATCACTATGGCGTGCTCAGCGGCGGCTACGATGTCAACATGCCCAACGAGTATTGCCTCGGCCCCGACACTCCCGATTTTCAGGGCGACATGTACGAGGTACTCCATGACGCGCGCCTTGCCGCAAAAGCTGTCCGCGACAATGGCCGCCACTCTTTCGTCTACACGCCTCAGGCATGTGATCTGCTTAAAGGCTCCCGCCGCCCGACCATTGCAGAACACCGCTACATGACCTATGCTCCACTCACTGCCGGCGCGATGGGAATCGTCTACTGGACACAGTGGCGCACCAAGGATCAGACCATGGAAGAGCTCATCCTCCCCGAGATGAAGCTGCTCTCCGGCCTCACTCCATATTTCCTCGGCGAATGGCTCGATGGCTCCGTCACTTCCACAGGCGACGTGACTTCCTGCGACTATCTCACGAAATTCAACCTGCCCGATTGCGCATATTGCGTCCGCAAAGCCCCGGATGGCTCTGTATTGCTGCTCGTGGTCAACAATACCAAATCGACGCGCCGATACGCCTTTAACCTGCCCGAAGAGCTCCGCGGCCGCCCCATCACCGAATATTTCTCCGGTGCCGATTTTTCGCCGCGTCAGCAGCGTTTCACCACACAGTTCGGCCCGTTTGACACAAAGGCATTCATTTTCAGATAGCTCCGAAAAGCGAGGTCACTATGACAGATACACTGACAACTCACGAACGTATGACCCGCGTCTACAACCACGAGGAGCCGGATCGTCTCCCCATACATGACTCTCCGTGGGCGTCGACCATCGAGCGCTGGCAGCACGAAGGCCTGCCTGCCGGTGTCTCTCCTGCTGAGTTTTTCGGCTGGGAGAGCTTCGCCAGCATCGGCCATGACAACAGCCCGCGCTATGAGCAGAAGACCCTCGAAGAGACTGACGAGTACGCCATCGTCACAACTCAGTGGGGCGTCACCATGAAGCGCTGGAAAACGCATGGCGGGGTTCCGGAATTCCTCGATTTCACTATTGTCGACCATGACGCGTGGGCCGAAGCCAAGGCACGCATGGCTCCGGATCCATCCCGCGTGGACTGGAAATATCTCGAAGCCTCCTATCCCAGCTGGAAGGCGGATGACGCGTGGATTACCGCCGGCGCGTGGTTCGGATATGACGTACTCGCCAGCTGGACGGTCGGCTACGAGCGCATGCTTATTGCGATGGTCGCCGATCCGGACTGGGCAAAAGACATGGTCGACACGCAGCTTGACTGCAACATTGGCATGCTTGAAATGATCTGGGATCGCGGCTACACATTTGACTGCGTGCGCTGGCCGGATGACATGGGCTATCGCAACGGGCTGCTCTTCTCAATCCCAACCTACCGCAAAGTCATCAAGCCCGCCCAGCAGCGCCTTGTCGACTGGTGCCACAATCGCGGCGTCAAAACCATGCTTCATTCATGCGGCAATGTCACCGATCTCATTCCGGAATTCGTCGAAATCGGCATTGATTCACTCAATCCGCTTGAGCAGAAAGCGGGCATGGACGCGATGCAGATAAAACGCGACTTTGGCGATCGCCTCGTACTCGAAGGCGGCATTGACGTTCGCAACATGACCGATGGCGCAGCGCTCGAAGAGGAGATACGCACTAAGCTCGAAGTCCTCAAGCCCGGCGGCGGCTACATTTTCCACTCCGACCACTCCGTCCCCGAAGATGTCTCATTCGCCGATTACTGCCGCGTGGTGGAATTTGCCCGCTACTATGGTCGGTACTGAGCCGCCGGCTTTTCGACGATATTTCCGCAGCCAAAACGAAGGGCCGGAAGCATATGCTTCCGGCCCTCTTTTCTCGTTACGCAATTACTGCCCCGCCGCCCTACTTCACAATTCTGATTTCATCCACACTTGTAACGATCTTCAGCTCGCCGCCGCTTGGCTTTGCAAGCGTCCATGCATCTCCCTCGGCCGTCCCTCCGTTCACAATTTCCGGGATGTCCGCAATATCCTGATCAGGCCGCAGTGGCACTATGACGATGCTCTGCATTCCCGGCATCTCGACTGTCCCCGTATACGTGACTGCAGGCGCAGGCAACAGTGCTTTTCCGCCTCTTCCAGTCCAGCCACGCCCGTGGGTCGGAGGTTGCCCCGGTGCCCACGGTCGAATTTGCAACGCCTCGCCATTCGGCCAGTATGTCGTTCGCGGCTCCCTGTCACCCTCAGAAAGCACTGGGGCGGTCTCATCCCCACCAACTGGAATCAGCAGCAGTTTCGCCCCATTCTCAGCCGTTGCAATCGTCATATTCCCATCGAACTCTATCTGGGTTCCGAGCTCAAACTGGAAATTCTGCTCTATCTCCGCGCTCGCCTGATTGGCTTTGATAACATCCTGCACAAGCCAGTATGATTTATCCACGAACACAACACGCCGTTCCCATATGGCTTCTTTCGCAGGTGCAAAATCATAGTCACTAACGAACAGGCTGTAATCCTCACCATGTTCCCACACATTATCCAGTGGCTCCGTCGCCTCCAGCCAGCGAGGCCCGAAATGCTCATCCACCCCATCGACGGTCACCGTGTTGTGCAGGTAGCCACAGTTCTGCCGCGATACGAAAGCGCCTTCTTCATTGCTGCGATATTTCGTCGAACTCGGATCTATTATGAAATCTGCACCATTCGCGCTCACAACGAAGCTCAGCTTATCTCCATGCTGGTGTGTGGTGCCCCATGGGCCGCCGTCAATGGCCATATACGCAGCCTCTGGCGTCCAATCGCTTCGCATTGTGTAGTATCCGCACCATTGCTCATCACCCGGCGCTGGCCATACCGTATACGGCGGCTGCGGTCCCTCTTCATCCAGTATCATCGTCCGGGCATAGTCCGGTCCCAGCCAGTCAATAATCGGCGCATAGACCGTACCTGTATACCCGCTTGCATATAAATCCCCGAACGATGGCAGGCGCCCCGTCGGCTTGCCCATCCCGATCGCCCAGTCAGTCATGGCTCGCAGCGTGTTTTCTGCGGCGCGGATGTTCTCCCGATCACGCAGCGCGTAGCTCACCAGCTGCGTTTTACTCAGGATTCCGCGGGAATAGGCCGTTGTCAGCTCAATCGAAGCACCATCAGGGTAAAAAGCCGTTGCCACATAATGCGCTTGCATTGCTGCAGTATATTCCAGCCAGTCATCGCTGGCTTTGAAATCACTCAATCCAACGCATGCCTGCCCCGTCGACCATATCATCGCCCCGAATCCGTTATGGCGGCTGTCTTTATAATCCGGAAATTGCGTGCACTGAAATGCGACTTCCTGATACATCCGGTGCAAAATCCGCAGCAGATCCTCATCTGCGACTTCCGGGTATTGCCGAGCAAGCGCGAGCGTCTCTGTAACTGCCCTCTGCCGCTCTGGGAGCATCGCCCAATACCACGGACACGCAACCTGCGTATCGCCGTTCCAGCCATTTTTTGCGCTTTTTCCGACGAACTCTTCGATGGGCCATGCATCGATGTATTCAATAATATGGTTCACCATATACTGCGCGTACTTCGGATCCTGCGTATGGTGCAGTGCATAGCGGAATGCCCCGAAAACCCCAAACCGCGTCAAACAGGTCAGCGGGCAGTCGTGCCAGTCAATTCCCGTCTCTGGCACCTCATAAACGTTGTAGCCATCACGCATGTGCCCCGCCATGATGCCGTCCACATCTGCGGTATTGTAATTCTCGGCGCGTTTGACCACCGCCCAGTCCTGCATAAAGGGCGAAGCCATATCGCGCGCCCGGAAATATGCGATATATGCTTTCCCGGCACCATCAATATCTCCCGCATCCAGCGCAGCTTTCACTGCCGCAAGCTCCGGCTTTTCAAGGCGCAGGTCATTGAGCATCGTCGCCAGATCCGCTGTTACAAGCCGCTGCGCTTTCTCCACGGTCTCCTGTTCGGTCATGGCTCCCCACGCTATCGCTGCCAGAAGCAGCATCGCCAGGCACATCAGCAACCCAAATCTGGCGCGCATCACGTATCTCTCCCTGCAGATTTCATATGGCTTGAGATGCTTACATACCATCCCATACTTCACCTGTACTCTATCTCTTTCCTTCCTCCCCTGCCTGCCAGACACGCAAAAGGGCCGGAAGCATATGCTTCCGGCCCTCTTCATCCCTACGTTATCTCTTTGCGGCCTGCGGCTATTGCGGCGGGTAGTAGTCTTCCCAGCTCTCGCCAGCCCAGCCGGACGGATACCATGTCAACAATTTCGGGCCATAATACATCATGTTCCGTGCGACCTGCGCGCCATTCCATTTCGCGTGCCCATCGCAGTATGCCGAATTGCCGCCCTCATTATGCGGGCATCCCGGGCCATAGATTGGCATCTGCGCCTCAGTGTAGACTGGCCACGGAGGGTTAATAATATAGCTATTGTACTCGGCACTCATTTCACCGAAGGCAACTGTCTGCGCCGGGAATTCGATATCGGCCATCGCCCGCAATTTTACGGGATTGGTATTTCCCCAGCCGAGCGCCCATGCGTTGAAGCCATAGTCCGTGCCATAGGTGTGCGTGGATCCAGTCATGCTCGGGCAGCGCAAAAGCTGCGTATTCTTCATGTATGGCTCCATTACGCGCATCCACGGCAGAGTGGGGTTTTTGTAGTACGAAAGGACCATCGTCTCGTCATAATCCTGCACATACATCATCAGCCCGAGGCCGATTTGCTTCAGATTACTCAGACAACTCGTCTGTCTGGCTTTCTCTCGTGCCCGGGCAAAAACCGGAAACAGGATCGCCGCCAGAATCGCGATGATGGCAATCACC
>CAYSRY010000092.1:282-11935 GCA_964433395.1 uncultured Armatimonadia bacterium | reverse complement strand
ATCATTCCATCGGATATCTGGTGGCGCTGTCGCATGAACTCTTCGAGCGCCTCCCATTCTATCAGACATGGTCCGTTGCGCCAAAGCCCAGTACGGACTGTGATGACGCGGCCGAATTCGTCGAGGGTTTTTGAGGAGGCCATTTTGGGGCCAATGCACTTGACGGATGCCATGACTTCGCCAATGTGAGCGGCAGTATTGGCGCGCATTCCGACGCCGAGCAGCAGTGTGTATCCGCCCCATACGGCGAGTTTGCCGAGGGGGCAGGTGAGGCCGAATGTGCCGGCTTCGAGGTGCCCGGCCATGAGGTCATGTGCCCGTGGTCCGATTGCAGCATAGGGGTGAGTCGGGTGGAAACTGCGCGCTGCTTCGGGGCGTTTACGGACGGCCTCGGTGATGGCCCCGTTGATTGAAGGGGTGGTGCGGATGTCAAACACATCCACCTGTCCATGGTTGAACGTAGGTACCATGAGCGTTCCGTCATGGCCGATGACGTCAAGCAATGCGTCAACGACAGTTTCTGCGCCACCTTCGACATATCCGAACGCGGAAAGTGAACTATGTACCTGAATGAGCGTGCCTGGATGAAGGCCGATGCGATTGAGTCCGGCTACGATGTCGTCGCGGGTTACATTGGTTTGGGGCATTCACTCACCTCGGAAATTGTCGGGCAGAGTGCAGGATGAATGGCGCGCGTCTGTATAGTCTAACGTTCACACTATCGAAGCGCAACTGGAGATAAAGGCATAACGATGAAAGATAAGAATACATGCGGAGGAGAGCAATAGCGGGAGGGGAAGTTATATAGTCAGTGCGACAGCGCAAAGAACGGGTGAGCATGATGACAGGTCTAAACTGGATATCGCGGCCGGATGATGTAGATGCACTTGTGAAGCGCTGGGCGGTGGAGTATCCGCAGTATCTGCGGGCGGAATCGAAGAAGCAATACAACGGGCGGGACGTGTGGGCGCTTACTGTGTGCGATCAGGCGAATACGGATGATGGGACGCCAGGGGTGATTTTTCATAAGCCACATGCGCATGAGCCAGCACCGATCGCTGCAGCGATGAACATAATCAGCCAGCTTGTGACCGGGGCAGAGCTTGATGGGACGCCAACCAAGCTGGCGCGTGAGGCGATTTTGGGAAGTACGGTGCTGTGTTTCCTGCCGGACGCACATCCGACAGGAACCGCGCAGGCACCAGTGGAGGCGTGGGACGGAACGCAATATACGAATGAGGAATTCTGGGCATGGATGCGGGGAATTGACCCGGAAACCGGGAAAATGTGGAAGCGGGTTGACCTGTGGGATGACAGGGTCGAAGATCCGCTGCCGTTGCGGTATGGGATTGTGTATGAGCAGATTTCGGACCATGAATACGCAGAGCCAAATCGGAGCCATGAATCGACGCTCTTCAAGTGGATATTTGAACTGCGGTCACGGCGGCAGTGGCAGCGCATGTGTGCGCTGCACCAGACAGAGTTTGTTGGTTCAGTGGAGAATGCAATGGTGATTCTGCCCGTGCTTTATGATGACCAGCCAGAGGAGATACGGGAGATTGAGCGGCGCTGGTCGGAGAGAATAGTGCAGGCTTGGGCGGTGATGCCGGATGGAAAGCCGCAAATGGAGCCACTGCCATTGCAATATACAGGGGAGCAGCGGCAGTATTTTGTAGAGCGGTGGGGCGATATTCAGATGGAAACGGAGATTGTGACTTCGGAGGTGCGGAATAATTCGCTGCTCTGTCCGCCTTCGTTGCAGCAGGACCTGACCGAGGCAGTGATTGTAGCGACGATTGACGATATGCTGGCACAGGCGTAAGCAATATGCAGCTGAGCGCGTAGAATACTGCAGGCGAAACTACTCTGAGGTATGAGATATGAACGAGAAAATCCGAGAGTGTCGAGACGTCGCGCTGGGGATTCTGGGGGCGACTGAGGCAGATATAGAGCATGGGCTCGAGCTGCACAGGGACTCGATAGTCTTTGACGCATATGGTTTTTCGCCGGCGGCGGCAGTGGATGGGGATGCGCTGAAAGAGGTGGTGGAAGCCGGAGCCTCTGCGGGTGAGCTGCAGGACCTGCGCGAAGAGATGACGATGACGCGGCATGTGACGAATGAGGCGGAGCGCAAGGAGTATGAGGCTGGCTGGGAAGCCTCAGGAGTGACCTGCATTTTTCAGAATGCGGGCGAAGAAGGGCAGTCGCTTTCGCGAATGATCAAGCGCCAGGCGCGTTTTACGTATGTGACGGATATGCTGCGGGATTTCGTGTGTAAAGCGGCGTGGCCGGATGAGATCGTGCAGGCGAAAGCCGAAGGACGACGCGCGCTGTATTTCACGACGAATGGTGTGCCACTCCTGGAACGTTGGGATACGGTTGAGGAGGAGCTCGGTTTTGTGCGGGTGATGTTCCAGTTCGGTACGCGGATGATGCACCTGACCTATAACCGGCGGAACATGATCGGGGACGGCTGCGCGGAGCCGACGAATGCGGGCTTGAGCGATTTCGGGCGGAGTGTTGTGCGAGAGATGAACCGCGTGGGCATGATCGTCGATTGCGCACATTCGGGGTGGCAGACGAGTCTGGAGGCGGCGCAACTTTCGGAGAAGCCGATGGTTGCGAGCCATTCGGTGTGCGCAGCGCTGAACCGGCATCATCGGGGGAAGCCGGATGATGTCATTCGGGCGATTTGTGATACGGGTGGGTATATTGGAATCTGCTGCATACCGGCATTTCTGGGCGGTAGCGGGGATATCGCAGCGTTTCTGGATCATATTGATCATGTGGTGAAGAATTTCGGGGCGGAGCATGTCGCGATAGGGACAGATACGGCATACCAATCGCGGAATGCTCAAGCTGAGCAGGCGAAAGTACCGGGGCGGAAATGGCGGACGCCGTGGCGGTCATTCTGGGAAGAGAATGACGCGATTTTTGATGAGAAGTGGCAGCAGCCGCAGCAGATTAGGAGTCTGGCGTGGACGAACTGGCCGATTTTTACAGTGGGAATGGTGCAGCGCGGATACAGCGATGAGGATATTCAGAAGATTATCGGGGGAAATGTGCTTCGCGTAGCGCGTGCGCAGCTTCCGGAGTTTGCGTGAAGTGTGTGAGGAGCTCAGGGGGAAATGAAAAATGCGGGAGCCGCTTGGCTCCCGCATTTTTGTGTGTCAGGTCAGAGAGAGGCTATTTGTCAACCCGGAAGACTGGATTGTTGCAGGCCTCTGTATTCTTCATCCACTTGGCGTGGCCATCGGCATAACCGAAGTTACCGCCGTCGTTGTGGACCACAGCAAGGTACCCCATGCTATAGGGGATGACGTAGATGCCGTTGCCACTGTAAGAGTTGCTGCCGCAGTCACCGATGACAACTGTCTCGGCAGGATATGGGATACTGGCTTCATTAAGCGGGGTGCCAGTCGGGGTCATGATACATGCTTCATAGTATCCCATGCCATGTCCGATTGTTGCCCATGTAGGAGCGAGACCAAGGTTCCATCCATAACTGCACCATGAGCTGCTGCCGTGTTTGGAGCCGGGGCCGTAGGAGGGACATACAAAGACCTGCTCATTTTTGACGTATGGCATGAGGAGGTTTGGCCAGAAGCCTGGGTTGCTGCCGTAGGTGCTAGTGCCAGAGACGGTGTAGAGACGAGCGATTGGCCAGGTCTCGTCATAGTCCTGAACATACATTTTTGCGCCAAGCATGATTTGTTTGACATTGCTGAGACAGCTTGTCTGGCGGGCTTTTTCACGTGCGCGTGCGAAGACTGGGAACAGGATTGCCGCCAGAATCGCGATGATAGCGATTACAACCAGCAGTTCGATAAGAGTAAAGCCACTATTGCGACGCATACTGAGCCTCCGATCAACGAGATGGCATAACAAACTGAATTGTAGCAGAAAGTATATTGCGCTGCCAGAGTTTTTTTGAGGATGTTGAAATCAGGTGAGGAGACGCAGAGAAGGGGCCGGCGCAGTGCTCCGACCCCTTCTGCACTGGCGAGAATTGCGGTGGAGCGGATTACTCTTCTGCGCGTGCTTTTATGGCGGCGAGCATGGCGTCAGTATTTTCTTGTGTTTTCTGTTTGAGGAGCCCCTGAATGAGTTTGCCAATCATGGGCACTTCGTAGGCGAAGTCAAGTGTGAGCTGAACTTCAGTGCCGCCAGCGCCATCGTCGGTGAATGTCCAGACGCCGGAATACTCAGTGAAGTCGCCTTCAATCATATTGAAGCGACAGATATGCTCCTCGTCATTCCAGAAATCCTCCTCAGTCCATTTGATGGTTCGTTTGAGCTGTTTGATGATGCTTACCCAGCGGCTGACCTGCCGCGAACCCTCTTCAAGGATTTCGACTTCCGCGACATCCTCCATGAACTCCGGGAATTTCTCGATATCGCGTGAGATTGCATAAACGGCATCAAGCGGAGCGTTGATGGTGACTGTGCTTTCGACGGTAGGCATTTGTGTTTCCCTTCCGGTTCGAGGCTTGCAGTGTGATGTGGAGATGAGGGTTACTGCTCCTCGGGGATGATGAACTCTTTTATGCGGCCCTGGAATTTGTGCCGATTGGTCGTGACAATGCGCCCGCATGTGGTGCATCGGATTTTGAGGTCTATGCCGCCTCGGAGGATCTCCCAGATATTTCCTCCGCACGGGTGAGATTTTTTGAGGCGAACAAGCATTCCCGGCTCAAGTGGGACTATTCTGGTCACGGCTATCCTCCATATCCTGACCATTGCAGATGGGAATGGTGAAGTGAAATGTGCTGCCTTCCCCTTCAGCACTTTCGACCCATATCTGGCCACCATGGGCTTCGACAAGGCGTTTTGAGATGAACAACCCGACGCCCGTGCCGCGGATTCGTGACTGTTCCGCGCCGACCCGTTGGAAACGCTGGAAAAGCTGGCCCTGATCGGTTGGCGAAATGCCTATGCCTTTGTCTTTGACAGCGATGTGGGCCATCTCGCCCTCTATGGCGGTCGAGACTCTGACCAAGCCGCCATCGGGAGAGTATTTTATCGCATTGCCGACGAGATTAGCGAGGATTTCCTCAAGTTTGGTGCGATCGGCCCAGAGGATTGGTGGTGGTTCAATGATGTCGCATTCGAAGCGGTGCTCGCTGTGTCCGTGGCCCTCGACTTCGAATGTGGCATCGATCATATCGCGGAGGCCCGCGTATGGCTCGAGGTTCATAGGTAGTTTGCGGTCCGCGTCAATGCGCGAGAGATTGAGAAAATCCTCGACCATGTGCGTCATACGGATGATCTGCCTGCGGATAACATCAAGCATTTCGATTTCTTCTGCGCCTGTGAGCTTGGATGAAAGCAACTGCCGATAGAGGTCAATGTTTGTGATTGGAGTTTTGAGCTCGTGCGATATAAATGCAATGAGATCTGATTTAAGCTGATCAATCTGTTTGAATTCGGTGACATCAGTGAGGAGCATGAGCCTTCCGAGCATTTCAGCACCAGTGCCGACGCGCGCTACAGTGACCTGGAGTACCTGCAGACGGTCACCGTCAAATTGGACCTCTTCTGAGAGGATGCCATCATGAGTGGCAAGAGGCGTTGCCCAGAGGCGGACTATATCGCGATGTTTGAGGACTGACAGCACGGGCTTGTCGACGACGCTTTCGGGAGATTCTATGGTGAGCATGCGTCCGGCTGCCTCATTTATGAGGACAATGCGATCGGTTTCATCAGCAGCGATGACGCCGTCAATCATGCCCTGCACCATCGTCTCAACGCGTGATTTTTCGGCAGCGAGCGTTTCGTTTGCCTTGCGCAATTCGGCGTTTGCGTAGTCGACTCGATTTTGCAGGATGCCGTAGAGGCGGGCGTTTTCGAGGAACATGCAGGACTGCTGCGCGATGACAGTGAGCAGGGAGGAGTCATACTGGGTAAATGGCATGTTGTCCTGCTTGTTCATGACCTCAATAACGCCAATGACCTCGCCGTGAAACGTCATGGGTACGCAGAGGACACTGTGAAGCGGGTAGTCGATAGCCTGTGGAATGTCCTTGTGTCTGCGCGGGTCGTTTTTGACATTATTGACGATGATGGGCTGGCCTGTCTGAGCAACAGTGCCGACAATGCCTTCTCCGAGTTCGAGGGTGAAGTCTTTGACCTCGTCACCTTTTTCGCCAAGCGCGACGACGAAGCGGAGACGCTGTGTGTCCTCATCGAGCAACAGGAGTGAGGCGGCTTCGACATCAAGTTCGGCCTCGACCCAGTGCATGATCTCGTTGAGTAATTCTTCCTGTGCGAGAGTGGAGCTGATAAGACGTCCGACGCCGGTAATCGCCTGCATACGCGACTGGAGGCGGATATCAGATTCGACGCGCAGTCTGTCAGATATGGCTGCCGAGCGGACAACAAGCGCTACGCCAATGAGTGTTGTGCAGAGCATGGGCGCGCCAAGAGGGAACCAGATGTTGCCGGCAAAGAGCGAGAATACGAGACCAAAGCATATAGCGAGGACGGTAACAGTGATCATGGCGCCGCGAAATACGCCAGCGCGTCCAACCGTTGCAGCAAGCAGCGCAGCAAGTATGAGCATGAGAATGACTACAGCCCATGCAGGCACCTGACGCAGCATTGATTTCTGCAGGAGCGAGGCGATAGCGTTGGCATTGAGTTCGACGCCTGAAATACTGTCGCCAGCGGGAGTACGGAAGAATTTTGAGGTTGCGCCGATGACCGGGCCGACTATGACGAGCCTGTGCTTGAAATAGTTTTCGAGGCGCTGCGCATTCTCATCAAATACCTCGTGGGCAGAGATTATTGGAAAATGCTGATAGCCGCCGAAAAAGTTGATCAGCATCTCGCCAGAAGACAGCAGCGGGAACTGCTCGTCAGCCACAAACAGTCTGTTCCCGTCGCGCCTAATCTGGTTGAGATCGGCTCCGACCCACTGCCGATATGCTTCGAGCGGCATGGCCGGGAAGAGTGTGTTGAGATATGAAAACATGACGGGCATGGCACGAAGCACACCGTCACGCTCGGGATAGACATTGATGCCGCCGATGCCATCGGCGACCGCCGAGAGGCTTGGATTGGGGACGAGTAGTCGACCTGGCTGGAGGTTGACGGAGCGCGGTATTTCACCCTTGCCAATGGCATGACGGGCGATTGACTGAAACCTGGTAGCGGCATTGGGGTCATTTCCGCTTTCGATCATGGCGGGAAGAACCGTGGCACATGCAGCATTCTTGATGGCGCTGGCAAAAAGATCGTATTGCTGCGGCGAGTTGGAAGACTGGGAGATTTCGGACAGGTAATCAGTGTCGAAGACAACGACTCGCGCACCAGCCTGATCGAGACGCTGGAGAAGCTTTGCATGAGTGGCGAGTGACCATGGTGATGGGCCCAGCGCAGCAATGCTGTCGGGATCGATGCCGACGATTACAATCTCCTGCGGCGTTGGCCGTTCGCCAATGAGCCTGAAGCATGAACGATAGAGCCAATTGTCGAGGCCATGCAACTGCCCCATGACGAGGAGCAGCAGAACGCTGGCGAAGCAGACAGCCGCTATGAGGACGCCGAGCCTGAACTCGCGTGAGAGGTCCAGTTTCACTATCCCCTTTGCCCGAGGCATGCAAATATTGACACTGCAACAGTCTTTCGCTGCGCAGTGCCATCTGTTTACCCATGAAGATTATATGGGAATGAGGCGTGATAGGCAATATGAGTGGAGGAAAGTGTCAGATGCCACGCGGCTCGATGTCTTGCCAGCCTGAGGCACTGATAACACGCCATGCGCGGCCTTCGAGTCGCCAGATGGAGGATATTTCATACTCGGTAGTGGCTTTCTGGTCGGCAAGTGGATAGATGATGACGCGAATGCGAACGTCCGCGGTGTTATCGCTCGCCTGAAGCGAGAGAATCTGGGAGGATATGACCCAGTGTTCGCCATAGTACATGCCACCGCGTACAAGGCGGGCTATGTCACGATACGTGTTGTCAGCAGAGTCGGAATATTCGCGGGATACAATCTGCAATACGCCGGAGGTGTTGCCACGTTCGACCGCCTGCTCGATATCCGCAAGCAAGCGGGGAATGGCGATCTCCGGGGCCTCAGGCCGGCGGGAGACTATTATCGCGCCAATCGCCGCAAACACGAACAGTATGGCGATTATGGCTATGGCATAGCGGTATCGGACAAGCATTGATGCCTCCGAGTGCGTCACGCGGCGCGCATTGTAAGGGACGGCTGCGCGTGACGCGCATCTAAAGGTACGGCTCCAACGTTTACCCCAATGACCATGTGGAACGGTCGGCTATTCGGCAGGTTGCTCGGATTGGTCAGGCTGCTTTGGCCTTCGGGCCACGGGATGAGCCAGTACTGCTTGTCGGTCTCCCACCATTTGGCGACTTCGGCGGGAGTGGCGTCAGCACTGACTGTTGCCAGGCGGCCGTTGGAAACAATACTCGTCACTTTGACGACGACGCCAGTCAGGTCAGGGTCGCCCTGCTGGATCTTCTCGACGAAGTTCGGCAGTGCAGCGATGCCGAGCTTGCCAAGGGAGAGCAGCGTCGCATCGACGGCCTCCTGATCGCCGGCCTCGCGGGCGGCGATGAGCTCGCCGTAGAGGTGTTCAAAACGTGCATCGGATGCAGCTTTGCCAGCCCGCCACCAGCGGCAGAGCATGGCTGCATATTGCTGCGAGCCTCCAGGATGCGCGGGATCATCATAGTCATTGCGTTCAAATGATATTTGCGTCATTAAGTCAACAGCATACCCAAGCTGCCAGTCCCCAGCTTCGATTTCCGGGATGATGTAGGGGAGCACCTGCGGCCCAAGTGCCGCCAGTTCCACATACAAATGCGCCCCATCTATTGTGGGACTGCGCAGTCCATGATAGTTTGCCACAAACTCTGTGATGCGAGCGTACTGAGCGTCGAACGCCGCTTTGGCGGGATCGACTTCTGTTTCATTGTTTTCCTGGGAGAATGTGGGTGCGATGAGGAATGCAGCGCAGACGGCGAGGATGCCAATGCAGCTTAGATAGCGGATAGATAAACGCGGGCGTGATACATGCACGGCGCATCGCCTCCTGGCGACCGTTTGCGGTCGCAATGTAGCCGAACCACCACACGCACCGTGCGCCCATTTGTGGGCGCTGCAAATCTGCATCACTATTGCAGGTGTTATGCTTATACAACAATAGTACCTGTATAGTTGTTCCTGAGAAGAGGGTGAGTGTGGGCGAGGAATGAGAGAAAAGATAAGCCCACCCGTGAAGAGGGTGGGCTTATCTGGTAAGTTGAAGCGTGGATCAGGTTGAGGCGCGGAGATGTGGGATGCTATGGTTTGCCTGTCGGCGCATTCTGGCAGTACTGTCGAGAAGGCAGCCTTTTACACACTTGCCCTCACATGAGCCGTCGCAGGGCTCAACGTGAATAAGTACGCTGGCTTGCGGGAAGCGGCTCTCGATGTCTGCAGTCATGAGCTCTGTCAGATCGTGTGATTCCTGAACGGAAATCCCGGGATCGACGAGAAGATGAAATTCGATATAGCGGACACTGCCATTGCGTCGCGTGCGCAGATTGTGGCAGCCATACACGCTTTCGCGGTGCTGGTGCACATAATCGCATATCCAGCTGTTCTCTGCATCAGGGAGGCTGACGTCCATGAGATCAGCGACCGCGTCAACGGTGAGCTTCCATGCGGCATGCAGAATAAGCATGGCAACGGCAATGGCAGCGACCGGATCGAGCCAGTGCAAATTGACATGCGGGAAGAAGTAATTGCCGACGAGCATGAGGCCAAGGCCGACCATTACGCCGGCAGACGTATAGACGTCAGTTCGCAGGTGCCATGCGTCTGCTTCGAGAGCGACAGAACCAGTGGCTCGGCCGACTTTGAAGAGCCGCTGTGATACGATGATATTGAGCACCGCAGAGAGAAGCATGACTGCGACGCCCCAGCCGACATTTCCGACAGGCTCTGGGTGGATGAGTTTTTTAATAGCTTCAAATATAATCCACCCGGCCGCGAGGAAAATCAGCAGCGCCTCTATGGTGCCGGAAATGTTTTCAATTTTACCATGACCATATGGGTGATCGTTATCTGCTGGCTTATTGGATGTTTTGACGGCGAACAGGGCAATAAGCGCGGCCAGCAGGTCGACCGCGGAATGTATGCCCTCTGAAATAATTGATACAGAGCCGATGGCAATACCAATGATGATCTTGCCGATGACCAGTATTGTATTGGATGCGACAGAGAGGGTCGCAACCGCTGCTTTCTGTTTGTTTGCGTCCATATTGACGCCTCCTCAGGCGCGAGATCAGCAAGTGGTTAAAAGTGCCACTTGCGGCGGGATACGAAAAAGCCCGCGGGATAGGTCGTCCCGCGGGCTGTATTCCCGCTGCCACATCTTTGCGTGGCCCGACTGCGTCCCAATAGTGGGACCGCCTGATCAAACTTCGCTCTATTATACCCGAAAAGTCCGCAATAAAACAATATTATGAAAACGCGGCGTGCCTGGGAGCCTATGGCAGTGCGGTAGAGTGGGTATTTGATGGCCCTGTGGCGTGGCGGGAGAGAGAAATGCTGTTGGGTATGACCCAGTCGGCACCCTCGTTAAAATTGTACTCGTAGCCTTTGGAATAGTCGTAAACGTCGACAAATCCACGGATGAACGCGACTTCGCCGCAGTCAATACGCCAGAGGTCGCCATCTTTTTCAACCGCTTCGATTGTATAGCATGCATTTCGCTTGCGGTCATTCTCGATAATGATTTCGGCCCCATTAAGTCGGCCGTCAGTGGGGAGTTCGGCGTCAGTCCAGATGCAGCCATGGCCAGTCATGTCTTTGTCCATTTTGTTGACCGTGCCATTGTAGTATGCAGGCGTGTCGAGAGTGAAATCGCCCATCTCAACAAATGAAGCGCGGATCATCCACGCGTCTTCAACCTGTCCAGCGCGAATGCGCAGGGCAATGAGGCGGCCTGAGAATGTGATGCCACCCTCGGTGGAGTAGGTGGCTTCATCATCGGGGCCGGCGAGAATGTAGTCGATGGCACCATTTGCGAGCGAGACTTTGACCGCGACGGGTTCGAGGCCGTTGGTGCCATCGGATGCGACGGAGTTGCCAGCTTCGTCAAAGCATTCGAGGCGTTGCGCGGTCTTGATGAGAGGTATATTTTCGTACGGTTCAATGATGGATGCGCATGTGGTGGCGAGATCGGAGCCTGCGCGATGGCCGAGTATATAACGGATTGAGGCTGGTTTTGCGCCCGGAGGTATGCCGTCGGCCAGCGCGACGTCATCGTATCGGGTGAATGAGTGGTAGCGGACATGGAGATTCTGGTTTTCGGTGAGATTTGGGAATGGAGGCGTGCCCGCGTAGTCGAGAGTGAATGCGGCGGGCGGGTTGGCATCGCGCGCGACGTTTTTAAAGAATGAATATCCCATGCGCGCGCCATCTTTTGAGGTGCCATAAGAGACGTCAGGCCCGTCGTAGCTGCCGCCATCCTGAGGAACAGTGTTGAGGCCAGTAACGGCAACGGAGCCGGGGAGGGCGTGGAAACCCATGACATGGTCGCTGCCGCCGAGAATATGGAAGATGTCGAGCGCGTAGGAAGAGTTTTCGTCGACCTGCATGAGCGCCATGGTTCGGCGGTAGACGTCGGTGGATGGATAG
>CAYSRY010000092.1:0-272 GCA_964433395.1 uncultured Armatimonadia bacterium | reverse complement strand
GGCATCTACAGCGAAGCCACCGAAGCCAGGGAGCTGGGCCCAGAATTCCGGTTGGCCGGCCCGGACAGTATTCTGGGGCACCTGATCGACGGTGACAGTGTTGATGGAGATGGTGCGACACTCCCATTGGGTGGATTTTGGCCACGCTCCCCAAAGTTCGCGGTAGCCGAGCGGCGGGACGAGGCGGACACCGTAGGCGTCATATCCGCACATGAGTTCGCTATTGTGGCCGGCGACACCGTTGAGGCCATAGAACATCCAGAGCGCCTGTC
>CAYSRY010000091.1:0-11971 GCA_964433395.1 uncultured Armatimonadia bacterium | reverse complement strand
CGTTTTTTTTGTGTCATTGCTGTTGATTGGTATAGAATATAGTGTTGCTGAATTCGCAGGAGGTACGAAGGCTGTTGAGGAGAATACTGGTATTAGTGTTTTTGGGGCTCCTGATAAATGGGGCCGCATTTTGTCAAATACCGCTGCGCGGTCCCGGTAGCAGTGCGGGAAATGGCGGCGAACTTGGCGTAGGTTGCGCTGCAGTGGTAATCGCAATGTTCGGCGATTATGTGAGCAGCGTAAGTGTAACTTTGCCGAATGGGACGCCTGCCAATGAAGCGCAGGCAGCAGTAGGTCGCGTTTCACAGGCGACGGGCTGGGTCTTGACTAATGCACAGGTTCGAACGGACAGATTCACGTCGGCCGAGGCTCAGGCACAAGGCTTATTTCCAGTCCGTTTTGCAGGTATCAGCACAATTACGCCTCTCGTTATGGCGTTGTCTGATCGCGACCGCTTGTTTATTGCGTTTGTGGGTACGGGTGATGCAACGGCCGAACAGGGATATTTTGAAAATCAGTACATCACGGTGGATTGGTCACAGGGCGGTAGCATTCACAGTTATCAAGTGAACCTGACTGACCATGGATTTACGGATGAGCAGCAGTTAGCCACTCCCTCAGTACGCGGCGAACGCGCTAAGCGCGGCGAAAGCGGATGGAAGTTGCCTTCCGGTATTCTGATATTGCTTTTCGTTGCCGCGTTGGTTGTCGGTGGACTGATCTATGTCGTGGCCAACCGCGCCATGAAACGCCACATTGTGTGAATGAGCGTTTTTCTTGCCGAATTGTCGGGCAATATGAGGAGGAAGACAGCATTGAGCAGTATTATTGATTGGTGGGAAGACATAATTCGCTGGGGCGCAGAGACGAAAGTCTCAGACGTTTTCTGGAAACCAGGAGTGCCTCCGTGCGTGAAACTTCAGGGTAAAGTGAATCGCCTTGAGGACCGTGAAATACTGACGTATGACGACACAGAGACCCTTGCCAGGCATCTGATGGGTGAGGAAAATTGGGCTGATTTCAGGAAGCATCCGGAATGCGATCTTGGCAAGACTATTGAAGGTGTCTGTCGTCTGCGTATCAACATCATGCGCGAGCGCGGCAATTGTTCGTTGGTCATGCGTATCATCACCCTCGATATTCTTACCATTGAGGATCTTGACTTGCCGGACGTGTTGAATGAAATTGCTCTTCGTCCCCAGGGGCTCGTATTGGTGACCGGGCCTACAGGTTGTGGTAAGTCCACTACGCTTGCTGCTATGATCGATTTGATCAACCGCAAACGCCGAGCTCACATTGTTACAATCGAAGATCCTATTGAGTACGTCCACCAGGACAAAAGTTGTATAGTCAACCAGCGCGCGGTTGGAATTGATACGGAGGATTTCCAGGATGCATTGACTTCTGCGATGCGTCAAGCGCCAGACGTTATCCTCATTGGTGAGATGCGTGATACGATTACAATGTCAGTTGCGATGCAGGCAGCTGAGACAGGTCATCTTGTGTTCTCGACAGTTCATACCACGAGTGCAGCCGAGACTCTTGAGCGTATCATCAACATGTATCCGCCGCACGATAAGCCACAGATATGTATGCGTCTTGGTCGGAGTCTGGTAGGTATACTTTCACAAGCTCTTGTCCCACGCAAAGGGACGACGGGGCGCGTGGCGGCGATTGAGATCATGATTGCCACGCCGACGGTAGCCAAATTTGTTGAAGAAGGCAAACCCGGCGAGATGTACAGTGCCATTAAAGAAGGCGGTCACTGGGGCATGCAGACGATGAATCAGGCGCTATTGAAGCTCTATGAAGATGAAAAGGTGACTGCTGACGACTGCATGCATTATGCAGGCAACTTCACGGAAATGCGGCAGATGATTCGTCTCACCCAGGGACTTGCTGCAGATGCAGATGCAGCGGAGAAGAAGAAACAGGAAGCGGAAGCCAGGCGAGCAAGAAAACGCCCCGCCAGAGGCGATGGGCAGTAGGTGTCTGTGAGAAGGGCAACAGTTGTTTGGTGTACAATATTGTGTTGCTGATTCTGTGAATACATACGCACGGCTGTCGCAAGCGGCTCGCGTCGTTTGGGCAGACCACGAGAGGCCGGTGATCTGTAATGGCAACAGAGGAGAAGAAGCAGTGGAGACGTACTGTCAGTGCACCGGAAAGCCTGGCCAAGCGGAAAGATCAGACCCTTGACGCGGCTGTGATGGAGGGCCTGCTGGAAGGTTGTGTGAAGATTGACGCCTCTGACTTGCACATGACCTATGGCGAGCCGCCTCTCTACCGGCGGCATGGTCAGCTGATCGAGATGAGTGGCTATAAGCGGTTGACGCATGAGGACCTGATGGCGGCCATGCTGTTCTTCCTCGGTGCCGACGATGCAGATAATCCATATTGGAATCGCTACAGGCAGTCCGGTGGAGCTGACTGCGCGTACGCGCTTAAGACTCTGGCCCGTTTCCGTGTGAGCGCATTTCAGCAACGTGAGCATCCCGCTCTTGCACTGCGTATGATTCCATATACCATGCTGACATTTGATCAGCTTGGGCTGCAGGAAAGGTTTATGATTCCTTTGCTGCATAAGCCGCGTGGCATCATCCTCGTGACCGGCCCGACTGGTAGCGGCAAGAGTACAACATTGGCGTCGATGATTAACTGGATCAATGAAAACCGAGCGGTCCACATCGTTACGATTGAGGAACCGATTGAGTATTACCATAACAACAAGAAATCATTGATCAACCAGCGTGAAGTGGGAATTGACGTGGTGTCGTTCGCAGAAGCGGTTGTCCGCAATATGCGTTCTGACCCTGACATTATCCTCGTCGGTGAGATGCGCGACCTGGAAACGATGCGCGCCGCACTGCAAGCTGCAGAAACTGGCCACCTTGTTTTTGGCACGTTGCATACTGTAAGCGCGCCGAAAACAGTTGACCGCCTGGTTACAGCATTCCCGGCGTCTGAGCAGGAAGAGATCCGCGCCATGCTGTCGACATCACTTGCCGCCTGCATCTCGCAGGAGCTCCTGCCGCGATGTGACAAAGATGGTCGCATTGCGGCGCATGAGATAATGATTGGCGAGGCCGGCGGTTCTCCTGCTATCGGTAACCTGATTCGGGAACGCAAGACGACGCAGATGCGCACGACCATCCAGAGTAGTGCGAGCCTCGGTATGCGCTTGCTCGAGCAGAGCCTCTCTGCATTGTGCAATGATGGCAAGATTTCTTTTGAAGAAGCGTTTAATCGCTCTAATCAGAAGGATGACTTCCTGACGTTTGTGGATTCAGAGCGCATACCGGAGGGTTTCACTTACCGAATGGAATAGTTGTATTGCAGAACTTCTGAGCCAGATGTGGGTCTAGAAGCCATGGTGTTGCACGACCGACCTTTGGAGGCGGATAGATGCGATCAGAGAAGCGCAGAGTAGCAAAGCAGACGAAGGTAGAGATGGATTTTTATTCGGTTGCGGTTCAGTGGAGCCGCACTGTGCTGAATATTGCCATTATCGCCTTCGTCATATCGCTTGGCTACATCCTGTACGGTGTCTTCAGCGGTGCACTGAACCAGTTGGATGTCGATCAGGCACGACGACTCACTGGGAATCTTAATCTGATGGGGCAGCTACTTACTGCTGCAGCGTTCCTCGCCTCCGCATCTTTGGTCATTATGACGCTGGAGGAAGTCGCGTACTCGGTATTGATTGGCATGGTCGGTGCTGGCATGGTATTTGGTATGCCAATTCTTGTAGCAAGCAATCTGCAGAGCGCGGCAGTCGGTCCAGCCACAGCCATTACTGTGTGGACGAAGAATGCCGGTATGGGTGTTCTCTTCGTGGTTGGGCTGCGCCTCGCGCTGGAGATCGCGAATCAGATTCGTTCTGTTGCTATACGGGCCATTGCACAGCAGGCTGAAGCTGATACCACAGTTACAAAAAAGAAGAAATACAAGAAGCCCGGGCTCTGGGACCATTGCTGGGACATGCCTTATTGCCACGATGCAGTACGGGATGTATGTCCGGCCTATAAGGCCAGAAGATCGTGTTGGCGTTACGGATATGGCTGCAATTGTGATCCATCGCTTATTGAGACACTGATTCGTACGGGAGGCGCGTCGAAAGGCAAGTCAGCTGTCAAAGCGACGTCAACTCAGAAGCTGCAGGATGGGGCATATGTGCGCTCAGATCTTCAGGCGGATGGAAAAGCAGGCACGTCCGAAAGGACGATTCCGTGTCGAAAATGTCCGATTTTCATTGAGCATCAGCGTCAGAAATTTCGGATCGTCAATCCGGCGGCTATCATTTTGACCCTGGTGGGTTTTGCCGTTGCGTATCAGCCGTTGCTGAAGCTCTATGAATTGCTCATCAATGGCATGGCGCAGATTGCAGCCCGCATGACCTACGGCACTGCCATGGTTGATGCCGGAGAGTGGGTACAGTACCTGAATACGCCTGCCGTCCAAGTTTTCTTCTTTATTATCCTTGGACTGTTTGTGCTTTCTTACGTACTGAAGTTCGTTGAATGGCTTGTGTTGCGACAGATGGTTCTGTAGCCGAGTTTCACATGTACATATGATATGGGCCCAATGCGAAGCCGCACCAGACACTAGTGTCTGGTGCGGCTTTTGTCTGCCATAAGGAAATTGGTGAATTACACTTTTACGACCCGCAGAGGCGTGAGTTTGGCGATCATCCTTCCAAGACCGCACTCTATGGTTTTGAAGACGCCCTGCCGTCCCCGATACTTCTGTGGAAGGTCGTGCGTATCAGTGAGTATTTCCGTCCCGTCCATGCCATGTGATAGAGCTTCATTTGTGGTCCCAGGTGCCACTGTCATTTCGAAACACCGGTGGTCACCGTGGTCGATGACGCGGACTACATCTCCGAAATATGGGAGCGCATATCCCGCACCGTGAGGGATGATATTTGCGTTGCGGAGCTTGTCGATGACGCCGAGAGATGCGGCTCTTTCAGTGAAGCCGAGTTGCTTTATCACACTGTCAGAGAGGTTGGGCAGGCCTTCGAAGAGATACCCTGGGAGGTCGCCCCGCGTCATTATCGGCAGAAGATCCTTACCTGCATCACAGGAGTCGTGGCAGCCCAGATATATGGTATTCATGTCGGTCATCCCCTGGTGAGTTGTATTGGAGATGACTTGAAATTCGCCGAAAAGTTCCTGGGCTATGCGCAAGCGTTTTGCTTTGGCGAAGTCGGCAGCATGCTGAGTGAACCTGAAATAATCCTGAGCATCTTCATCAATGAGAATATGGAACTGGCCCCAAGGTGTATCAATGACACTGCAGCGTTTTTGCAGTGGCTCAGAATCGTCCCAGTATAAGCCATCGCCGAGCGGGTTTGGTCCCCGGAGCTCAGGTGCAGCCGAGTGCATTACGACCGCGTAGGGGGGGAGTTCTACATCGGCGACCGAAGGTTCGAGCGCGCACAGATCTATGAAATGGTTGCTTTTGTGAAGGTCAGACTGCAGTGGTACGCCGTTGATTGAGATATTGCTTGCATTGAGAGTACGAATACCGTCAATAAGAGTATCGACATCTGGTAGTGCACTCATTGCTATCACGAGCATCCCACATGCATTTGGTTTGGCATCCAATATGACGAGTGGCCGCTCTCCGTCTCCCCACTGGACCTTGCCTCCATACCCAAAACCGGCGGCCCAACGCACAGAGTTTCTGGTTATCGTCATGTCCGGACTACCAATAAAAAGAGCGTCAGGTTCATAGCCGAACTTGGCGAGTGTGAAATTAAGCTTGGCGATGCCATATGTCATGTTGGCTTCGGCTAAATTTGCTGCGGCGTCATTGAGCGAAACAGAAAAGATTCTCTGGCCCGCTTCTTGCAATAGCCTTTCGGAGTCCATAGCACCCTTCTCCAAAATTTGAGGACAGTTTGAATATCACGCGAGAACGTACTGGGTACATTATACCCAATAACGGTGGGATGGAATATGTTGTATTGCAGCACAGTACGTGGGTGCTATTCAGGTTGTGATGTTTGGCTATGCTGATTGAGTATTTGTGGGTTGCCTGCAAGTAATGCACAGGCAAGCGACTTCGCGGGGACCGTGGGTGCTTCTTCTGTGTTGCCGATACCGTAGCGGGCATATCCGTAACTGCAACAATTGTCCAGGGACACAGTTGTTGAACACGGTCAATTCAGGTATAATATATAGTTGGGGATGGTAGGAGGCCAATGCGGCGAGTCGTTCCCCTAAATTTTTCGAGAATCAGACTGGCAGGGAAGAATGCACTCCTCTGCGTTTCCTGTCTCCGGACGTGTTACGATGCGCAAAACGATATCTTCAGGCTACAGGGTGGCTTGTTGGAGGTAGAAGGATTTGGCGGTCAGTAGCAGCAATCCGCTCGATTATTTCAAAGAGCGACTAGATGCGCTTGTGGCAAGTTACCAGCGCCCTGAAGAACGCAGAATAGGGTATGGTAATTTACGTCATGAGTATTCTGATTATTCAAAAGATGGTTCAAGCGTTAACATCGCGGTAATCTATGAAACGCCGGGCGGGTCGACTACGCAGTTGAACATAACCTATGACCAGGCCGAGGGTACATTCGTCTATCTCGATCGCAACCTTGAGAACCACATTTCAAGTACCTCTCCTGAGGATGTGCTCGCCAATATTGAGGCACATGTCGCTGATATTCCCGAAAAACGTTCACAGCAAGTGATCAACCAAGTCGACTTGTGGATGAAGATGGGAAAAGGACGCCACGAGATCTTTGGTGAACTCAACAAGCTTCTTCAGACGGAGTTTCTCGGTGGCCGAATAACGACAAATGAGCTCAAAGAGGGTATTCAGCACGTCGTTCAGGCGCATGGGAAAGCTGGCTAAGTGGGGGACCTGGAGTAGATGAGAATGGAGCACCACGCTAGGTGCTCCATATTGGACAGCGAGCCTATACATATCAGAAAGTCTTCCCCCGTGGATGGTGTGTCAGTCCCACCAGCCATATCTGGTAAGTTCTCCCCGGTTTTCCCGCAGCCACTCCAGTGGGGCCATAACTTCTCGAAGCACAAAGCGTATCTGATCTTCCTGCTTTATCTTCCGGTCTGCAGCATCGACGCGCGAATATATCCAGCGAGCCGCCATCAGACCTGGAAGAGCAGTAATCTCCGTGACATCAGGTGGACATGCCCGCGCATAAGCTGCTACGAAGTTACGCATTCGTGACATTTGCAACTCCGGAGTTGCAGTTAAACTCCAGATGTCCCCCGGCCCATCCACTGGAGGACGAATCCCGCATGTATAAAGCAGGCCATCAGCGACATCGACCATCCTCGGCTGATAGTCCACCCAATCGAAATCAAAGATGCCCACGATTACGCTTCCGTCAAATTTTAGGTTAGCCGGGTGCCAGTCACCGTGGATAATTGTATGATGAAGGGCTTCATAGACGTCATCAGACACTGCCTCTTCGATTTCAACGATCTCCCGTTCAAGAGCCTGTAAGATTGCAGCCGCTTCTGTTGCCTGCATGCCCTCGAGAGTGCCGACATCTCCTGCATCTGCTCTTTTGGTGAGAGGTCTGAGCAGTTTAAGTGCGTTTTGGGGATCCCAGAAACGGCCGAAAGCTTTGCTGCCAGGGGGGGCAATATTTTCTGTCGCGACGTGAAAATGGGCGAGCATTTCTCCCGCAACCGTGGTCTGCAAGTCATCAATGACATTTGGTGTAGTGCCTCGTTCAATAGCGTGGTAGAGCTCGTAGACGTGGCCCTGGTATTCCACCCAGCGACTTCCGGTGACTGTCCGCACAAGTTTTGGTACAGGCAGACCGTGTCGCTGGAGTTCACGCATCACAAAATGGTCATAAGCAAGGTTCTCTGGGCTTGAGTATCTGCAGTTTCTTCGCTTCAGGAAAAACTGGCCAGCTCTCGTCACCACGATATTGCTGGCATTGGCGGTCCCGCCGCATGGACGTACAAAAAGAATATGCCCCACGTTGAAGTGGGGCATCACCGCGGCTATTTCATTTTTCCGCAAGCTGATGTCAGTCTTCTTCATGAGGCTCCTCGGCGGCGCGTACAAGCAAAACGGGCACGTCCGCATATCTGAGAACGCGATCGGTGACGCTGCCGTAGACCCACCGACCGAGGCCGGAACGTCCGTGTGTGGACATGACTATAAGATCCGCTTCGTATTTGTCACTATACAGCAGTATCTCCTCCGTCACGTTGCCTCGTCGTATCTCTATGTCGAGCTCGAGACCTTCGCATGCAAGTGCCTTGCATATCCCGGTGAGATATTCTTCGGTATGAGCGACTTCCCGATCCCAGTCAATACCTAATGGTTGATCACCTGTGGTTTCGGCATCAATAACCGGTACCACCGAGAGTGCGCAAAGCCTTGCATTGAATGCCTTGGCCAACTCCACTGCGTGTGGGATAGCACGTTCCGCAAACTCCGAGGTATCAAGGGTCAGCAGAATCCGTTTATACATTTCGGTCGCCCTCCAGGCTGAAGAAGTGCACCGCACTTGGGATGCCTGTGGAAGCGGATCCACTGCGGAATCATATTCTAACCCTATGCGAGATAAGTTTCAACATAGATGTCGCCTTGCGAACCTTGCTGCCTATACTTATTGCGGGGAACAGCATATGCATGTGAAGTGTGTGCATTTGTGTTGCTTTGCCCTGGCTGGGTATGCTATGATAGCCGCGAACTGGAGAGGGGCAGAATCCCCCCCAAGTCGAACCAATTTCATACGGAGGTGGCCACAAATGGCAGCACCCGTAGTAGACGCTGATCTGTGCACTGGTTGCACGCTGTGCACGAGCATCGCCGCAAGTACTTTCGAGATGAATGACGACGGTATCGCCGTTGTCATCGATGCCGAAGGCGACGACAAAGACACCATTGATGAAGCCATCGACAGTTGTCCGGTCGAGGCAATCAGCTGGAGCGAGTAATTCGCTCCGGACCGAGTTTGAGCAGATGAAGCGGCTCCCGCCAAGCGGGAGTCGCTTTCCATTGCACAACTGAATTGTCCGTATCTGAAAAGATCAGATTGGCAGTTGGCGTCGCCACGCGAGGACGAGGCCAGCGACAGTCTTACTGTCTATCATGCTGCCCGTACCAGCCATTCGGACGGCATCCTCCAGTGGCATACGCACCGTCTGCAGATTTTCATCGTCATCAGCCTGCCACTCGGGGTCGGCCCCGGCGATCTGATTCTCTCCGCTCCTGATCAGATCGCGTGCCAGAAATATGTGGATGATCTCATTGCTGTAGCCGACACTGAGATAGAGGCTCGTCAGTTTTTCGAGCGAACGGGGAAAATAGCCAGTCTCTTCGACAAGCTCACGCTGAGCAGTTCGTTCTGGTTCTTCGCCAGGCTCGAGGCAGCCGGCCGGGATTTCCAGCGTTACCTGTTGGATTGGGTGGCGCCACTGTCGCACCAGCAGCACTTCATTATTGCTGGTCACAGGTACGATGGCGACCGCTCCTGGATGTTCGACTATCTCGCGTCGTGATATGCGCCCGTCAGGCAACTCAACAGTATCGACGCGAAGCTTCAGCAGATTACCAGAAAACTCGCGACGCGTTTCGATGGTGTGTTCCTCGAATTTGCTCAATTCCTCGGACATTGGCTGTTACCCCATTTCAGTATTGCTGTACACTCTGCTGACGATGTGGCTGCGACCAAATTCTCTGCAATATGGCGTTGTCCGTTTGCGCAGAAAGGACAATGGCGCGGTTTTGGCGAAAAAACCCACGGCCGCCGTGTGCCGCCAATTCATTCATTTGGAGGAAATATAGATATGTGTCCGAATTTCGGCTGCAAAGAGCCGATCAGATTCATGGACTGCAACTGTCGTATCGGCACGTTTGAGTCCATGGAGCCAGTGCACTTTACGGACGTCAGTGGCCTGCTCGCTGAGATGGAATACATCGGTATTTCTGAGGCTCTGGTCATGCACCAATGGTCCGCTCATTGGGCGCCACAGAAAGGAAATGAGAAAGTCGACGAGTTGATTGCGCCCTACGACAATCTCTTTCCATGCTACACGGCAGTGCCGTCAACGACGGATGAGATGGAGGCCCCGGTTGTGCTTGCTGATCGAGCGAAAGCCAACCGTGGAGCTGTTCGCCTTTTCCCTGTGGATAATTTCTGGACCTTCGAGCCATGGGCATGTGATGAATTGATGCGCGCACTTGAGGCCCGTGCTGTGCCCGTGCTCATTGACATGGGGCAGACCAACTGGTCTCAAATTGCGACTATGCTCCAGACGTATGACCAGTTGCCGATGATTGTCCTCGATACGTCCTACCGCGTCAACCGCAACATGTACCCACTCCTCGACAAATACCCCAACCTCCATATTGAGACGCATACATATCAGATTCCGTGGGGGATAGAAGATGTCTGCAGGAGGTTTGGAACCGAGCGGCTTATCTTCGGCACCGGTCTCCCTCAGAGTGAAACTGGCGGCGCGATCGCACAGGTCGTTTACTCCGATCTCGGTGAAGATGCGAAACGGCAGATTGCAGGCGGTACCTTGCGGCGGCTGCTTGGCATCTCAAGTTGCTGAGGCGTCAATGTTCGCAAATATGCTGAAGGGAGGACTTTTGTGAGTACTACCACACTCGTTGAGAAGCTCCAGTCCGGCCTCAGGCTGGACGATGAAATAGTCATAGATGACCATGCACATATGGGCCCGTGGTACAACTTTCATATTCCAGGTGCAGGCACACCAGAGTCAATGATCGCCAACATGGATCTAGTGGGCATTGATGTGACCATCGCGTCAGCGCACATTGCCATCGGGCCTGACGTTCAGGAGGGTAATCGGCAGGTTGTCGAAGCGGCTGCGCGATACCCAGACCGCATCATACCTTATATCACTATCAACCCACGGTATCCACTCAAGGTCATTGAAGCAGAGATAGCTCATTATGACACCCTGCTTGGCGGTATAAAAGGCCTCAAATTTCATTCGGCACTGCATTGCACCGACTGCTCACATGCTGGCTATGGGCCAGCTTATGAGTATGCCAATGCATGTGGAGTTCCCATTCTTTCGCATGAGTGGACGGGGCCCGTGGAGAACGGTCGCTCATATTTATCCCGAGTGGCAAACAGCAATCCGAATATCTCGTTCATCCATGCCCATTCCGGCAACAACTGGCAAGTCATCGACACGCTTATTGCCGAAGCGAAAATAAACTCGAATGTTTATTTGGATCTTGCCGGATCAGGTTTGCCATATGGCGGGCTAGAGTACATGGTACGCGAAGTTGGCGCTGACCGGATTTTACTTGGTACGGATCTCCCATTTATTGATGTACGCAGCCAGATAGGACGGCTGCTTGCTGCTCGGATTTCCGACGACGAGAAGCGTCTGATACTGGGGCTAAATGCGAAACGACTGTTTCAGCTTTAGCACGACCACATGAAAGAATGGTTATGAGATGAGCAGTTCTGCTTTTCTGGAGATGTTACGTTCAGGGACGCGCCCTGTGGATGAACTCGTGATTGATGCTCACTGTCACATGGGGCCCTGGTACAATTTTCACATTCCGCGAGGTGGGACCGCTGATGCGATGATTGCACTCATGGATCACGTTGGTATAGACATGGCTATCTTTGCGCCTCATCTTGCCATAGGGCCTGACACTGCCGAAGGTAATCGCCTGGCTGTTGCTGCCGCTCTGGAGCATCCTGATCGCCTGGTGCCGTATGTCACCGTCAATCCCCGCAGGTCTCTCCAGGAGACCGAGGCGGAAATAGCTCGATATCATGACCTGCTGGGGGGCATCAGAGGGTTCAAATTTCATGCATCGCTGCACTGCGCCGATTGCTCCCACCACGGCTATGGGCCTGCGTACGACTATGCCGAAGAACATGGGATACCCATACTCTCCCATGAGTGGAACGGGCCAGAGCGTGATGGTCGTTCATTTCTCACGCGGCAGGCACAATCACATCCGCACATCAACTT
>CAYSRY010000090.1:7039-11983 GCA_964433395.1 uncultured Armatimonadia bacterium | reverse complement strand
TGACCTGCAGATTGTCATCTGTCATGGGGTTGACGACCGCAGTTGCCCAGTTGTACACAAGGTCACCCAGTTTCGCAATATGCTGATGGCCGGTATTCGAGTTGATGGACATTTCTTCACACCGGCAATGGTAGATGGCGTTGCCGTCAAGAGTACCGATCATGCGGTTGGTGACCGCGAGCAGGTCACGATCAAGTTTGCTGATGAGTACATGAAAGAGGCTGGCAAGTTTGCCAAGCAGACCTCCGGCGATAGCGATTTCACCCGTAAAGCCGTCTTCGAGTATCCGACGACCAACGGCAAATACGTTATAGATTACTCGGCATACCCAACTATAGCGTTCGTGCCCGGCGCAGAATAGTGGGGTAAGGCTCGATGAGACTGAGTGAGTTCCAGGAGTTTGCAGCACAGGAATGGCCATTTCAACCGGGCAAGCGGAAAGTCGCGATGTGGGTTCGCGAGCCATCGACTGGGATCGGCACCAACACCGGCATCGCCATTGTGATGCATGGATGGGGTGGAGACTATCGGCAGCAGGGCTATGCGGAGAATCTGCTCAATGTGTGTGCCGAAGATTACAACCTGATATCCATAAGTGTCAACTATCTACAGAGTGGACCAGAGTGGCCAGGTACAGGAGGTTTTGCCCACCCGTATGACCACGGCTATCTGCAGGCAATGGACTGCCTTGGCGCTATATATACAGTTCGACGTGAACTCCAGAAGCTTGGCATCAGGTTCGCAGAGCGGCGCATGTATGCTATGGGCGCCTCTGGTGGCGGTAATATAGCACAAATGGCGGTCAAGTTGGCACCGCACACATTTGCGTGTGGCATTGACATGTGCGGAATGCCGGGGCTGATAGATGAAATTGCCTATGGTACAGGTGCGTCTGGGAGCCCGCTCAATGCCATGTACTCGCCCGATTCTGAAAGTTACAACTATCTGAGTGCGGACATGAAAGAGATCCGAGACTTTGGCGATCTGGGCCATTGCCGCTTGCTGCACGCACGCAATCCCGATTTGAAAATTGTCATCGTGCATGGAGTGCATGACCATGTTTGTCCTGTTGTGCCAAAAATCACGCAGTTTCGCAATATGTTGATGGCTGGCCTTGATGTCGATGGTCATTTCCTTACAGAAGTTGATATCGATGATGTTGCAGTGCACCGAGTGGACCACGAACTCGCGGGTGCAGACAAGGGTAACTGGTATCAGATAGTAAAAAAATATGCAGGCGTTTACCTGACCGAGGGAGGCACTTTTGAGCGGCACGCCCCATTGGTGAATGACTTCATCCGACGTGGCACAATCATATATCCAACTGCAGGCGGCGAGTACAGAGTCGATTATGCCGATTACCCACATATTAATTTTATCCCACAATACAAGTAATACAATCTGGGAGATGGTGAAGTGTTTCTCGAACAGGATCAGGATTTCTCTGCACAGGAATGGCCACTCGAGCCAGGTGAACGGCGGGTGCAAATGTGGGTAGATGAGCCTAGCTCCGGGCCTGATTGCAATACTGGTTTGATGCTTGTTCTTCATGGCTGGGGTGGTACGTACAGAGAGGATACATACACTGCTTTTTGCCGATTTGCCGCCGATCGCTATAATGTCATAGCCGTGAGTGTCAACTATTTACAGAGTGGTGCTGAATGGGTCGAGCGTTGCGACAAGCCCTATGATCACGGTCTGCTGCAGGCGATGGATTGCATTGGCGCTCTCTATACAGTTCGCAAACAGCTTCTCACTATTGGCGTGCCATTCAGCGAGAAGCGTATCTACTCAGTTGGTGGTTCAGGAGGTGGTAATTGCACGCAGATGGCCTTGAAACTTGCCCCTCACACGTTTGCCTGCGGTGTAGATAAGTGTGGAATGCCTGGCCTGACTGATAGTATTGCCTATGGCACTGGTGAATATGGAAGCCATTTGGATGCGAAGTACTCACGGTGTCCTGGAACTGCCAATTACCTAACACATGATATGCAGGAAATTCGTGATTTTGGCAATGCTCAACACTGTAAATTACTACATGAAGCCAATCCTGACTTGCAGATAGTTATCATACATGCGATGGGGGATTGTGTGTGCCCCGTAGTACCAAAGATCATGCAGTTTCACAACATTGTACAGGCCGGAATAATGGTAGACGGCCGGTTTCTGAGCGAGTATGATATTGATGGCGATGCAGTGGAGGATATCGGACATAGTATTGGGCCCTGGTGCAAATTAATACCCAAATTTGCTGATGATTACCTCCTCGAGAACGGACGATTGGCTAAGGCGACGTCCGGAAACAATGATTTCATGCGATGCGGAACAGTTGAATATCCTACCACAAATGGTAGATATATTGTTGATTACAGGGGATATCCATTCATCGAATTTGTCCCGACTGATTGACTTTCCCCTGGTTAATTTGGCTCACACAAAAATGACGTGTGCACAGGTAGCTGTTCCTGTGGTGTCACTGCATTGGCTGTTCGGGTTGGTATGGTACCATGAAGTAGGGAGTGCGAATGCTTTTCGAATTTTTGCGGCGAGCAATCTGGGCGCTTTTCGGTATTCCTGCATTGCTGGTAATTGGTTATGTGGGTGGCTGGTGGATAACTATTTGCTGTGCGGTACTGGCTGTCATTGGTATGGCAGAGTATTACTCTGGGATAACCGCCGCCGGGCATCGACCGCTTGTCCCATTGGGCTATGCTGCTGGGGTAGGAATCATCATCGCGGTAGGTACCCATCCCGAGCAGGCCGATGCTCTGACCGTAGTAATCATGATGGCTCTCGTCATGGCTTCGTTGGTATCGGTGCTCAGGAAGCATCTGAAACAACATGCAATAACCTCGACCGCGGTCACGGTTTTCGGGGTTATGTACGTAGGGATACTCCTGTCATATATCCTTCGACTACGTGCTATTGATGTGCCTGGAGCACTCGGGGCCGATGTATCGGAATTCTGGCACCGCATGGGGGGAGTGGTGCTTGTTATGGTGCCGGTCTGGTGTTGCGACACGGCTGCTTTCCTTGGGGGAAAGTGGTTTGGCAAAAAGAAGATGGCCCCCGCGATAAGCCCAAACAAGACGCTCGTTGGTGCTATTAGCGGCTTCCTCGCTGCGGTTGGGTCAGTGTTGCTAATCGGATGGTATGAAGGCATTCCTATTTATCACACAGTCACGCTGGGGGTACTGGTAGGGTGCATTGCACAGGTAGGTGATCTCGCCAGTTCGGTCATAAAAAGGAATCTGAAAATTGACGATTTTGGTACGATTTTCGGTGCTCATGGTGGTTTTCTTGATCGTTTTGATGCTCTCATCTTTAGCTTGCCATTGGTGTATTACTATATAGCTCTCTTTGTTATGGGAAGCTTGCTATGAATTGTTTGCAGTGAGGTTGTTGTACAATGCTCCTTAGGCTCGTTGTGCCAACTGATTTGTGCATATCGGCAGTCAGTGTAGGTGGCCATTGCTGAAATAACCATGGCATCCGGACACATATTATAGTGTCACAACCATTTATGTAATGGTAATGGTAATGGATGTCACACTGCAGGAGGAAATAATATGCTTATTGGAGTGCCGACTGAGATCAAAGATGGCGAGTTTCGAGTGGCTATCACACCTGCGGGGGCACATGCACTTGTTTCTGATGGCCACCGCGTCATCATTCAGGCGGGGGCAGGCGATTATAGTGCCATTAGTGATGAAGAGTATATTGCTGCTGGCTCCGAGGTCGTTGCCACTGCTGAAGATGTCTGGAACATGGGCGAGATGGTCATGAAAGTCAAAGAGCCCATCGAAGAAGAATACAAGTTTATGCGGGCTGAGCAGGTGCTTTTCACGTATCTGCATCTGGCTTCGTCTGAACAACTGACAAAGGCTATGCTTAAAGCGGGAATTGCCGGTGTCGCATATGAAACCGTGCAGACTGCCGATGGGCATCTTCCTCTCCTTGAGCCGATGAGCGAAGTCGCCGGGAAGATGGCGACGCAGGTAGCCGCGCAGTGCCTGCAGAAGCATCCTGGCGGGCGCGGTGTGCTAATGGGAGGTGTGGACGGGGGTTGCGCCCGCAGAAGTCGTCGTCGTCGGGTGTGGAGTAGTTGGTGCCTGTGCACTGAAAGTCGCTATTGGGATGGGAGCACATGTTACAGTATTCGATATTAACACCGGTCGACTAGCATACATTGATGATATTCACGGTGTTGCGGTGACAACTCTCTATAGCAGTCCATTCGCACTTGCTGAAGCCGTGCTTGGAGCTGATGTTGTCATTGGCGCGGTATTGATTCCTGGTGCACGTGCCCCGAAATTGGTGACGCAGGAGATGATCAAGAGTATGCGTCTCGGATCCGTGGTCGTTGACGTGGCAATCGACCAAGGGGGCTGCATTGAGGATATTCGCCCAACGACCCATTCATGCCCGACTTATGTTGAGCATGGTGTTGTCCATTACGCGGTAACGAACATCCCTGCAGCAGTGCCGCGTACATCGACTTGGGCTCTTACAAATGCGACACTGCCATACGCGCGGCAAATAGCAGGCAAAGGCCTATATAGAGCGATGGAGGACAGTATAGCAATCACGCGGGGGCTTAACTGCATGGCTGGTCAAGTTAAATGTCCTGGTGTAGCGGAGGCATTTCCGCATTTAGCAAGTTAGATTGTTGACATGACAACCAGGGCATTTCAAGCAGATAGTGCTTGGAAGTGGGATCGAGGTTGCAGAGGTAAGGAACAGGCATTGCCTTTGGATGTGAGCAATATCATATCAATAAATGGAAAAGCCGCCCAGCTATAGGCTGGGCGGCTTTCGTCATAGCAGGCTATGAGTTAGGCTTCGTTACAACGCTTCAGGAGAGCTTCCCATTTATGGTCGACATACTCCTGGATACTGTTGCGAATGGATTCGCCCTCGTCCCCTTTGAAGAGGTGGCGGAAG
>CAYSRY010000090.1:0-7029 GCA_964433395.1 uncultured Armatimonadia bacterium | reverse complement strand
CTCTTTAGGCTTGTAGGTGAGTTTCCACTCGCCCTCATCGACTTCATAGAGCGGCCACACACAGCAGTCTGCAGCAAGCTGTGAGATGCTTGCAGTGTCCTCAGGATTGCAGCGCCAGCCGAGTGGACACGGCGTTAGCACATTAAGGAATGACGGTCCATTTTTGGCGAATGCTTTTTCCGCTTTTGTCGTTAGGTCGCGCCATCGTCCAGGAATGCTCTGGGCCACATACGGCATATCGTGAGCGGCCATACAGGCGGTGAGATCTTTCTGAAACGTGGTTTTGCCTGGGATGACTTTGCCAGCTGGTGTTGTGGTTGTGTTTGCACCCAGTGGGCTTGCTGAGGAACGCTGAATTCCTGTGTTCATATATGCCTCGTTGTTAAGACAGATATACAGGAATTTATGACCTCGCTCTACAGCGCCAGAAAGAGACTGGAAGCCAATGTCATAGGTGCCGCCATCACCAGCGATGGCGACGAAATTATACTCTACAGCTGCATCAATCTTGCCCTGTGCCTTGAGTGACTGGTACATGGCCTCCATACCGGCAGCAGTTGCACCCGCATTTTCGAACGCGATGTGCAGCCAAGGCACGTTCCATGCTGTGTAAGGGAAGATTGTGGTCGAGACTTCAAAACAGCCCGTTGCGTTGGCAACGATGACGGGATTGTCGCTTGCCATCAAAATCTGGCGCACTGCAATCGGTTCACCGCAACCGGGACACAGGCGATGTCCGCCGGTCAATCGCACCGGGGTATCGGCAAGTTGCTTTAGATTTTTAGCCATAATTGTCCTCCTGTCATGGTGCGGTCGGATTTACCCAACCGCGCTGAGGTCCGCGTTTGGGGTGCGTTACTCGCGAACGCCCAGCCATGTGCAGACCTCGCCAATGTTGCCGGTTTCGGCTATGTCGACGAGTTTGCGGTACACGGACTCAATGTCTTGTGGCGTGATCATGCGACCGCCGAGGCCATAGATGACATTGGTCATCGGGATCGTTTTACCCGTGGCATACATTGCAGCACCAATTTCGTGAAAAAGCGGGCCGCTACCGGCACCAAATGACGCACAACGGTCCATGACACAAATGGCCTTCGCATTGGAGAGGGCGTCAACGATTTCATCAGCAGGGAACGGGCGGAAGCAGCGCAGTTTGAGTAGACCGGCATTGATATTTTCATTGCGCAGTTTCTCAACTACATCTTTTGCCGTGCCAGCGGCAGATCCGAGGGCGACAACGATGATGTCAGCATCATCGCAGCCCGGCGTCTCCATCAGGCCGTATTCACGACCGAAGGTTTCACCGAAACGTTTGCCTTCCTCGATGATCGCTTGTTTTGCAGGCGCGTAAGCGTCCCATTGATTACGCTTATGTTCCATGTAGAAATCATAAAGATCCAATGGACCCACTGTATAGGGGTTCTCAATGTCTAGGAGTGGTCTGACTGGTTTGTATTCGCCGACCCACTCTTTGACTGCAGCGTCTTCCTCGACCTCAAGCATCTCATATGAGTGGCTGACGAGGAAACCATCCAAACAATTCATGACAGGCAGGCGTACGTCGAGACGCTCGGCAATGGCGGTGGCCTGAATGAGATTGTCGTAGCTCTCCTGTACGTTTTCTGCATAGAGCTGGAGCCAGCCAGCATCACGGGCACCCATAGAGTCAGAATGGTCGCAGTGGATATTGATATTGCCAGAAAGGGCTCGGTTTACAACGGTCAAAACAACTGGGAGGCGTAGCGAAGCAGTGATGTAGAGAACCTCCCACATCAGTGCCAGGCCGTTGGCTGATGTCGCGTTCATCACGCGGCCACCAGCGGCAGCGGCAGCCGTGCATGCACTCATCGCTGAGTGTTCAGATTCTACTGCTACGTAGTTTGTGTCGACGCGTCCATTGGCAACAAAATTTGCAAAGGTCTGGACTATTTCTGTGGAGGGAGTAATTGGGTAGGCAGCGACAACATCAGGGTTGATTTGTCGCATGGCTTCAGCAACAGCCAAGTTGCCCTCCAGTGGTTGAAGTTTTCCCATTGGGTTGTGACCTCCTTATCTGCGTTGTAGCCCCAAGGGACAGGACTCCAAACGCAACGCAGGCTTACTGTTCGCGGTCGTCTTTCATGTCGCCGCCCGGCACCATCTTGATGCAGTTCTTTGGGCAGACCTGGGCACAAATGCCACAGCCTTTGCAGTGAGCTGCGTCGAAGCCGACGACTTGCTTGTCTTTTAGCACGACTGAGTTGTCGGGGCAATAGACCCAACAGAACAAACAATGAATGCAGCATTCGGCATCGTGTTCCGGGTGGGTACTCCTCCAACCGCTGACCTCGTATTCCTCAGCATTACCCGGTTCCAGTATAACACCGGCAGGAGCCAGCTCCTGCCGCTTTGCGTTCGCGGAATAGTGACTCATGCCACCGATACCTCCTCGTAGGCCCTTTGGATGCCTTGCTTATTGCTTTCCACAACGGCTGGAGGCAGTTTAGCTGAAAGCTGTTTCTCAACCGCATGGAGTGTCGTTTCGAGTTGCAGAATGCCGCTAACCTTGGCCAGAGCTCCAAGCATGGGCGTGTTCGGTATCTCTCGACCAACAGTGTCGATCGAGATGGCGCTGGCATCCACAGTGCATATTTTCGCGTTGGGATTGCCGAGCATCTCAGCGATTTCCGCCGGAGATTTTGGGGTGTTTACGATGAGAATGCCACCTTCGGCCAAGCCGTCGGTCACATTCTCAGACTTGAGCAAACTTGCGTCCAGAACAATGACAACGTCGGGGCTGTCAATGCCCGAGCGAAGTCGAATCGGTGCGTCGGATATGCGAACGTATGAGCGCATTGGCGCGCCACGTCGTTCTGCACCGTATTCAGGGAATGCCTGTACATTCCATCCCTGCTCGGCGGCGGCCACAGCCAGTACATAACCGGCAGTCTTGGCCCCCTGTCCGCCACGACCGTGCCAGCGGACTTCTGTCAAATTCGCCATGGTATTCCTCCTTGAGGGTGGGTACGCGTACGTAGGTGACGCTATATTACTTGCACATATCCAAGCAGGTTACGAGGCCCCTGCGTTGAAACGATATTATACGTCGCTCTCTATACACGAAATTGCGCGCGTGATACGCTTGAAGCGAGGTCCGCGCGCTGCATTGTGTGATCGTTGAAAGCGTGAAGGTAGTGTAGCACCAAAATAGCCATCTGACAACCGAACAAGGTCATGTTCTATTCCATTTGTCTGCGGCCGCTCAATGCGCGTGCCACCGTCACTTGATCCTGGTAGTCGAGATCTGCGCCGACAGGAAGGCCCAGTGCGATGCGGGTGACAATCAAATGGGAATATTGCGAGAGCAGTTGCCGGATGTGTTCTGCTGTGGCATCGCCTTCCACCGATGGACTGGTGGCCAGTATGACCTCAGTGACCTTCCCATTATCGATACGGTCGAGGAGTGGGCCAATCGAGATGTCGTCTGGACCAACGCCTTCCAATGGTGACAATACACCGCCCAGAACATGGTACATCCCTGTAAACTCGCCAGAACGCTCAAGTGCCATGAGGTCCGGCACTTCCGCGACTACGCAGATTATGTGGGGATCTCGTGATGGGTCGACGCAGACAGAACATATGTCATCGTCGCTCCAATTGCCGCAGATGTTGCAGCGCCGAACTTGGTCGGGCAGGTTCATAATCGCTTCGCCAAGTGCGTATGCCGATTGCGGCCCTGAGTTCAGTATATGAAGGGCCAATCGTTGTGCGCTTTTCGAGCCGATTCCAGGCAGTTTCTGGAGTTCCTCGACGACTTTCTGGAGATGGCGAGCATACTGTAGCATGACAAGAAGACCGCCAACGTCAGTAATATTATGGAATCTTTAGAAAACGTCAGGGATATCTATGCCAAGTTGGGCCAGAGGTGTAGCGCCCATGATTTTTTCCTTCTTCATGGCCATTGCCTTAGCCAACACTTCCCGTACCGCAGCTGTCACGAGATCTTGGAGGAGTTCTGCCTCTTCGGGGACAATCACAGCTTGGTCAATTGTTATTTCCAGTAACTCACCATTTCCTGTTGCCTTTGCACTGACGACTCCTCCCCCAGCGGAGGCCTCCACAACGGTGACAGCCAACTCCGCCATCGCAACCTGCATCTTCTGTTGCATGCCACTGAGTTGTGCCTCGATTATTTTCTGGAACGGATTTTCCATAGTATTCGCGCTCCTACTCCAACAGTGCCTGCGCTGTGGGGCAAAGCACAATGTTATTCGGGGTCTTCTTCGGTGCTGATTTCTGTGCTGCCCTCGAACAGACGCAGTGTCTGCGCGACACACTGCTCGGGGGTCAAAGGTGTCTTATCGTCCTGTTCTGTGGCGTTCACTGCCGGCTGTAGATCATCCCGCAGTATCTCTGACGATGGTTCCACCGTACACACTGTGGGGGGAAACGAAACTGGCACTGTCGCAGGACTGGTGAATTGGTTTGTCATCTGCCCCTCTGGGCATTGAGGGGCAGAGGGTTGAAGTGCGCACGCATTTTGCGTCATTTTATCCTCGCCAATCATGCAAATGATGGCGATTTGGCGGCCAAATGTCTGAGTAAGCGCTTCCTCGACTATATCCTTGTAGTCGGTGCGCACCTTATCATAATGAAACTCGGCAGACGCTGCAAAACACAGCGTGACGATATCATTCTCAAATTTTGTAGGGGTGCCGGAGCAGAGCATGGCCTGTATAGGAGTGTGTCCGCTTTGGCGCAGGTGCTGGTACACCGTCTCCCAATGAGTTTCAAGTGTGGCAAGGGTAAGCTCTTCGTCTGCAGATAATGTTGGTGTTGAAATCGGAGTAGAAGCTAACTCAGACGACGCTGGTTCGGTCGGATTGGGACGGCGCTGCAGATTGAGATTGCTCTCTCCTGCTCCAAGCGTATTTGGGATAACCTGTTTGTTGGGTGTTTCTGTTGGAGAACTGGATTGAGGGAGTTGTTGGGACGCAAGCTGGGCGCGACATAATTGGGCCAATGCCACCTCCACCAGCAGTGAATGCTGTGAAGTGTGTCTCAATTCTGCCTGAAGTTCTGCCAGAGATTTTACCGCACTCAGCAATCGCGTGCTCCCGAATGTGTGTGCTTGCTGCTGCATCTGCTCCGTTGCCTCTGCAGACATTCGCAGGCCTTGTACGGAAGGGCCTGCGACGCTAATTCGCAGAAGATCCCGCAGATATACGGTGAGGTCTTCAACCAGGCGTACAAGGTCTTTGCCCTCGGAAATGGCTCTGTCAACCGACGAAAAAGTTGCAGCAACGTCCGAAGCGATGACTTGGTCGACGATTGCTGAGAGAAGTGTTTGATCGGTCACTCCGAGCACTTCATTGACGGTTGCCAGGTTAATAGCACCATCAGAATAGGCAACAATCTGGTCAAAGATACTCTGAGCGTCGCGCATGGCACCGTCAGCGGCAAATGCAATCGCCATGAGTGCCGCGTCATCTACCTCTAACCCTTCAAAGTTTGCAATTCGGCGGAGCGCTCCTGCTATATCTGCGAGGGTGATACCGCGAAAATCAAAGTGCTGGCATCGCGACACAATAGTCGGTAATATCTGATGGGCTTCCGTGGTCAGGAGAAGGAAGACGACATGCTTTGGAGGCTCTTCAAGTGTTTTCAGCAATGCGTTAACCGCCGCATTGCTAAGCATATGTGCCTCGTCGAGAATGTAGATCTTGTAGCGCCCCTCTGCTGGGGCGAATTGCACCTTATCTCGAAGATCGCGAATATCGTCCACGCTATTGTTGGATGCGGCATCGATTTCTTTCACATCCATAGCATTTCCTGCAATGATGGCTTTGCACATGGTGCATTCGCCGCACGGTTCAGCGGTTGGCCCATGTTCGCAGTTCAGCGCGGCCGCTAGAATGCGTGCTGTGGACGTTTTTCCCGTTCCTCGTGGTCCGGTGAAGAGATAGGCGTGGGCGACACGGTCATTAGCGAGGGCATTTTTGAGGGTTTTGGCCACATGCTGCTGGCCGATTACATCATCAAAGCATCTGGGGCGATATTTGAGGCTGAACGAAACATACGGCATCTATTATCGCTCCGTATGGACCGCTGATGACCCGGTCTCAATGAGTTCGGTTGCAAGTCGAACGCCCCAGCGAACTCTGAAGGTGTTGCTCCGATTGTAGTTGCTGACGTCTCGGTTACACCGACCAGAAACGCAATCGGTGAGGCGCGCGTCAATAATCATTCGACGAATTATCTAGGTGGCCGCGCACCCACCCTTCGATAACGAGGCCCAAGCGTAACCCAGGTGGCTGGCTCAGGCCAGGCGATCCGTGTCACAACAGGCTTACCGCCTACCGCTGCTTCCTTTCGGACCTGACGGGGTTTAGCGGGGCTCATTTGCACGGGGCCCAGCCCTCAACACTGCCCGCCTGGGGCAGACCCTGAACCGCGAGACCTCGGGGCGGGAATTAAACCCCTCTAGGCGGATTGAGGGTACAGGACACCGCCAGTTCCCCGTCTAGCGCGGCCAAATTTTAATCCATCAAAAATGCACTATTGTTATGAGATCATATGTGGGAGGTTGAAGTTCCTCCTCACCATATTCAACTTTATTCTGGATAGACCTGCAAGTGTGAAGAGCGAAGCATCGACAGGAAGGAACCAATCTACAGAATATGTTTAGCTGCAGGACACTCCGCCGATGTTGAAAAATTTGCTGATATTCGTGTGGTGGCGGAGAGGGTGGGATTCGAACCCACGTGCCCCTTGCGGGACAACGCGCTCTCCAGGCGCGCACCTTCGGCCGCTCGGTCACCTCTCCAATTTGAACAATCACAGGCAGTTGACAGACAGTTTACGCGTTGTATGCGGTGGAGAGCCGCATCGCATTTGCCAATACTTTGATGACAATAATATTGGCGGAGAGGGTGGGATTCGAACCCACGAACGGGGATCGCCCGTTACACGATTTCGAGTCGTGCGCTTTCATCCGCTCAGCCACCTCTCCTCAATTGCGTATTTGTGGTTATTGTTGACAGCAAA
>CAYSRY010000089.1:0-12033 GCA_964433395.1 uncultured Armatimonadia bacterium | reverse complement strand
AATAGGCCCCATGAGGTCCCAGAACCTGAGTGCGTACGTCCCGGAACGCCCCCCCGCATATCCCACAACCTGATTGAGCTGTAATGGTGCAGGAAATTGGCTCAGGCTCTGAGACTGTTGGCTTGAGCGTTTTTGCGGAGGTCGTGGGACCAAAGTTGAACATCCGCGGACCTCAGGTTCAGGGGTCCTGCCGGGCATCAAATTGCGCATTCAGGCCCTTTTTGCAACACTATCTTGTGATGTTGGTGGCGCGCTCGTCGGTCGGTTGCGAGTGGTCAGAGGCGCTTCATCATGGTTGGCCAGAAGCCCTTTTCAGGCATGAATGCAGAGGTACTGTATGACGATGGAGAGAAGAAATCCATGGCAGAAAATCGCCACTCGAATTTCGGAGAATCTCCAGGAGGATCGGTGAACTACCGCCTGCAAGTGTGACGCCAAGCACCAATTGATCGGAGAGTTGCACCAGGTACTCGCATGCAAGGTGAAAGCAGTCGGCTCAGATGGCCAAAGAAATGTGGGTGAGGTCATTCGGATGAAATTGGATGACGCACTGAACATTGGATGGTGGGTGTGCTTGCTGGTTGCCCTCGCAGGATGCGCGACCCCCATTGTGGCTGTGCCGATAATACTCACCATACCATGGGCGCGAATTACAACCCTGCAGGGCCTTGAAGAACGGACACATGCTGAATTTCCCGATGGCACAGCGCTTCTCGAAGCTCGATATGCGCGGAGCATAGATGGCGGGGGATTCGCAAAATTGTCAGTACCTCGTGAGCACGTGCCCGAGCTACTGAATGCCACAGTGTTTGCGGGAGCCCCACGCAGCCAGAGCGAGCGCAATCTGACCAACTATTATGGTATGAAGCCCAGAAATGAGCCTGATTGGTGGCAACCTGATGAGATACAGCAGTTCGTCGCCATCGACGCATTCTTCGGCTCCCCACCCACAAACCAATCGTTGCAGGTCCTCGTTGATATGAGCAATTCGCAGAATGCCATCGTCTATCTCTACTTCACGATCGGCTGAGGGGTGTTCAGACTTGCTTAGTTGGCTTCGACGCAATAACCCGAAACGCGTGCCAGCATTGTTCTGGATAGCCGCCACAGTTGGCGTGGTGGCTCCACTTTGGACAGCCGAAGGCCTATCGATTGTACTCAGCCCCAGCCCATTCCACTACATTGAGGTTCGCCAATACGCTATTCATCTCGACGGAGCCCCCTTAGGGCTCTATTCGGCCTGCGCTTTGACGGCAGTCGCATCAGTGTTACTGGTATTGCTTACGATGCTGGCGACCCCATCACGCATGATCAAGCTGCTGCTGCTCTTTGTGGCCTCGTGCTGGCTGCTGATTAACCGCCCATTGTACGGGATGATGGCAGTGCTGATTGAGCAGTACAGGTAATGCTCATCGGGAGAAGAGAGCATTACAAAATAGCACTCTGTGCGGTAGTGATCGTCGCAGACGATCGGCTGCACCGTCAGGGTAGTCTAATGGAGACTTTATTATGAACTCTAACTCTGACTGGTATATTGACCACTTCGGGCATATTATTGACTACGACTGGTATCTTTACTACGGGTATATTTTTGACATACCTGTGGGCATGGTGTTTTTCATTGTCCTGTATTTCGGTATCCGGATGATTTGTCCGGGCATGAGGCCTCTTTGGAGCGCGGCTATCGCTTGTTTTGCCGGAGCTCTCCCAACGTGGGAGCTCGTTGCGCGCATGACAGGGCGCCTTTTGTCGCCTGTGGCGATGAGCATGCTGATGGCCGGTTTTTTGCTGACAGCCATTGGTATGCTTCTATACAGCAGAATGCCCAAATATGCCCGTGTTATCATTGCTGGGCTGATAGGTCTCTTTATTCTATGGATGATAGTGTGGTACTTTTTCCTGCCATGTGATCTTTTGTAATCGCAGCTAAGATCTGGAGGACGCTAAGGGCCAAGCGGTTGTTGATGCTAAAATTGAACACCCACAAGGAAGTGAGCACCCAATGTGGCCAAAATTCGCGATGGCCGCCGCCGCAATGCTGATACTGTGCAGTTCCACTCATTGCCGCAGCGAGGAGGACCTCGTGCTGAAACCACCGTGGACCGGGAAACTGCCGGCAAGTGAAACGCATCCCTGTCTGTTCTTTTCGAGCGAGGATCTGCCGATGATGCGGGAACGCATCACCCGTGAACCCTACAAGAGCGCATGGGAAAGCGTATTACACGCGACTGACGTCGAGGAGAACGACGCATTCATCTGGCTCATGACAGGTGATGAAGACGCAGCCAAGCGAGCACGTTACAGAATTGTCAATACACGCATCTATCGGGAACCCGTGCACGGCTACATCGAACCGAGTTCGCACGCACTCATGGCGCGGGCTATCGCCTATGATTTCCTCGCTTCGTGGGAGGGGCTCAGCGAAGCAGATCACAGGAAAATTCGAGAGACCATCGCAGCTGAATGCGAATACTACCAAAAGACCATGGACAGTGTGCCCGGAGGCTGCAATTTCGGCAATCAGCGGACGTTAGGGGCTGGTGCGCTTGGCATGAGTGCGATTGCATTACGAGATTTCCGCGGAGATGGACACACGCCGGATGAATGGCTCGCACGCGCGCTGTACGAAGTGCGGCGCCCCGATAATTTCTGGTTTTTCCGCCCAGATGGCAGCTTTGTGGAAGGCTATGGCTATAGCTGCTATATGGCGTGTACGTGGATACCGTTCATGACCGCCTATACGCGCAACTGCGGGCAGAACCTGTTTCAGGATGAAACGCTGCGCAACTGGCTGCGCTATCTGGCCTACTTCATGCTGCCCGATGGCCGCCATGTGAATTTCGGCACTGCCAGCTATACCCTCGACGGCACGCACGTGTTCCCGGTGCTTGCAAATCGCGCATTCACCGGTAAGGATGCCGGGTTGTACGCATGGGCCACGACGCAGCTATTCAAAAACACCGTGAGGCGCAGGCAGCCGTGGCTGCTCATTGCGCACTTCGACGACACAATACCGACGGACGGGCAGGCATTTCCGACCGCTGACATCTATCCGATTTCGGAGCAGATGGTCATGAAGAGCAGCTGGGACGATGACCTCACCGGCGTGTGGATTACGGGCAAGGACGCATTCTGGAAACCCCATCGCTACCGCACATACAGCCATTGCGACGTGGGGCAGTTCCTGTTCTATAGTGGCGGGGAGATTCTGGCAGTCGATTCGGGATATCCGCACTGGACGAGTCAGGACTGCTACGGGCCGGAGTTCCATAATATAGTGCTGGTAGATGGCGAAGGCCCTGCGCAGGATACATTCGGTGAACTGGAAGACGCGGTTACAAGCCCTGATGCGGACGCGGCAACCATTACAACCAGCTATGCCGGGCACGGCGTGCAGCGTGTATTTCTGTTCGCGCAGAAGCGCGTCCTGCTGGTGGCGGATTTCCTGCAGCCGGATGAAGATGCCATGCACGAGTATATGTTCCAACTGCATTCTCCGATCACAGTGGGAGCCGCTGAGGCGCAATTTGGCCCGAATGGTGTAACGTGGCCGGGGTATAACTGGAACACAAGCACAGTCAGTGAGACCACCCTTTCAGCGGTGCTCGCCGGAGAAGACCTGTCCGTCAAGCAGGTGCCGAGCCACTGGCTGCCCAAAGAAGACAAACCGACCGACAACATAGCGATGGGCGCGACATGGAAATCAAGCGGCCCCACCAACCGGCTTTCGGCCATCTGGGCCCAGCAGCCGGGTGAAACTGAAGTAATCGTCACGCAGAATGATGCAGACGGGATACAAAAGATCCGGGCGACCAGCGCTGAATGGAGCATCACTGCGCAGAGCCGAGCAGTTCCGGGCATGCTGCAGGATGGCGGCGCTATCACTCGAGCACAGCTACTCATCACGGGCCGCCAGATGGATGACCGCGGCGCCATAGGTAATGCAAAATGGGTCTATGTGTGGGGAGCCAGAGGCTTACGCATACCGGGCCTCGATGAAAAGGATGCTTCAGCAATCCGCCGAGGACTGCTGCTGTGGACAGGGAATGAATGGCAGATAGTCTCGCCAGCCAGCGGCACCTAGACAGACCAGCGTCTTGCAATCTACATATAGGAGGATGTTCATGCGAATCTCAGCTATAGCCATGCTTGCATCTTTCATGGCGACTGCCGCCATGGCGTCAAGCGACCTGACGTATCTGCGACCGGGGAGCCCGGAAGTCGGCGGCATTCGGCACATGTGCCTGATATATCACGGCGCGAAAAACCGGGTGAAATGGACAAAAGACGCACTGATTCCGTACGTGGCATATACAGACGAAACCGGTAAGCCGCAGGACTGGATGTTCGACTCATTCCTGTGGCTGGAATTTGCAAATGATAAGGGCGCATATCTGCATCACTATGCTGAGAAGCGCGGTGTCATGACCTCGGAAGACTGGGAATGGCTGGCGTACGCGTGGTTTCGCCCTGATGCCGGTCTGGATCAAATGGAGGCCGCTGTCGCCGAAGCCGGAGAAGCACTTGGCGATCCGGATCATGTGGTGAACGTCACAATCACACTGCCAATACCTCTGGTGCAACTCAATGATTTCGGCCCACTGCGGGGCATGGATCGGAAGCTGGATTTCAGCATAGAGGCAGACAGAGAAGCAGCTCTGCAATGGTATATTGATGCTGTAATGACGAAGTTCGAGCGACGCGGGTATAAACACATTCGGCTGGCAGGATTCTACTGGCTTGCCGAGGGGATCTATCTGGGTGACCGGGACATTGTGCGGCGGACTTCGGATTATCTGCACACGCAAGATATGCTCATGTATTGGATCCCATATTTCGCGGCCACAGGCATTGCCCAATGGCGCGACATGCATATTGATTCCATGATGATTCAACCCAACTACTTTTTCCAGAAGACACCTGATCCGCAGCGTTTTCTGAAGACCGCAGAACAAGCCGATCGCTATGGAGCAGCCGTGGAAATCGAGTTTGACGCGCGTGCATTGAGCAGTGACGACTTCTATGAGCGATACTGGGCATATCTGGATGCAGCGGTGGAATATGGCTGGATGACCGGAGCTGTACTTGGGTACTATGAGGGTGGCAATGCGGTCGGTGTTTTTGCGAAATCACCAGGGCGCGGACGTGAAATGTACGATGCACTGTACAGATTCCTGAATGGGACCTATGAAGCGACGGGGCGCAATGATTTCTCAAAGCTGCAACCAGTAAAATATGACAATTCCGGCAATCTGGCGTGCGCTTCAAAAGGCGCAAAAATTGTAGGGACTATCACAAGCGATGCGACACCAGAATTGGGGCCGGAATGGATCATTGACGGACGGATAGACAACTACGGCGGCCTGAACGGATACGGCTATTTCTCGTGGCCGGGCAGCTTCACCATTGAGCTTGCGAAAGCGAAAACTGTCGCGCGAACGCAAGTCATGCTGCATGACACGGGCGCGCAGGAGTTCCAGTATAAAGTCGAAACCTCAATGGACAATGCAAACTGGCAGCCCGCTGTCGATAAGAGTGAAGGACGCTGGATGGGGTTCCAGATTGATGAGTTTGAGCCGCGGACAGCAAAGTACGTGCGCTTTACGGGACTGCACAACTCGCTGAACGGGTATTTTCAGGTTGTGGAGTTTGAAGTGTACGAGAATCAAAAGGCAGCTTCAGCTGATTGCTCATCACACAGTAATTGAAGAAAATGATGACAGCATCTGCCGGTCGGGATTGATTATCATTCCACCTCAACCGTAGACAAAATGCTCACCGCTTCATTGAAATTGCACACGAAGCAGAACGTGCTAAAACAAGAGAGCCATCCTAACAGAAAGCGGGAAGTGAACGTTTATAAAACACCTCACTTTCCGCTTTCTCATACGTATTATTCGGATTGTCTTTAAAAGCTTTCCCTGAAGATTTCAGCTATCTCGTCTTGATTCAAGGGTTTATATCCGCCGGTAAGAATCAGCGTTCCTTTTACCAGATCAGGGAGCATATCCTCAGTGGCGCCGAGATCTGTGATATTCATAACGAGACCAAGTTCTTTCATCCATTTTTCCATGGCATCAAGGCCGGCAGACGCGATCTGTTCATCTGTTTTGTCTTCCGGGTTCACATTCCAGACATTGACAGCGAAGCGTGTAAACTTCGAAAGTCCGTACGGCATGATATATCTGTAATACGGCAGTGACACAGCTGCGAGCGTCATACCATGTGTTGCATTTGTGCAGGCACCGACAGACTGTCCCAGCATATGCACCATCCAGTCTGCAGATTTTCCCTTGGCGATCAGTGTATTCAATGCCCAGGTAGCCGTCCACATAATGTTGCTTCTTGCCTCGTAGTTCTGTGGATCTTCACTTGCAATGCTGCCCGAATGCACAAGCGAACGAAGCAATCCTTCACTGATGTAATCACTTGTATTGTCATCTTCCCCGGAAAAATACTGCTCGCAGATATGGTTGAAAATATCATAGATTCCGGAAACCATCTGGTATTTTGGCAAAGTCAGCGTATATTTCGGATTCAGGATCGAGAAACGCGGCATGATCTTTGCATCCGCAAATACATGACCGATCTTTGTTTTCTGCTCTGGATTTGTAATAACAGAGCCCGCATTCATTTCTGATCCTGTTCCCACCATTGTGAGTATGCATCCGACCGGAAGGGTCTCACAGGTCGGTTCTTCGAATTTCACAAAGTACTTTTCCCACGGATCTTCTTCACAATTGACGGACACGGAAACCGCCTTGGCATAATCGCAGCAGGAACCACCGCCTACTGCCAAAATCAGATCGGTATGATGCTTTCTGGCGATCTCAATGCCTTCATACAGTCTCTGAAGTGTCGGATTCGGCATGACACCGGGGACCTCTGCCACATTTTTTTCGGCAGCCTTCAATACCTGCATGACAGCATCATATATACCATGCTTCTTGATGGAACCGCCGCCATAAACAAGCAAAATATTCTTACCGTACTTCCGCAGTTCATCCGCAAGGTATTGGAGGGAATCTTCTCCGAAATACAGCTTCGTCGGATTGCAATATGAAAAATTTCCTAACATAATTGTCTTTGCCCCCTTACGCTATGGTTCCATTCATAAGAACTATGTCGATCGTAACAGGGATCATTCAGCATTTCCTTTAATGTCTCTGTAGAGTAGTCTACCGGGGAGCGGAAATATGATTACTGCTTCTTCAGATGTTTCTGCCAAGGCGATATGCTTCGCCACACTTCTCGTCAGACCGGTTCTGTGCACCATGTGCTGTGACAATTCCTTTGTCCTCCAGGTGCATGTAATCCTGGCAGACCGTGTGGTACTGTCTGATAATTGCATCGTAAACATTCGGCGAACCGGAGCTTAAAAGCATTGCCGTTTTCTTCGCATTCGGAGGGATGCCGATTGCATAGGTTCTGTGGATCGCGCACTGCAGCTGTCCAGTAAGCGTAAAATAATAAACCGGAGATGCCAGCACAACCGCCTCCGCCTCGGAAAGCGCCTCATATACCTGGGACATATCGTCCTTCTGTACACAGGTGCCGTTCCCTTTTGTATGACAGTATTCGCATCCTAGGCACCCAGCAATTTCCATCGTCGCCACATTTATTTCATTTACCTCATGCCCTACCTCTTCTGCGCCTTTTGCAAATGCATCCACCAGTGCTTTTGTATTCCCGTTTTGGTGCGGACTTCCATTTAAGACCAAAATTTTCATTAACTCACCTTCCCATAAGTATTGTCGTCTACCGCTTCCAGCCATTCATTCGATCCATTCTCTCCTGGCACTTCAACGGCCAGATGAGAGAACCAGCTGTCCGGTGCGGCACCGTGCCAGTGCTTCACGCCGACTGGAATATTGACGGCATCTCCGGGGTGAAGCTCTTGGGCTTCTTTGCCCCATTTCTGATAATAGCCGCGTCCGCCGACACAAATGAGAACCTGTCCGCCGCCTTTGTCCGCATGATGCACATGCCAGTTATTCCGGCATCCGGGCTCAAAAGTGACATTAAAGATTCCGACCTGTTCGATAGAGAGCGGCGCAAGATAGCTCTTCCCGACAAAATACTGCGCAAACGCATCATTCGGCTTGCCGATCGGAAACAGGATCGTTTTCTCATAGGCTTCTTTTTCTTCTATTTCGTTCGATTCCGCATCCTCATGATATACTTCCTTTGCCATATAGAATGCGGCCCACGCTTTCGGCCAACCTGCGTAGAAGGCTGCATGCGTCAGGATCTCGGCCATCTCCGTTTTGGTAATGCCATTGTTCTTCGCATTCATCAGATGATATTGAAAGGCACTGTCCACAAGCCCCTGGGACATCAATGCTACAACAGTTACAAGGCTGCGGTCGCGGAGCGAGAGCTTGTCTTTTCTGGACCACACTTCCCCAAATAATACGTCATCATTCAGCTCTGCAAATTTCGGTGCAAAATCTCCTAGCTGATCTCTTCCTGCTGTCTGCTTCATGTTCTTCTTGCCCTTCTTCTCAAAGCAGTCTGTTTCTTATTCATTATTTTGCTTTCTGCTCGCCTTTGTCTGGTTATCTGATAGAGCAGATAATCCAGACAATCAATCCTGCACTGGCCACCGTGCACCGCATCGAGAAGCTCCTGTCTACAGCTGTCCAGTATCTCCCTGCTCTTTTTCAGATCGCAGCTGCAGTAACAGACCAAAATTCTTCAATTGATGCGTCTGAACAGCCCGCATCTTTCAGATTTTCTCTTACTTTTTGGGATGACTGCATATGTTTCCTGCTTTATGTTTCTCACTTTATGGCAGTTCGGGAAAACTCCTCCAGCCCATCAGACGGGATCGGTCTGTGCGGTCATGGAGATCGATATGTTCCGCGTCCTCAACGATGTAGAGTTCCTTCGGCTCTTTTGCCGCCGCATAGGCATTCACGCTGAAGTCTCTGGAATGTGCGGGCTCCCGACCACGAACAGGATCAGACCCGGGAGATTCCGTCGATATGCTTCAGAAGTTCAAAGTTCATTATGCTCAGATGAATAAATGATTCCATCTGGCTTTGAAGGTTTTTACTATGTTGATCTCGCAGTCTGACAGTATATTTGTAAGGGTATCGACCAGAAGTTGGATAGTGGGCTTTTCGTGTGAAGAGATGTGGAGGGATGTAATGCAGAAATTCAGGCCGATTATGTTGGTAGTGGCAGTGCTTGTATGTGCACTGGCAATAGCGCAGGAGTACGGGGTATCGCTGCTCGAAAATGGAGCATTCGATACCGATACGACAAGCTGGACAGGTAGTGGCAGCGGCATGTGGACCGATGAAGCGGGACATGCGGCCAAAGGATGCGTACGCTTCGACGGGCCAGGCTCACTACAGACGGATCTCATTCCTGTGGAAGGACGATTCCTGAAAATCTCCGCATGGATGAAGACGCAGGATGTTGTCCGTGGTGAGCAGCCATGGCATAAAGCCACTTTTCAGGTCAGCTATTACGATGCAGACAAGAAGAATCTCGGGCATTTTGACCCCGGCAGCGCTCTGGGGACGACGGACTGGACGAAGTATGAATCAGTGGCATACTGGGAACCGCATAAGGGCGTGGAATATGTACGCCTGCATATTATGAACTGGAACTGTCAGGGTACAAGCTGGTTCGATGATGTGGAGCTGGTGACCGCACCGCCGACTGACGCGTATGTTGTCGCCCCACCGCGAGTTGATGTCGAAAATCAGCCACCGAGAATCTGGCCGCAACCAGAACTCGGTGCAGAAGTCGCATCGCTGGAAACTGACGAGCTCTCGATCGGCCTGCATGAAACCATTACGGTCTCGCGCACTGATGGGAAAGGCGTCAGCCTCACTGGCATATCTTTTGACACAGGCACAGAAGCAGCGTCTGTCGCCGCCCCGCGCATGCAGATAGATCGGGGCTTCGTGAAGCGTGTTGCAATGGTCAATGATCCGGATGCAGCGCCAGAGCCAGGTACAACCGAGAGCTATATCGAGGTATTCCGCGGCTCGCCGATTGCATATCTGTTCATGCGGCAGTGGATGGAGACAGATGAAACAGAGCGCAACCTGAACGCGAGGCTGGCAGCGGATACAGCAGGGCTGGAGCTGTGGGGCTTTGACGGAAATCGGCTGGTGCAAGCGGGTCCGGACGGCATTAAGTTGGATATGTCGACAACCAAGCCATTTGTGATCCTTCGTAGCGCGGATGATACCCGAGGCATTATTGTCTACCATCCGATTCCGGCCGAAGTCCGTCGCTGGTATGTGGAGGACTATGTGGTGGAGACTGAACCCGCTATTCGCGTCACGTATTCCGGCAATCAGCTGCGCTATACGTCAGAGCCATACAGCGCGGAGAACGGCGGATACATTCACTCGCTGGATTTCTATTTCGCTATGATGCCTTATGAGGGCCACCTGAGCGAGGCGCTGGCAGAATTCTCAGTGGCTGGCTATGATCTGATGCAGAACACCGCTCCTCTGGAAGCAGGCGCAGACAGAGGGTATTGGACCCGCGATATGGGGTTGAGCGATGGGCAACGGCTCCTGCGAATGGCGCGCTATTTCCCGCGCGAGTTCTCAAGCTGGATGAGCTCGGACGGTTGGGACTATGGGCACGATGGCGGCAAAGGCTGGGGATGCATGACCGCCAGCATGAAAGGCGTGCGTGTGAATCCTATAGCCGAGAACGCTCTGGCGCGTGATCACGCTCTGCGTATGTTGACGTTTTTCGTGGAATACGCGGGCCCTCAGGGCGCTCCGTGGAACATTTATACGTGGCGCGGAGAAGCCGGCCGCGTCGGCAGCCTCGAACTGCACCATCAGTCAGTCTTCCATCAGTACTGGGAATGGCGGCTTGGGGAGTATACGACGCTTTTTGAAAAATCAGATCTGGTTAGCCGCGAAGAGAAAGTGGCGCTCTTCAATGACCTCGACCGCGCGAGATATGTGTATGATCCGGCCAGTCCGGGCACCTGGACACGTGTCCAGCCAAATGGCGGCTACTGGTTCAATTATATGGACCAGCCAGCGGACCGCGCAACCGAATATGTGATAAACACGCACACGACCAGCATCGGCAACGTCGCCCACATGGCTCAACTGGCGCGAGTACTGGGCCTCACCGAACCCGAAGCATACTGGACCGAGATGTTCCGAAAGGGTATCGACGGACTTCTGTATGCAATGAATGAGCGCTGGATGTGGACGAGCTGGGATGAGAATGAAGTTTTGTATGGCGGCAAGCGCGAGGGACCTCGCAGTTATCACCAGTACATGGTGTCAGCGTGGATGCCTGAAGTGCTGCGAAGCAATGTCGAATTGGGCATCGAATACCGCCTGGATGAGCTGTTAGCGATGGAAGAGCGGATGATGCAGGCGAAATATACGCAAGAGAACGCGAAAACACTTGACCTCGGCCAGGCAACGCTGGACTGGGTGGAGGAGAACCGGAAGAAGTAGCGGAAGTTCATGCAACCTGCAGTATGGGCAAATCGCAATCAGATGAGACGACAATGAGGGTGAGAATACATGCGCCAAAGTATGCTCCTGATGTTCGCGTTCGCACTGATTCTGATGGCGGGAGGCCCCGCAGGAGTACTCACTGACCAATGATGCGGTAACGGCATACAATGGCGGAGTTTCCGGCGCAGATCGGTATCTTATGGGGTGATGACGCCCGACGGCTGGCCATTTCGTGTGCACCAGGGCAAGGGGCTGAGATCATCGCAGCAGAGAGCATACAAAGGCGCTCGACCAGAAAAGCCAATGCTGATTGTGCGACGAAGCGGCGAGTGGCGCTATTTGCAAGCGTGATGCAGCCATTGACCGGGGGAAAGCAACTTGAAGTTCGCGTGGCCTAGGCTGACGGAAACACCGAGACAGGGAATATTGAGACAGCAAAGGATTTGAGACGTCATGATGAAAATTCATACGCTCGGCATTTGCGCGCTGCTGGTCGCTGCGTTTGTGGCGACGGCTCCGGCGCAGACAGTGCCGCTGATTTCGCAGGAGACTGTGCTGGAATATGGCGGCG
>CAYSRY010000088.1:0-12095 GCA_964433395.1 uncultured Armatimonadia bacterium | reverse complement strand
CAGATGCTGTGCAGGCGGCTCACGGTCGTGGGCCTGCAGTTGCAACAGGTCTCAAGCGTACGTCGCCGGAGAATATAATATTCACCTATCAGGGCGATGGGGATTTGGCAGCCATTGGTCTCGGTGAATTAATACACTCTGCACAACGTGGCGAGAATATCACCGTTATCTTCATCAACAATGCAGTTTTTGGCATGACCCGCGGCCAGATGGCGCCGACGACGCTTGTCGGTCAGAAAACAACGACGACGCCGTTGGGGCGCGATCCGAAGCTGACTGGCATGCCGATGATGGTATGTGAGCTGCTATCGGGGATTCCCGGGGTAGCCTACCTTGCGCGTGAGACACTGAACAATCCGAAACAAATTCGTAATGCGCGCAAAAGTATTAAGAAGGCCTTTATGGCGCAGGATCAGAAAGCTGGGTTCAGCCTGGTCGAGCTGGTCAGCGTCTGTCCGGCCTGGTGGCATCTCGGTCCATTAGAAGCATTAGACTGGCTTGAAGAGAACATGTTGAAGCAGTATCCATTGAATGTTTTTGTCGATTTCGAAGCATAGGGACGACTTGCGATGCGTGAAGAGATATTCATGGCAGGAACCGGTGGCCAAGGAGTATTGTCTGCCGGACAGATGCTGGGGCAGGTAGCTTTGGAGCAGGGATTGTCGTGTTCATATTTGCCGTTGTACAGTGCAGAAGTGCGCGGTGGTACAGCTACGGCGACGGTCGTCATTTCTGATGGCCAAGTCGGTAGCCCGGTTGTCGGGAAAGTTGACAGTTTACTGCTTTTTTCAAAAAAAGCTGTGGATGCGCATTTGAATCAGTGTCGGCAAGGCGGCCTCGTCATTGTCAACAGCTCGTTCACGGGGCCCGTTGATTTGCCAGACATGAGGGTGCTGGAGATCCCCGCGACTGCAGCAGCAGCCGAGCTAGGCTTCGAGCAGGTCGCCAATATGGTGATGCTGGGGGCATATTGTGAGGCTCGTGGCACACTTGACATAGACTATTTTGAGCAAGCCTTGCGAGCTGTATTGCCAGAACGGTACCACAAGCATATACCGCTTAACATGGATGCTGTGCGTAAAGGCACGCAACTGGCGTCACAAGCATAGTTGAGTGTCAGTCTGTGCAGTTCGTTTGTGCAGCATTGACGCCAATAGTGGAGGTGTTTGGGATTCTCAATGATATAGATGCCGTGGCTGATGGTATCCGCGCCGAGATGAACACACAAGACGGAGTGCGCGAGACAGCATACAAACTCTCCCGCGAGATTGTGCGTTCTTCCTCAATGACCATCAAACACATGCACCGTGGCGATGTGTCCGAGGCGCGCGAGCAGTTGGGTGTTACGCGATCTCTCGTGGAGCAAATGCAAGGAGCATTACAGGAGTGTCCGGCATTCTCTCGCGGGGGTTTTGTAACGGACGCGGAGAAAGAGTATGTCGAGGCTGCAGGCGTAATCGCCTGCATATCCGGTGAGGAGGATGTTCCAACACCGTCTGAGCTGGGAGTGAGCGGTGCGGTGTGGCTGAATGGCTTGGCCGAAGTCGTTGGCGAGCTGCGCAGACACTGCTTGGACCTGATCCGAGATGGTGAACCAGAGCGAGCAGAAGAGTATTTGGACGCGATGGAAGACATCTACCAGACGACCATGTCATTTGACTATCCGGATGCAATTACGCTGGGGTTGCGCCGCCGCTCGGACGCAGCACGTGGGATGATAGAGAGAACACGCGGTGACCTGACTAATGCCCTGCGTCAGTCGAGTCTCGAGAAACGCCTTGTTGAACTTGAGGAACAGCTTGGAAGTCATTCGTAATGAGATTGAATCTGCAGAGCACCAGCTGGATGCGTACTCCGGAAATACATCTTGACACCAAGGGGCGCTTGTGGATAGACTAACAATCTACTTGCGTACACATTGCCGATTACAAACTATTTTTTGTATCATAATACCCCAAAAAGCTTCACAGACATTCGACATCAACGCAAAAGTGGGGGCCTAGCAGCGTGCCTGGTCCGCGTTTTTGCGTCTTTGTGTATTGGTATTGACAGCGCGTTTCTGGGACGACATCTTGCAATGCGCCCTACATCAGGAGGTACTGCAGCATATGGCCACGCTTGAACCACAGAGCGTCAAGTACCCCAAGAATAGACTAAAGGACTGTCCGCCACTCCCCGATCTCATTGAGATACAGACGGCCTCCTATGACTGGTTTCTCGACAAGGGTCTTAAGGATCTTTTTGAGAATTTCAGTTCGATAGAGGACTATACGGGGAACGTTTCTCTGGACTTCCTTGACTACCGCATCGGAGATCCGGCACTCAGTATTCCCGAGTGTCGCGAGCGCGATGCTACCTATGAGGCTCCGATCTATGCCAAGGTTCGCTTGGTTAACAAGGAAAAAGGCGAGATCAAAGAGTCGGAAGTCTACATGGGCGAACTACCTGTGATGACTGAACGCGGAACCTTCCTGATCAATGGAGCGGAGCGCGTCGTCATCAGCCAGCTCGCGCGTTCACCGGGTGTGTATTTCCGAGATACAGTGGACTCGGCAGGTCGCGTTCTCTATGCTGCTCAGGTAATCCCAAATGAGGGAGCCTGGGTGGAAATTGAGCAGGCAGCAGATGGAGCAATAACAGTGCGCATCGGGCAGACGCGGAAGTTTCCGGTGACGGCGTTGTTGCGTGCGCTCGACTGGTTCGAGGACATTGATGACGAGCTGCCACCGACTGGGACTGATGCGGAGATATTGGATTGCTTCGGCCAGCGCGATACTGTTGATATGAAACAGATGCTGAAGGAATACAAAGACGTGGAGCGCGGACAGATGCCAGGCGGTCAGGTGGGCTATGACGAGTATTTCGCCACTTCCCGTATTACTGATGCCGAAGGCGTCGTGGTTGCTGAGCGGTATACACGCATTACAGAGTCCATTGCCAAGGCAGCTCGCAAAGCCGGCACGGAAACACTCCGTGTACTCCGCGTGCCATTCCAGATCGCGGCGACGCTTGAAGACGACGATACACATACAAACAAGGAAGGGCTGCTAGAGGTATACCGGAAGATTCGCCCGGGTGATCCTCCCACACTGGATAGTGCGGAGTCTCTCCTTCGTTCGTATTTCTTTGATGTCAAACGGTACGACCTTTCTGTTGTTGGCCGCTACAAGGTGAACCGCAAACTCAACATAGGTGTGGCAGGGACGGTTCATACTCTAACTCGGAATGATGTCGTCGCCATCGTTCGCTATCTCGTGACGCTTTCCCAAGGACAGGGCTCAGTGGACGATATCGACCATCTTGAGAATAAGCGCGTGCGTGCCGTTGGTGAACTTCTACAGAATCAGCTGCGCACGGGTTTCCTGCGTACAGAACGCGTTGCTCGTGAGCGCATGACGAGTCTGGACCCAGATGACATGGCCCCACAGTCTGTCATCAGTATCAAGCCGATATCCGCTGCAATCAACAGCTTCTTCGGCAGCGGGCAGTTGTCGCAGTTCATGGATCAGATCAATCCACTGGCTGAGCTGGCTCACAAGCGTCGCCTGTCGGCATTAGGGCCGGGCGGTTTGAGTAAGCAGTCTGCAAAACTGGAAGTGCGCGACGTTCACCACTCGCACTATGGGCGGATTTGTCCTATCGAGACACCTGAAGGACCAAATGTCGGCTTGATCGGGTACCTCACGCTGTACGCCCGCCTGAACGCGTATGGTTTCATTGAGACACCTTACCGGCGCGTGAAAGATGGGCGCCCGACGGATGAGATCGTCTTCCTGACTGCAGATGAGGAAGAAGGCTATAACATTGCCACGTCATCTGAACTGTGTGATGAGAACGGTGTATTTGTCGAAGAGCTAGTGACCAGCCGCCATGCGGGGAACTACCCGAAGGTGCCGCGAAGCGAAGTGCATTTCCAGGACGTGTCACCCAAGCAGGTCTTTTCGGTAGCGACCGCTCTGGTTCCATTTCTTGAGAGTGATGAGCCCGTTCGCGCCTTGGCCGGCTCAAACATGCAGAGACAGGCAGTTCCCTTGATGGTGACTGAGCAGCCACGTGTGAAGACTGGCGTAGAGGCACGTGCCGCAATCGATGCCGGTGCCGTTTGGCTGGCGGAAGACGATGGCGTAGTGTTAGAGGCCGATGCGCAGCATTTCGTGATAGAGTACGCTAACGGTAATGTGAAACACTATGACCTAGAGAAATTCCTCCGCACAAACATGGGTACATGCATCAACCACAGGCAAACCGTGCATCGTGGTCAGCGGGTAATGAAAGGCCAAGCCATCTGCGATGGCACTGGCACAAGGGATGGCGAACTGGCGCTGGGTAAGAATCTGACCATCGCCTTCATGCCTTGGGAAGGATACAACTACGAAGACGCGATATTGATCTCTGAACGGCTTGTCAATGATGATGAGCTCACTTCGATCCATATTGAGAAATTCGAATGTGAAGCTCGGGACACGAAATTGGGCCCCGAGGAGATTACACGAGATATTCCTAATGTTGGTGACGATGCCCTGAAAGAGCTTGACAGCGAGGGTGTCATCCGCGTTGGTGCTGAGGTACGGCCTGAGGACATTCTTGTCGGGAAAGTAACACCCAAGGGACAAAGCGAACTGACTGCCGAAGAGAAGCTTGTCATAGCCATTTTCGGCAAGAAGGCCGAGGAGATGCGCGATGTATCATTGCGCACACCTCATGGTGAGAGTGGTATTGTTATCGGTACTAAGGTCTTCTCGCGGTATAAATACAGATGTACACTGTGTGAAGCGGAGTACGCTTACGGCAAGCCGATGGAGGCAGCGCTGACTTGCAGGCGTTGTGGCGGTGACCTGAAGAAACTGTCTGGTGATGAGCTCAAACCGGGCGTTAACCAGTTGGTGCGAGTGTATGTTGCGCAAAAGCGGAAAATAATGGTGGGTGACAAGCTCACTGGCCGCCATGGCAACAAGGGTGTTATCTCACGGATAATGCCTAGAGAGGATATGCCCTTCCTGGGTGATGGGACGCCGGTTGACATCTGTTTGAATCCGCTTGGCGTTCCGTCACGCATGAACATCGGTCAGCTACTCGAAACTCATCTGGGTATGATTGCAACGCAGTTGAATATGACACACATCACCCCGATTTTTGAGAGTTTCACGCTTGAGGAGATACAAGAAGGTATCAGGCAGGTTGCTGCCTTGAAGCGTTACAATGCTCTGAGGGTGTACGCTGAGTGCGAGATGAATGGATTCGGCCCTGTGGTTGACGTCAACAAAGCCGGTGACACATTTGAACAATTGTGCACAGACATCACCGCCCAGCTCACTGAGTGCGGCAAGGCCGCGATTGCAGAACTTGCCGAGTGGATGGGCATTGATGAGACAGCCTGGGACAATGCCAGTGACAGTGAAGCAGCCGAACTGGTAGTCAATGCTGCGGTCAAATATTCGGGTAAGCTGGCCGAATTCGACGAGAAGACTGGTAAGTCTCTGCTGTATGATGGTCGTACCGGCGAGGCGTTTAACCAGCCAGTCATGGTTGGCATCATGTACATTCTGAAACTGCTTCATCTGGTGGAAGATAAGATACACGCACGTTCGACAGGACCATATTCACTCATCACTCAGCAGCCGTTGGGCGGCAAAGCCCAGATGGGCGGCCAGCGTTTCGGAGAGATGGAGGTTTGGGCTCTCCAAGCATATGGTGCAGCGCATACGTTGCAGGAAATGCTGACTGTGAAGTCGGACGATGTTGTCGGCCGTGTCGCTGCGTATGAGGCGATTGTTAAAAATGAGAACATTGAAGAACCCGGAATTCCGGAATCTTTCAAGATTCTTGTACGTGAAATGCAGAGCCTGGCTCTCGATGTGAAAGTAACAGACCTTGAGGGTCATGAAGTGGACCTGCGGGCTGATAACGACTTCAGGTAGATTATTGTCAAGAGCGAATTGGCGAAGTTTATTGTCAATTCGCTCTGCATCAGCCGCAGAACGCCGGGTTGTTAACACACAAGGTTGGAGGCGAAGCAATTGGCTCAGTCCACGACTGACTTTGAGATGATCACAATCGGCTTGGCTTCTCCCGAAGAGATACGTTCCTGGTCACACGGGGAAGTCAAGAAGCCTGAGACAATCAATTACCGCACATACAAGCCGGAGAGAGATGGGTTGTTTTGTGAGCGCATCTTCGGTCCTACTCGCGACTGGGAGTGTCACTGCGGGAAATATAAGAAGGTCAAATTCAAAGGTATCATCTGTGATCGCTGTGGCGTGGAGGTAACGCGGTCAAAAGTGCGTCGCGAACGGATGGGGCATATTGACCTGGCCTCACCCGTCTGTCACAGTTGGTATCTTAAAGGTGTACCGAGTCCGATCAGTTTGCTTCTGGATATGTCGCGCCGATTGCTTGAGGAAGTGGTGTATTTTGCTTCCTATATGATAATCACTGTCAATGCTGGCAAGTTGCAGCAGTACAGGCAGGATATTCTTGATGCAGCAGAGGAAGAGAAGCAAGATCTGCGCCGTCGGCTTGACAGCCAGATCACGCAGTTGGAAGAGCGCTATGAAGCGGATCTCGCCAAGCGTGAGACAGAGCGGGTCGAAGAGGTAAAGCTGAACGAGACACAGCCTGATGTTGACTTCGACGAGGATGACGAGTCGCCAACGGTTGCTGATGATGATATCAACCTCGACGAAGATTTTGATGAAGACATGGACGAGGGGGATGACGACGTATTTGGGGATGTGTCATTCTTCCCGTTTGCAGGTGAACCGGACGCAGGGCCTCTGACGCGTGAGGACATGAGCAGGCAGATCACTGCTCATACTGAAAGTACGAGTGAACGCATCGAGCAGCTTGACCAAGCATGCGAATTGCTTTTTGCATTGCAGCCGAAACAGCTTATAAGCGAGATGGAGCATCGATCGCTCAATGAGCTCGTTGATGTGTGCAATGCTCGTCTCGATGGGGATTTCACAGATATGTTTCGGGCTGGCCTCGGTGCCGATGCGGTCAAGGAGATCCTTGCCGAGATCGACCTCGAAGAGCTCGCGGTTGAATTGCGGAAGGAAATCGACGAGCGCAAAGGTGCACGGCGTACTCGTGCGGTCAAGCGCCTTCGCGTAGTCGAAGCGTTTCGTCACAGCCAGAATCGCCCTGAGTGGATGATTTTGGATGTTGTACCGGTATTGCCGCCTGAGCTGCGGCCGATGGTGCAACTTGATGGCGGACGGTTTGCCACCTCAGATCTCAACGATTTGTATAGGCGCGTCATTAACCGCAACAATCGTCTGCGCAGGATTATAGAGATCAATGCTCCGGAATCAATCGTCAATCATGAGCGGCGTTTGCTCCAAGAAGCTGTAGACGCGCTGATTGATAATGGACGCCGGAGTCGCCCAGTCACTGGCACAAATCGCAGGCCGCTCAAATCGTTGTCTGATATGCTCAAGGGAAAAGAGGGGCGGTTCCGCAAAAATCTGCTTGGTAAGCGCGTTGACTATTCAGGGCGTTCGGTTATTGTAGTCGGCCCAGAATTGCAGCTGCACCAATGCGGCCTACCACGCGAGATGGCTTTGGAGCTTTTCAAGCCCTTTGTGATGAACAGGCTTGTGGAGCAGGGGCACACGAGCAATATCAAGACAGCAAAACGAATGGTGGATCGACTGCGTACCGAAGTCTGGGACGCACTTGATGAAGTGATTGAAGACCACCCTGTTATGCTGAATCGCGCCCCAACGTTGCATAGGCTCGGTATCCAGGCATTTGAACCTGTATTGATTGATGGGAAGGCTATTCAGCTCCATCCGCTGGCCTGTGATGCATTCAACGCGGACTTTGATGGTGACCAGATGGCAGTGCATCTTCCGCTTTCAAGCCATGCACAGGCTGAGGCGCGGCTCCTGATGCTTGCATCGAGAAATTTGTTCAAGCCGGCAGATGGCTCGCCAATCTGTGCGCCCAAGTATGATATCGTTCTGGGCTGTTATTACATGACACAGGAAAATCCGGATGCGGAAGGTGCTGGCCGTACTTTTGCGACTGCAGAAGCGGTCATTACTGCCTATCAGCATCGCAAGATCGACCTGCACGCAAGCATCAAGTGTCGTGTCCCGCAGATCTATGTGCAGTCGACCGATGAGAACGGCGACCCACTTGAGCTCGACGTGCAGCTCGGGTTGGATATCAGGCGGATCATGGCAGAAGTGGTTTCCGACGAGCATCCTCCCCGCGCGCGTGAAATCACAGTCACGTTGACGGAGGATATGGTTGAGCAGAGGGACGATATACCGTGGGATCTTTGGTTTTCACCGTTGCCGGGCACTCCAAAGTTGCCTGAGGATAGGAACCATGCGTTGAGCCTCTCGCTTCAGCGTCGCCTTGCCGACGCCTGCAAAGGTGGCTATTTTCCGCTGGACGCCACTATCGTGCTCGGTGTGAAGCGGTCGATCATCGATACCACCGTTGGGCGCGTAGTCTTCAATAACTACCTGCCTCTCGATATGCGTTTTGTGAACCATGATGTCGCCAAAGACGAGTTGGGCAAAATCATCCGTGCGTGCTATAACATTTACGGTCAAGCGCGTACCGCTGAGATGCTTGATCGGCTCAAGGCGCTCGGGTTTAAATTCGCCACGCGTTCGGGGCTGAGTATCTGCATCAGTGATACGCATGTCAATACCGATCGTCTAGAAATCATTGGTGAAACAGAAGCTGAGGTTGCGAAGACGAATCGCGCCGAAACAGAGGGCAAGATCGTTGAGGATGAACGCAAGGAGCGAGTGCTTTCACTCTGGGAGCGAGCGCGCGAAGCAGTTGCTGACCAGATATTTGAGCGTATTGACACGTTCAACCCGTTGTGGATGATGATTAGTTCCGGTGCGCGTGCAAATCGTTCACATATCTCACAGATATGCGGAATGCGTGGCCTGATGTCAGATCCATTTGGCAGACTTATTGAAGCTCTGCCGGTAAAGAGCAATTTCCATGAGGGGTTGTCTGTGCTCGAGTACTTTGTCTCAACGCACGGTGCGCGCAAGGGTCTGGCTGATACTGCTCTGCGCACTGCAGATGCAGGCTATCTTACACGCCGTCTTGTAGATGTAGCGCAGGCGGTGCTGATTACTGAACCGGATTGCGGCACACGCGACGGCATCGAAGTGTCGCCGCTGTACGAACTGGATCTCATCTGTCCGAGCTGCGGAACTGTGGATGTCTATCGCGACGGAGAATGTCACAACTGTGGCCACGACCTGCCCTTCGTATATAACAATAATGAGTTACTTGAGGACCTGGAGAAGCGTATCATCGGGCGGTGTGCTGCAGTTGATGTGCTTCACCCTGAAACTGGTGCGGTAATCGTACCAGCGGGGGAGGAGATCGCCGAACGCGAAGCAGGCATAATTGTCAACGCTGGCGTCAAAAAGGTCCGTCTTCGTTCGCCACTGACCTGCGAATGTCGAGAAGGCATCTGCGCTCGGTGCTACGGGAGGGATCTTGCGACGCAGCGTCCAGTAGAGATTGGGACGGCTGTCGGCATCATCGCGGCGCAATCTATCGGTGAGCCCGGGACGCAGTTGACAATGCGCACATTCCACACCGGTGGTGTAGCTGGCGATTCAATTACCGCAGTCGCCGACGTAAAGAAACGGAAGCAGCAAGCTCTCCGAAGTTTGTACGATGACGTCGATAGTGGCCGCGTTTCACTTGATGTCGCTGGCACGGGTCGTGCCAGACAGAAGGCCATCAAGGAAATGCTTAAAGTCATGGAAACAGGCGTGCACGGTTTGCTGCGGGTCGTGGAACTGTTTGAGGCGCGAACACCAAAGGGACAAGCAATCGCTGCTGAAGTCGACGGAGTAGTTGCAAAAATTGAGACGGTTGGCTTCCGCAGAATAGTCATCCATTCAGAACACCCAGTGGCTGACGTGGCAACAATTCGGGGCGAACAGATCGCAGAAGATGTGGTTGCCCCTGACGGGAAAACTGTTCTCGCCAAGCGCGGAGCCAAGCTACTGAAGAAGGTCCGCGAACAGCTGAATAGAGCAGGCGTGACACACGTGAAGATTGCGCACACATACCTGCTTCCGCCACGTGGCCAGCTGCTCGTGCTGGAGAATAGCAGTATTCGCGCGAGCGATCCGCTTACTACCGGGCCGCAGGATCCACAGGCCATTCTCGAAAAGAAGGGCGTTAGTGGTGTCCAGGAATACCTTTTGAAGGAAGTTCAGAAGGTCTACCGTCCTCACGGCGTCGGGATCAATGACAAACACATTGAAACGATTATCCGGCAGATGTTGCTACGGCGCAAAATTATCGATCATGGCGACACCCAGTTCCTGCCGGGACAGATAGTGGAACGTTTCGAGTTCGAAGCTGAAAATCTGCGTGTACGCGAACTCGGCGGCCGCGAGGCAACTGCGCGCCCGCAACTTCTGGGAATTACCCAGGCTTCGCTGGCGACTGAGAGTTTTCTTTCGGCGGCGAGCTTCCAGCGCACCACGCGGGTGTTGAGCGAGGCAGCGTGCGATCGAAGATCGGATTATCTTGAAGGATTGAAAGAGAACGTCATTATCGGACGGCTGATTCCCGCAGGTACTGGTATGCGTGTTCATCGAACGCGAGAGATTGGGTTTGCTGAGGGATATGAACTGGAGATGGAGGAACGCATGGAGGAAGAAAATCCAGAAGAGACCATTCAGCGACTCATCAGCCAGTTTGGTGACAGCGATAGTTAACTTTAGATCTGTATTTCAGAGATATGGTCATACGCTGAATACATACAGAAAAAAAGCATGGTCTTGACACAAATACGTCGTGCACCTATTGACAGCAGGAAAAGAAATACATATACTAAAGACCTCTCGGTAAGCGCCGACGCGACGTATTATGTGGGATAGGTGTACGGCCTCGGCGAACTGCAGGGATAGATAATTGGGTGCGGGCGGGGTTGTAGGTATGCGTTTGTCCATGGGGGCAGGCGTGTTAGATTAGTTAGGGGGCGACTGTGCCAATCTACACATAAAATGTAGGTTAGCACTCGCAGCTGCCAGGAATAGCCAGACTTGACCCCTCGCTATTGTAACGAGGGGTCTTTTGTCTTTACAGGTGCCCTATATAATGGGCGCAAAAACCATGTGAAGGAAGTGGCGTGCTTGCCAACGATCAGTCAGCTAGTGCGCAAGGGGCGCAATAAAAAAGTCAGCAAACCGAAGACACCAGCTCTGAAAGTACGCTGGAACGCCCTGAAGCGTAAGTCGCGCAACATCAGTGGTGCACCGCAACGGCGAGGAGTCTGTACTCGTGTATGGGCACAGACACCCAAGAAGCCAAATTCCGCATTGCGCAAAGTGGCGCGAGTACGGCTTTTCAATCGTGAGGAAATTACCGCATATATTCCTGGTGAGGGTCAGAATCTCGTGGAATATTCTGTCGTTCTTGTCAGGGGCGGGCGAGTGAAAGACCTGAACTCGGTAAAATATCATGTCATTCGTGGAACCCTCGATGCCGCAGGGGTAGATGGCCGACGCCAAGGGCGTTCAAAGTACGGTACAAAGAGACCCAAATAGCTGCAGGGTTTTAGATAGGTCAGGCTAAACATTTGGCCGGTCATGTGCTTGATCCAATGCTGTCAGTTGTAAGCGCAAGCATAGGGTCGAGGCTTTAGTTAAGGAGAGAGCAATGCCCAGGAAAGGCGAAGCCCAGAAACGGGCTATGTCCGGAGATCCGGTTTTCAATAGTCTTATCGTGCAGCGGCTCATCAACAAAATGCTGCTGGACGGCAAGAAGAGCTTGGCCGAACGGATTGTATATGGCGCGCTGGTTATTGTTGAAGAGCGATCGAAAAAGAACCCTCTCGACGTACTCGCCGCGGCCATAGACGGTATAAAGCCAAAGGTTGAGGTACGTCCACGCCGGGTTGGTGGCGCGACCTATCAGGTGCCCGTTGAAGTCAGTGGGCGCCGCGGTTTCACATTGGCGATTAGGTGGCTGGTGTCTGCTGCACGTGCTCGTGGTGAGCGGCGGATTGCGGAGCGGCTGGCTGGCGAATTGATGGATGCTGCAAACGGAGAAGGCGCTGCAGTTCGCAAGCGAATTGATGTTTATCG
>CAYSRY010000087.1:0-12129 GCA_964433395.1 uncultured Armatimonadia bacterium | reverse complement strand
CTGCCGAATTGCCACTGGGGAGCGTGCCCGACGTGCATGACTGAAGTGTAGAGGATCAGTTTTATACCTGCATTGTGATATTGCCCGACCACCCGCTGAAAATCTTCGTCGCTGATGCCACCCTCGCGAAATGGCTCGCCCTCGGCCACACGATTGTGGGACGCGGGCGGCAGCATGATGATAGCATCGAATCCGAAATCATCGGCGAAACGCGGCACCCATTCGTCGGCCTGGAGCATGGCGATGGACTGCGTTTTGCCCCACGGCTGCACGATATTTGCATTGCGCGTCCATTCGCCGCAGACTTCGCCTTTTGGAAGCGGGATCTCGGGCGGGTATTCCTGATAAGTCTCGTCAAGACGCTCAAGTGGGAGCAATGCAAGCTCACGCCCTCCACATCTAACTACCAGTCCAGCCACATGAGCGGTCACGGGAAAATTCTCGACTGCCCGCTTTTCATAGAGCCGAAGTGCCACCGTATGAGCCCCTGCGCCAGATTTGAACGGAAATTCCACCCGCTGCGTGCGGGCAACTCCGGCCACGTCCTGCTCCCAGACGACTGCATCATCGACCAGGACCTGCAGGAAATGGTATCCAGCCGTCTGGCCAGTAAAATCATCGGTCCAGTAAAAAGTCATCAAATGCTCGCCTGCCGGCAACTGCGCTTCAGTAGCCCATTCGGCAAACCAGCCTGCTTCAGATGGCACAGAGGCTGGAAATCTCAGGCGCAGAGCCTGTGAAACCATGCCCTCAGTTGGTATGAGCATTGGGCTCCTGGTGGCTGTAAAGCCCGCTCCATTGATTTTTGGCGTCCATTCGGATCCCGCAGCAAAGGTCATGGAAAACACTCCAATGCACAATACGATCAACACACAAATTCGGCTGAAATTCACCGTCATCATCCTTTCGGCATGCGGTACAGACGGCAATAAACGGCGCTAGCAGCCCTCAGAAGCACGCAGACACATTATTCAAATTCAAGATTACCAAAGAAAGTCCAGTTGTGAAAGCTGCCATAGATAGGCGCCCAACAGGACAGTTCGCCATTCTGACCGAATGAGCGACAGACATTGGCGCGCCACCTGTCACCGGGCTGTGGAACAGGCGTTTCGAGGGTGGAAAATGGTATCCGCATTTCGAGATACCAGACACCGTCGGCCTTGGTGACCGCGCTTTCCCAATCCCCATTCCAACTGCTTCCTGGAGTGGGGCGCCGCTCGTCAAACATCGTATTTGTGTGGTCAACAGCAAGATGGACGTACCCCCCTCCTGCCGGGTCAGGTCCCAGAAATACCTCCACAGTATCCGAGTTGAAAAAGATGGATCCATCACGCTTCCCAACGTTCTCGTGGGGGTACAGAGGCACATCAGCATGGTTACACGCGATTCCGAGGTATAAAAACTCACCCCTGTAACCAAACTTGTACATCGTGGGATGTAAGGTTAGGGGGACCTCCTCACCCGGTGCCCAGCTAACCTGCTTAAAATCAGACACCTCTTCGACGTGCTTCCACGCCTCATCATCGAGCTTGCCATCGATCACAGGCACCGAATCGAGGCGCGATACCTTGGCAGTCGGAAGCGCTTCGAAGCGTTTGAGGATATCCGGCTGGACACTTGCGCCATTAAGCTGACGACGAACGACGGACATTGGTGCGCCAATCGACTCCAGTCGTTCTATGGAAGCGTAAATATTGTCAATCAGATTTGAGAGGGCATCAAGGTCGCGATCCTCGTCCCTGATCATGGCGACGCCAGCTTTGTAGCCGTCATTGATGGTGCGCACGTCGGAATAGTCGATGCGCCCGAAAGCCTTGCCGCAGGCCTCCTGGTGAGCGGAAGCGGCATCGTAGCTGCCGACATTCCACATATAGGCATTACCTGAAAGGGCAGCTGGAATGTGACTTGGCCAGCCGATAAAGTGAGAATTCTGGTACATCAGGCTCCAGGCGCTGTCTTTGTGGATGGAGTTGTAATAGTTCACAACGTAGTCAGCGATCGGCTCACCGCTCTGGTTATTATCCCATATGTAGAGAGGCTGGCCCGGGGCGAATGCCGCGTATTCGCGCCATTGTCGCCGGGAAATATCAGGGCCAGTAATTTTGGGGCCAGTCCAACAGACAGCGACTTCATCGGGCATCTCATCCGCAAGCTCGTTGAGGTAGTGAATGCCAGACGCGCGAGTAATGGGGCCATCGAGATGGCTGGTCGAATATGGTGCGGTGACGATGGAGAGCTTGAGCTCCGGACAATCAGGCGCAAGAGCCTCATAGAGGCGGCGCATGAGGTAGCCATGAGCGCGGCCTACGTTACCAAACTTCTCTTCCTCAGCCTTCGTCTTGCAGACATATTCGCGATCGCGGCTGTCAGTATAGTCATCGACGCATATCATCTGACTGTAAACACCATTGTCATAGAGCCATTTGAGACGGCGTGTCAGATCGGCGATGTTGTCTTCGTTGGCAATGTCAAAAACAGGCCCAGCTTCTTCGACAGGGCGGCCGCCGGAGACGTAGATGTGCACGAGTATCATGAGGTCAATGGCATCTGTGCTATCAATAAAAGCCTTCATCTGCCGAATTCGCTTCTCATATGACCAGCCTTTGGCCGGGGGCTCAGCGTATTCCTCGGGGCCAACGAGTTTCCAGTATGCGCGGTGCTGAGTGGCATACATGGACATTTTGTTCATGGCCATGCGGGAGAGCCAGTCGTCATCAATCGGCGCGTAATCAGAACTCGCGCGAAGGAGGAAATCGGGCCAGTCGGTGAGGTTGAAAGTACGCAGGACAAGCATGTCGTTTTCAAAGCCGATCATCTGATAAATGGAGGCTGCGGCATAGACAACGCCCTTGTTGTCAGCACCCGCGGCGATGATGCGGATGGCGTCAGATGATTCGACCGTGCGGACGAAATGCCCCTGCGGCGGAAGGGAAGTGGGCAGGTCGACACCAAGCCCGGCAGCAGCGCGCATAATATGGGCGTCATCAAGGCGACCGAGGTAGATTTTGACGAGTTTGGCCTGGCCGCAATCGGGGCGGTCAAATCGGATGAAGCGTTCGCATCTGGAGAGGCGGAAATCAATCTGGTCAGCGCCGAAGACCGCGTCTTTGCAGGGATTGTCGCCAAGCTCCGTGCGAATGGTGAATCTTTGCCGGCTGGTATCGTAGAGAGGGGTGGGATTGCCATAGGTGACCTGACGAGGTGTGGGGAGAATTGCGCCAGTGTAATAGGAAGGAGCCTCATATTGCCATGCAGGCCAGTCGAGGCCACCCTGCGCTTTGAGCTGCAAATCGTCAACCCATGCTTCGCCAGTGCAATTGTGCATGGCGACACTGAGCTCGATGAAATGGGTCTCGGCAGGTGGTGTCATCGTGGTGCTGAAACGCGTCCAGTCACATGTACCATCGGCCAACAGAGCGCTTTCGTGGCGAATTTCATCTTCGGCAGCATTAAAATAATTGACGGTAATCCAGAATTTTGCGTAAGCAACGTCACCCATTTTGACATTGCGCAGCTTATATGAGCCAGAAATCTCGATGGGGCCTCCGTCATAGCGGTAGCGCATTGATTTGATGGCACCTGAGCCCCAGAAGTACATTGATTTCTGACCTGAACAGCTTACATCGGAGGTGACGTCGTGAGCGTAGTGGCCCCAGACGCCAGACCACTCCCATGAATCGCGTTCAAAACCTCCATTGGCAAGAAGAGCAACCGGCTCAGCGGAAATGGCCGGGACAGCAAGTGCCAAAAGCAACGTAACAAGTGCGGCGCATAGAGTGCGGAAAGGCATATGTACCTCCGTAGAATGCGTCGGGCATGTGCGAAACGAGTGTGTATCGCCAGTGTGCGGAAGCCAACGGCGGAGTGTAGAATTCGCGAGTGCGACAGTGAGTACCTGCATTGTCGGTTTGTGTCTGGGGTGATCTGGAGCAACGAGGGCAGCCATTGGCGGCTTCTGGATCGTCTAGATTGCAGAGAGCCAAATCAACTCGCAGATAGCCTCCCCAAAAAAGAGCTACCACTGCGAGTAGATGCTGAGCGCCCTGGCGTACCAAAGTCATTTGAAGATGGTTCGCATCCGCACAAACCGCCGCGCCTCTCAATGCGGAGGTGCGGCAGCCATGCGCGAGGTGAGACAATGCGTCAGGTTGCGGGGTTTTTCACAGCCCCAAACCAGAGCGGGTCAATGTCGGCGAAAATACTGTCACGGTGCTGAATTTCCCCAAACTCCTGCCACTGCCACAGCGGGATCCATTCGCCGCGGCAATAGCGGCGCGCCATTTGCGCGCAACGCTTCATGTCATCGTAATGAGACTGGAGGCGGGCAGCTGCATAGTCGGAGGCAGAGCCAGTGGTCATAAGGAATTGCCAGTCGGATGCCTGCAGCAGCAGCAGTTCGCGGCACGCCTGTTTGATGAGATCGCGCGACGGTTCGTCGTGCCCAGCCCCGAATTCCTGAATGAGATTGCGAATGTTCAATTCGGCGTTGTAGATGTGCCGCCATGTCCATACAGTATCATCGTTGAGCCAGACCGAGTGCCCACCTCCAGCACCCCACGAGCCTTCAGGAAGGGTGATGGCTTCTTCCGGCGTGTTGGCAGCCAGATAGCTGTGAGGTGTGGAAACGTTAACCTCTGGATCAAGATTCATCCAGCGTAACGCTTTTTCGAGCCACCACGTGCCTTCATGCCACCAGTGCCCGAAGAGCTCGGCATCAAATGGCGAGATGAGGACAGGTTGAGGGCCAGAACCAGTGTATGCGTGTCTGAGCGCATTCTTTACCATCCAGAGAAAATGGCCCGCGTGCTCGCCAGCCTTCTGGCCGGCATCATCCGGAGACCACGGTTGCTTTGATGCCAAATCGCCGGCGTCATCAGTCACCGCCCAGTAGCGCAAATCGCCAGGCTGGTGTTTTTTGTGAAATTCCAGGTATTTGTGATCGCCCGGATATCCGTCAGCACCGCTCCAGACCTGATGGGAAGTCTGGGGATCGCGGAACAGAGCCGCGACAGGCGGATGATCTTCGAAATGATCGCCGATGAAATACGGCCGATAGGGCGTTTTGAAATCGCTCGCTCCGCCCCCAACGCGGCGAATCTGCCCCCAGAGTTTGCCGAGCGTATCTGTCTCCTCGATGCGGACGGGCAGCGGGTCTCCGGCTTTTTCAAGCATGTGGTTGTCGACGATGAAATAGTCGTAGCCATTCTCGCCGAGGAATTCCTCAATGCCCTTGCGCGGATATGGGATCTCCTCCCCCGTAGTGAACGGCTGAGGCGCCCAATGCGACCGTGGACGATACGCGCATTCAGGCAGCCAGCAACCTCGTGGACGGCATCCCATGTGACGTTCATAGACATCAGCACCCTGCATAATCTGAGCCTGAACGCTGGCGTCTTCGCGCAGCAACGGCAGATACCCATGGGTCGCTGCAGAGGATATGACCTCGATGTTACCAGCCTCCTGTTGTTTGCGAAATGCGCCCAGTATGTCACGGTTGTATTCTTCGCAGAATTTGCGTGAGAGCCATGAATAGTGATCGTGCCAGCGACGGGCAAGATAAGCCAGATGGAGATCGCCACGAGCGTTGAATTCGTGAAAATTCTGCTCCCCTGCCTGAGCTTTCTGCTGGAGATAATGTGGGAACCAATCTTTGAATCGCTCATCGGCGAGCTGCTCCATTGTGACGGGCGTGAGGCCAATGGCAATATTGGCGGCAATACCCTCGTCGGCCAGTTTTTCAACCACCTGCAGGATAGGGATATATGTGTCGGCGGCAGCCTCGTATATCATCTGACTGCCATGCGGCCACGTACCATGTCCGAGGACGTATGGGATGTGGCCATGGAGAATGAGGCAAAATGAGCCGAAGCAATCAGGCATGGATTGTTACTCCTGTGATGCAGTCATGGAAAGCCAGCGGTCAATGAGCAGGACGCATTTTATGAGCAGCCCGGAAGCCCAACCGTGGGGCGCCGCCCAATAGGGGAACTCGCGCGCAGCCATGAGTTCGGGCAGACAGCCTGCAACCGTGGCATGATTGAGTGCAGTGTGAATGTATGCAAGTGCCTCTTCGACGTGTTTGTGTGCTTCGGCCGGGGCATCAGCAGCAATAGCCAAAGCGAGTTTGAGTTTGATTTGCGCAGTCCAGAGTGTGTTGACACACCCCACCGTACCGCCAAGATAGCCATCGCCCACATAGCGAATGAGAGCCGGGCCAAGCGCAGTATGACGTCCGAGCGTGCCTTCAATTGTGGCGAGGTTGCGCGCGACCATGTCGCGCTCGTCGGGGTTTCTGAGATCGATGATTGAGAATGGCGCGACGAGGCCGAGTGTTGCGGTATCGACAGTACCGTCAATATCACCGCCATTGTGCAGACCGCGGGCGAAGTGATGCCCATCGAATAAAGAAAGCGTAGCTTTGCGCGTACGCTCGGCAGCCATTGCCCAGCGCCTGGCAGCATCTTCGTCGACTTTTGCCATAGCGCATTCAGCAGCAGCTTTGAGTGAGACAGAGAAAGCCGCATTTGTGTATGCAAAAATGCCTTCAAATGTCTCCCACAGGTCGCACGCAGGCGTGTGGAAACCGCGATCGTCAACCATGCCGGCGAGCGCGTTGGCAGCGGCCTCAATGCTTGCAAAACTTTCGATAATGCGGGCGGAGCGCTTTGATGGTTCGGAAAGTGTCCACTGGCAGATAGTGAGGAGCGCCGCAGCCGACTGATCAAGCTGGTGGAAACCGTCGCGGAGAGACCATGAAGAAGCAATCGGGCCCTCTGCCCAATGTCTCTGTCCCCAGCGGCCATCCGGGAGCTGGGATCTGAGATACCATTTGACGAGGCGTTCGCGCGGCTCGGAATAGCCTGCGGCAACAAGCGCATCGGCAGATTCTGAAGCATCGCGCGGCCAGCAATAGCCGTAGCCGCCGCAATGATCGTAGCGTGGGTCAAATTCGGGTGCAGCGACGAAGCTGCCAGTCTCTGCATCCTGAAGTATTGTGAGCATCATCAACGCGCGCTGATAGGCCTCTTCGAGGTAGGTATCAACTTTGACCGGATGACGCCTGGCAAGCCGTTTTGCCCAGAATTCTTCGGTGGCGGCACGCAGTTGTGGCACACCCTGCTCAATAAGCCTGCCATACGCGGTTTCTGCAGCGTGCAGTGTGCGATCAAACATGAGAATGACCGTAATCATCCTGCTTTGCGCAGGCGCAAGCTGAAGCTGGAAAAGATGGGCGAAGTCGACGTCACCGATGTCTTCAGGCTGGCCATTGAGGTGGCCATCCAGCAGGTCGTGTTTGGCGCTGCGATCATTGTCATATCCGGCTTTTCCGCAACGCACCTGGTCGGGGACATCGCCCCCCACCACAACGGCGACATCGCGAAAATACTGCCAGAACCGGCCTGTCCCATAGTCATAGCGAACGGCCTGTTTGCCAGCCACTTCGCCAAGACGGAGATCAAAATAATGGCCGAATGCCCCACGAAATTCCTGGCCCGAGTTGTTGGTGATGGTCACAGTACGAATGAACGCAGTAGATGGCGGATGGATTTCGGAGGCAGGGATAAAATCGTTGACTTCGATGTCGATACGCGGCTCCGCCCCCCGGAGCGTAGTCGTCAGAATATTTGTGCCAGGGACATACCGCTGTGAACGGATGAAGCTGTTATCCCATAACCAAATAACCTTGCCTCTGCCAGGCTCACCAGCATATATGAACGGCAATGCTTCATGAACGTTCTGGGCGAAATCAATGTGCGGATAGAAAACCGCCATAATTTCGCCCGATGCGCCGAGTGTTGCAAGCATGTGGCCATTTCCCACAGCAGCTGTGGGGAGGTATACAGGCATGATACTCTCCTGTTATGATTCCCGGGCGATAAGCCAGCATTCAAGCGCCTGCGCGACGCTCCACGCCTGCGCAATGCAGCCACGCGGGTATTGAGGCTCATCCCCATCGAAGATTTCGCAAATGGATCCGTTCTCGAGCAGGTGGGCCATCAGCGGCGAGAGACAGTTGCGCATGTATTCGCGCGTCTCGGGGGAGCTGCCGTAGGCGATCCTATAGGCTTTGAGGTAGGGGCCGATGAGCCACGGCCAGACAGTGCCCTGATGGTAAGCGCCATCCCGGCTCCACACATCGCCCTCGTATCTGCCACGGTAAGCTGGGTGATCCGGTGCAAGTGTGCGCATTCCCGGCGGCGTAAGCAATGCGCCACGGCAAACATCAACAACACTGCGCACCTGTTCACTTGAGAGCAGTGAGTATTGCAGAGAGCAAGCTATAAGCTGATTGGGGCGCAAAGACGCATCCGGGCCGTCAGGACCGATCACATCATAGCAATAGCCCAGCTCGTCAGAGAAGAACGTCTCGACAAACGAACGACGTACCCCAACGGCAATGGCAGCAAGCTCGTCGACGGCGGCTCTGTCGCCGAATTTGTCGGCCAGGAAATGAGCAGTTCGCAGCGCGTTGTACCACAGGGCATTGATCTCGACCGGTTTCCCATGACGTGGCGTGACTACCCACGTACCCACTTTGGCGTCCATCCATGTGAGTTGTGTGTCGGGAGTACCAGCCACAAGCAGACCATCGTCGGGATCCATTGCAATCTCATGACCAGTACCAGAAATATGCCTGTTCACAGCGGCGATGAGGGCATCGTATATCCCACCGCGAAAGAATTCGAGGTCACGCGAAGAACGGTAGTAATCGCGTGCCGCAGCGAACATCCACAGTGTCGCATCAGCGGTGTTATAGGCGGCGCTGCCATCGTCACCGAAGACATTCGGGACGAGGCCGTCGTGCATGTGAGACAGCCACGTGCTGAGTATGGATTTGCACATGTCATACCGTTTGGTCGCAATAGTGAGACCCGGCAACGCAATCATCGTATCGCGTCCCCAGTCGTTGAACCAGGGATAGCCGGCAATTATGGAATGGCCGACATTGCGTTTAATAATGAACTGGTCAGCAGCGAGGAAGAGGTGGCGGGCGATATTGTCGTCGCCTGCGGGTGCCGCGATCAGCTCGCGGCGGGTGCGTTCTTCGTCATCCCATGCGTCAACGTCAGGCGCTGTAACCGGTTGTGTGGATGCGATGAGAACGGCCTGGTCGCCGGGTTCAAGATGCCACGATATTTCGGCAGGACAATAGAGGTCCTCGGCAGCATCGAGGCCACGCCGCGCTTCAACGGGGTAGTGAAAACCATAATACCAGCAATGTCTGAAATCATCGTCATGGCCACTGAGTGACGCTCCGCCATACCAAAGCCATACGGTGGATGCTTCATCAAAAAGTGCTACGGAGAACTGTTCGTCAGTACGATGGACACGCGGCGAAATGGCCTCATCTGCTCGGATCAAATGGTGGAAATCACGTCCTGAAACAAGCGGTTTGAGAGCGAGTGTCGCAGGTTCAGGTGCCTGTTCGAGCGTGTAACGGAGGACAACCGTATTCTGTCCCCATGGCATGAAGACCTCTCGCCGCAGACGACACTGTCCGGTCTCGTATATGACAGTAGGCCACGGGAACCGGGCGAAGTCTGTAATGTAATTGTATCCTTCGGGGTATATTGCCCCCTCGTAGAAATTCGTGGCCAGCTCGAACCGCGCGCCACTACACGTGAGAGCGTCCTCGACGGTATTGAGGAATGCCCGGCGACCGGCAGGCATTTGCTCAGTCGTTGCATGTGGATCGGTTACCAGCAGCGCATGATAGCGGCGCGTGTTGCAGCCGCTTACGGTTGATGAGGCGAAACCGCCCAAACCGTTGGTCTCAAGCCATTCAGTCTCCAACGGGTTCGCGGGCAGATACAGCAGGTTTTCCCCGTGACCCACAAGACCATCTCCTTGCTCCCCAGATTGCCGCTTGGGAAGCTATTGGCTGTTTAGTGGCGATGCTTTGCCAAAGCTGCCTCGTAAATCTGAACGTATCTTTTTGCCGAAGCATCCCATGAGCAGTCAGACGCAAACGCATTTGCGATCAGCTTGCTCCAACGTTTTCGGTCATGGAATGCGGCAATCGCCTGATTGATTGAATTCAGAAGAGCTGCGACCGAGTATTCGTCAAAGACGAAACCATTGGCATTGGGCCCTTCCTGATGAACGGTATCAGCTAAGCCACCAGTTCGGCGGACAACCGGAATCGTCCCATACGCCAGTGCAATCATCTGTCCGAGACCGCATGGTTCATAGCGCGAAGGCATGAGGAACATGTCGGACCCCGCGTATACTTTGCGGGCAAGTGAGCCAGAAAATGAGAGATGGGCTGAGATATTCTCGTAGCGGTGGCTGGCATGATCAAAGGCGCGCTCAAGCTCACTGTCGCCAGTGCCGAGCAACGCAATCTGGAAATCATCAGATTGGTCGACTATCTCGGCAACGAGGTCAAGCCCCTTCTGCGCGTCTAGGCGAGTAACCAAGCCGAACACAGGAATAGTGGGATCCTGCGGCAGGCCGAACTCTTCCTGCAGTGCGCGCTTGCACTCGGTTTTGCCCGCAATGTCATCTGCGGTGTATGTGGAGGCGATGACTGTATCGGTTCCTGGATTCCACAGGTCGTAGTCGATGCCATTGAGTATGCCCCACACGTCTTCGCCGCGCTGGTTAATGAGCTGAGCGATATCACCACTCAGCGCCTCATCTTTGAGCTCCTCGGCATACCGTTCACTGACGGTGTTGATCATATCAGAGAACAGTAATCCAACTTTCGCGAGGTTGATGTGTCCATCGCTGACAGCCTGTGACACACGCGGGTCACCAAGATCAAGGCCGGCGACATCGAGGTAGTGCTGGGGGAAATTACCCTGATATGCGCCCCCGAGGTTGTGGCCAGTGAAGACAGTGGCATACGGCAGCTCACGCATTCGGCAATAGGCGGCGATGAGCGCAGTGTGCCAATCGTTGAGGTGGATTATGTCGGGCGAGAAATTGAGGCCGGGCAATACCGAGAGCACCGCGCGGGAGAAAAACGACAATCGTTGCGCATTGTCAGGATATGCATTACCAGGGGGTCCGTAGACATATTCACGGTCAAAATAGTCATTATGCTCGATGAAATAGACCGGTACATCTGTACCGGGTAAGGTCTCCATGTCGACAGCGCACCCAGTCATATACGTCGGCATCGCGACGTCAACAGAAGGGACCGCGCATGCCATGGGGCCAGTGTATTCGCGTGCAGTGCGGTATTTGGGCATTATGACGCGTACGTCAATACCAAGCTGCTTGAGAGCAATCGGCAAACTACCAGCAACATCAGCCAGTCCGCCAACTTTGGCGAACGGAGCAACTTCTGCAGATGCAAGGAGTACCTTCATGCTTATCATTCCATTTCAGAGAATTCACTCGTCCAGGGCGATGCGGTTTGGTACGACGGTGATGCCATCAGGCGTAACAATAAAGTGATTGGGGTCCTCGCTGGGGTGGACACCGATAGTCATCCCAGCCGGTACGCGCACCCCTTCTGCCACAACCACCCGTTTGAGATACGCTCCAGGCTCAACGACAACGTCATCCATCAGCACACATTCCTGCACATCGGCATTGTCAACATGAACTCCCGGGGAGAGCACAGACTTGCTGACACGTCCACCATCAATCCTGCAGCCAGCGGACAGAAGCACGTCGACAACCTGCAACGTGTCAGCGCTATTTGAGCAGCAGATGCGCGCAGGTGGTGCGACCGGTCGATGGGTGTAGATGGGCCATGCCTGGTCATAGAGATCAAGGCTAGGGGTTGTGCTGACCAGATCCATATGCGCATGCCAGTAACTACTCAGCGTGCCGATGTCGCGCCAATAGTCAGAAGCTCCATGGCCTGCGGCGCGGAAACGCCATATCTGGACAGGACGGCCGTTCTCTACCATCGCCGGTATGATGTCTTTACCAAAATCGTGACTGGTGGCGCGTCTTGCATCAGCTACAACGTGCTGGACGAGAGCTTCTGTGCGCCAGATGTAAACGCCCATATTGACAAGGCAATTTGCAGGATCGCCGGGCATGGTGGGTGGGGTCGACGATTTTTCGACGAACCGCTCTGCCCGTCCGGTGACATCTGCCTGCACAACGCCAAGCTGCGAGCACTGCCCAACAGGCAATGCGATGGAGGCTATAGTCAGGTCCGCCCCG
>CAYSRY010000086.1:0-12233 GCA_964433395.1 uncultured Armatimonadia bacterium | reverse complement strand
TTTCGGAAATAATACGTACGTTCTAATTTGCCTGTTCAATATTATATTCGTGCAGCAGGTATACTTGGCCTCTCGGTTAAATACAATTAATATTATACGCTGACGATATACTCAATAGATGGGAGGCGACTGATGATGGAAATACTCTATGGCATCAGCCCTTACGCGTCTGCGCTTCTCATGATGTTGGCAGTTCTACTCACAATATCCTCATTCTTCGACGCGGCCGAATGTGAGGGCGGAGAACCCCGCCACGTGTATGTGCGTCCAGGCGCACCCGAGGGTGGCAATGGCGACCGCGAAACGCCCTATCCGTCCATTTCGGCGATGATGCGTCTTCACGATGCCCACTGGGCCTGTGTGTATCTCTTACCGGGCGTGTATGATGAAGATGTAGACATCGGCACTGGCATATTCTGGGTTATGCCGGCTGTGCAACATGGCGTCACTATCTCTGGCCATATCTCCATTCACACACCACAAATCAAGCTGTATGGCCTCGACATCACTGGAGGCCTCACACTCGCCACAGGAGCTTCTCATTGTGAAGTCCGGCAATGTCGCATTACAGGCTCTGGCGAAGCGGATGCCTGCATAACCATTGCAGGCGAAGATATCACCGATTGCATCATCGCCGACAACATCATCGACTGTCGCCATCTCTCCACTGACCGCCCAACTGGTCTTCTTATCGACATATCAAAGGGCAATTGTGAAAATCGCATCGACCATAATCAGATTGCGGGTTGCAACTACGGGATCGACATCAGCGCCGCAGGCTCGACCGGGACATCGCCCGTCATATCTGCCAATCGCCTGACCGCCAATTCCACGGGCATTGCAGTCTGGGCTCCCCGCATTCGTATTGCTGACAACGTCATCGAAGAAAGTTCTGATGCAGCCATCGAAATCACGGGCGTATCCGCCTTCGTCGAATCCAATTGCATAATACGTAATGAAAGTGGCATCCATATTGACGCCCCCGGCGCTACTGTGCACAACAGTCTAATAGCCGACTGTCCACAATCCGCCATCGTCGTTTCAACTGGCATCCCCGAAATATTCCACAACACTCTCTATGCACCTGCCGGCAAGCGGTCAGTTCTTTTGAGTATTGACGCTGCTGCCCGTGCGTATGTGCGGTACAATATTTTTTCATCCCCCGGTACGCTCATCGAAGCCAAAGGTGAGTTCTCCGCACAGTGGAATCTTTTCACCCACGCCACCGAGTTTGCCAGAGAGCCATGCATGATTGGCGATCCCCAATTCTCCGATGCCGCATCGGACGATTTTACTCTCTCTGCCCAAAGTCCTGCCGCTGGCGCGATTCCTGGCACATCCGTTGAACGCGATTTTCGCGGGTATGGCCGTCTCGGCCACATTCGCCAGTCAATTGGCGCATTTGAAGCGCCCGTCGACAGAGGTGACAATACCAACATCTACGTCGCTCCCGACGGTGACACTGACGCTGGCTTCGGCACTGAAGCCAGTCCCTATGGCGACATTCAGTTCGCCGTCGAGCAGGCGCTGCCCGGCGATGTGGTCATTCTCAAGCCGGGTGTCTACCGCCCCGGTGTCATACACATTTCATGTGCGGGATCGCCTGACGCGCCGGTGACCATCCGGTCAGAGGTGCCACATGCGGCGGCCATCCGCGAAACTGCGGTGATATTCGAAGATGCTGCCTGTGTGCGCCTCGAAGGCGTGCACATCGCGGACAGTGTGGGCGACGCGCTCACGCTCGCTGCCAATGTCCATGACTGCCAGTTCATCGGCAATCTCATCACTCGCGAAGAGGTGGGTAGCGGTCATGCTGTTGCTGTCCGGGGCCCCGGATGCTGCGATAATCTCTTCGAGCGCAACACGATTCTCCTGACGCATGGTGGGTGCGGTATCTACATCGCATCCGCAGGTCACAATCACCGCATGACCATCCGCCGCAACGGCATTTCCGGGTGCCGCCGCGCCGTACAGATGGGCGCAGGCCCATATCCGTTTGCATCGCCGGGCTTTCACATTGTCGAAGAGAACGAGCTTCACCACAACACGCACGAGGGCTGTTACTCCGCGACTTCCGATAATCTTCTGCGCGCCAATGACATTCACCACAATGGCGCGGGTGGCGTTACTCTACGCTGTGGTTCTCGCAATGTCATGCTCGACAACCGCATCCATCACAATTTGGCTTCTGGCATCCGCCTGCACGGCACGAGTCACTTTGTGCTCAATAATATGATTTATGCAAATGCGGGCGATGGCATTCAGACTGCCGCATGGTCCGGCGAATGCGATGAGTGCGCGCCCCACAATTGCCTGCCTCCATGCGAGCCTGCCCATGAAATATGGATTGCAGGCAATACGATTGCCGACAATGAGGGGGCTCCGGTCCGCGCCGACGTTGGCAGCCAGCTTATGATTTTGCGCAATATATTGGTTGGCGCTGATCAACAGGCACCCGGCGTACAGATTGCCTCCGACGGTGCCATTCGCATTGCGCTTGCAAATCTCTATCACAATTGCCGTCGCTTACTTCTGCGTGAACACGAGGGCGGCTTTGCTGAACGTGAAGCGGATCCTCTCTTCATCAATACAGAGGACGCGGATTTTCGCCCCGCCGATGAGAGCCCGGCATACCGCATGCCTGCCGCAGTCGATGCGCTGGCTTTTGTCCGTGCCGCCTTCCCCGGTGCATACGATCCGGGCGCGCATATCGGAGCCCATCTCCCGCCGCCTGACGCATAGACTGCTGTGGCCGCCGCCACAAAAAAAAGCCACCTCAAGTTCGAGGTGGCTTTTGCATGCCGTTTCGTTGGCTTTGACATGCCTTATATCGCTACTTCACTTCTATTTCCACGCTGTCGATCTGCACGCCGTCGACCGCGATATTCACCGTATAATCCCCGACTGGCCATCCATTATCCGGTTTGGTATATTCAAAGTGCATGGTTGCTTCCTCAGCGGGAGCCCGATCATCGGCGCTCAGAACATCAATGTCGCGCACCACAGCGCCTGCCGGATCCTTAACTTCCACGACATGCAGGGTGCCTGAAATTTTCGCACCTGCCTTGAGCTTCATGATGCCTGTGTTCACGTGTATTGAGGGTGTATCGGTCGAGAAAACATCAATCTGATTGGTCACTTGACCAGATTTTTCATCATACTTGTCGCCGACCTGCAGGACCACGACTGTCGGCCCCTTCACCGATGCGGCCGATGATTCTGATGCGGGCGTTGTCGCTTTCTCAGTCTCATTGCCGGTTCCCGATTCGCCTCTGACCGAACACGAGGCTAGCATTGTCATTGCTGTGAAAATCATCAATACTGCGATGGCTTTCCTCATCCATACCCTCCCCATCTACTGGTGCATGAGCTCGCAATGTTCCCAAGCCCTTGTACTCCATTCATTCGTGGATACTTTGCATATACCTTCTCAATTGTCTGAAGGATGTATCACCTCAGGCGGAGAACCATTCCCCAAAGGGGCTTTCCGGCCTGAGCTGTTGAGCAGATTATATCCCAAAGGGGCGTTTACCCGTGCCGCGTATTCAAACGCCAATTGTCGTTCTTGGCATTTTCGTCGCCTGCCTGACATCAGCAGCCGCTCAGTCATATGTCAACACTACCGCACCCGTGCTGCCGGTTATCATCCCCGGCGCTTCGGTTATTGCATATGCCCAATACCCCGGCCAGTCATGGCGTCGCGCCGAATGCCGTCTCGAAGATAATCTTCTCACCCCACCCGTTTCCGACGGTGATATCCGCCCCCGCCTCGCCATCAATCCCGCCTCTCACTGGCAGCACAGCAGCCCTCAGGCTCCGATCACGCTTGAAGGCATCAAAGTCAACGGCCTGCCGGCCCCGGCATTGCCTTCCTGTAATCACGGCGCAGTCAGCATTGGACCGCTTCAATTCACCATGGGCTTCGTTTCGCCGGATGTCCCCATAGATTTCAACTCCATCCGCGTTTCGCTCGCCTCAAACTGGATCGGTGCTGAGCAGGTCTCCATCGAAGCCATCAGTGCGAAGCGTGCCCGTGTCACCGTCCGCTTCGACAACCCTGAGCCGGGCCGTTTCATCCTCAATACCTCCATTGCCGACGTCGCGCCATACGTCCATGAGGCGCATTCCAGCATTGCATTCCGCGTCGTCGACATCACAAATGCCGTCCAGGCTCTTGAGGGCGTCACCGTCGCCGTTGACAGTTGGCACAATGGCTATGAATACCCGGATACTCTCATTGATGGTGTCACTTCCGCCAAGAACACCTCTGGCGGCGGGCAGTTCTCATGGGCTTCCGAAGAAACCGCGGTCCCGCACTGGGCCCAAATCACTCTCCCCACAGTTCACGAAATCCGCGAAGTCACGCTCTGGTGGATCGGCACCCCGCCAGTTACAAGTCGGCACATTCAGATACAGGTCTTCGAGGATCATGCGTGGAAGACTGTCTATAATTCGCCCACCGAAGGCGAAACACAGGCTCGCTTCACCAAATGTCAGTTCAAACCTGTCACCACCTCCCGCTTCCGCCTCTATCAGGAGCCGGGCGGAGGTACGCCTGACAGACCCAACATACTCTGGCTCAACGAAATTGAGGCCCGATAGGACCGGGCAAAGCACAGAAAAGGGGAATTCCGATGACACGCTCACAGCTCTTCGCAGTTGTTGTTGCATTACTCGCCACTATTGCTGGTGGTCAGGCATTAGCCGATGCGTACATAGTTACTGCCAATGTCCCGGTCCGTCTTGCTCTTCCTGCGCCTGATGTCACGCCCGACGCCGCCGTTTATATCCGCGCTGCCGGGGGACAGTGGCAGAAAGTGCCATTCACGCTCGCCGATGGACGCATCCTGCTCACGCCGAATCCCAAAGAGGCGGGCGGAGCACAGATGTACCTCCTCATCAATCCGCCCGCAGAGCTCGACATATACGACCAGAAGCCGCCGATTCTTCTCGGCGTGAAGGCTGATGGCAAACCCAAAAAAGCAGATGCCAATCTTGACCTTGGAGCCAGCAGTCAGGTGCCGCAGATCATACTCTGGGGCGTGGCGGACCGCGAAAATTCGCTCGATCTATCCAGCCTAAAGGTCATATTGAATGGTGAGGTACTCGGCTCTGACCGCGTCAAAGTCACTCCGGTCAGCCGCAGGCAGGTCGGCATTCAGGTGGACATGGGCGAGCTTGACTATGGCGAGCATTCTGTCCAGACATCCATCAAAGACGCGTTCCCACAGTCCAATACGCTCAATCTCTCCGCCAAATTCACTAAAATCGATACGGCCAACGTCATTCAGTTGCTCAAAGCTGACATCGTCGTAAAAGTCGATTCCAACTTCAGCAGCTACCCCTCGCTTGCTCCGCTCACTGATGGCTTCAACAGGCTCAGTGGCTCGGGGTCGGGGAATGATGTGACATGGGCCTCGGCCGAGGTTACTGGCGACCACTGGATTGACGTCACGTTGCCCAAAGCTGTTCCGCTCTCCGAAGTCACGCTGTACTGGGCGTACACTGGTGGTACGTTCTATACCAGCCAGAATATCGAGATTCAGGTCGCTGCAGGCGATGGCTGGAAGACCGTCGCCAAATCTCCCGCAGAGGGATTGCAGGAGGGACGAAACAATACAATCAAGTTCAACACTGTGACAACCGACCATTTCCGCGTCTATCAGCCATCAGGTGGCGGGCCGGCTTCCCGACCCGAAATCATGTGGCTCGCCGAAGTCGAGGCTCGCTGAGCACATCGAACATAACGGAGAGGGCCGATAGTTGCCCTCTCCGTGAGATTGTGTTCGAAGTATGATACAGGAGTACGACATGCAACAGAACAGGGCAGAAGAGCTCGCATCGCTCTACCGCAGTGAACTCAACGAAAACGTTGTCCCATTCTGGCTGCCCCGCGCCGTTGACGAAAAGCAGGGCGGCTTTTGTATGACGATACAAAATATGTCTGGCTTCAGGGGCGTTTTGTCTGGACCCTGTGCCGCCTGTACAACACGGTCGAAAAGCGCCCTGAGTGGCTCGAATGGGCCGGGCGCGGGCTCGATTTCATCCGCAAGCGCTGCTTCGACGAGAATGGCAGGATGTATTTTGCCGTTACTGCAGCGGGCGAGCGGCTTACTCGCCCTTGGGGCATTTTTTCCGAATGCTTCACTGTCTGCGGTCTCTGCCAATATGCGCTGGCCACTGATGACGAAGCTGTCGCGCAGGAGGCGCGGGATCTTTTCTGGCGCATGGTTGAACTGACCCGCATCGCTGACCTCGATTCGCTCAGCTACCCCGAAATCCCGCGGCTGATGACCCATGCGGTGCCGATGATTCTTGTCAACGTTATTCAGGAATTGCGGGCGCTTGGCGACGATCCGCGCTACACCGAACTTGGCGACGCCATGCTGGACCGAGTGCTCAATCGGCACGCACATCCCGAAGAGCGGGTGCTGCTCGAAAATGTCTGGCCTGACGGCCGCATTGATGACAGCCCGGATGGCCGCACGATCAATCCCGGCCATGCTCTCGAATCCGCGTGGTTCCTCCTGCGGGAGGCCGAATATCGCAACGATGCGGCCATTCGCGACCGTGCCCTCGAGATTATTGAGTGGTCATTTGAGCGCGGGTGGGATGACAAATATGGCGGCCTTCTCTATTTCACAGATCTCAAAAGTCTGCCGTCACCGTATCTCGAGTGGGATATGAAATTGTGGTGGGTGCAGGTCGAGGCACTCTATGCCGCTCTGCTGGCCCATCGGATGACTGGTCGCCAGGACATGCTCGATTGGTTCGAGCGTCTCCACGACTGGTCATGGGATCGATTCCGTGATCCGGAACATGGCGAGTGGTTCGGCTACCTCAACCGCGATGGCCAGGTGTCTCTCAGTCTCAAAGGCTCCATGTGGAAGGGGTTCTACCACTTGCCACGTGGGTTAATGCTGATTGCCGAGGCGCTTGAGCAAATTGCCGCTGAGTAATCCGTAGCATCTGTGAACGATAATTTCGCGGATTGTCGCTGTGGCGCGCTGGACATTTGCTCCATGGTGGCAATCTGCGCCGAATTATAGCGAAGATGGTATGGCGTCGCTGTGTGCGCCCGATTCGGCTGTAGCAGATGGCAATTTATTCTCTTTATGATATTTAAGTGCGATGTCTGCTCAATGCGCCTGAAGATTTCCGGGAGAAAACTTGGGGCTTGTCACTACCCCTTGACCTCAGGGGGTGGTCCCCGGGTGCAAATGGCCAGTTCCGAGGACGTGTTACCGTTTGCTCGGGCTGATTCTGCGGCATCTCATGTGGAAATGCGCGGAGCAGGCAAACCAGCCGCCGCTCCGTTGAAATCATCGGAGCTGTATATGCCGCCGAAGGTCGGAGGACCTGACGGACGCGGATGTATAAGTTTGGTTCAGGGGAGGAAATTGAGGGGAAATCTGCTGGCCGTCCAGACGCGCGCACGGCTCTGATGCACAACGGCACCCCGATGACAAAATATAGTTTCGCAACTGCAAACGATTTGGGAACAATACATTGACGCTTGTCGTCCAACTCTGTAATAGGCGTAAAAGCCGTTTACAACCGTTTTGAGTGGCATTCAGCCCAATGTATCCTCGCAACGAAAATGCCGCATCACTCAGAAATGCCACTACATGGCGGGTATGATGACGGAATTTACTGAGGTTGGCTGAGCGGAAATATATTGAGTCTCGGCGCTTTTTTCTCAATCCAGGATAGGGGGTTGTAACCCCTCAGGTGGGGGGGACCAAACGCCTGAGGTCCTGGAACCTGACCGCCGCAGACATGCGATTTGCTGATTTTCAATTCTGGTACGCGATCCTGCCATGCTGGCGAATTCAGATCAGGCCGTAGCGCCGCCATAGGCACTCGGAGAGCCGGATGAAGGGTACATGGACCTGCTGGATGTGCCTTCTGATCGATCAGAAATTCAGCACATCAAATAACCCTCAAACTTTTTATCTAACAGAGGTGAAATACTGACAGCAGAGAATTATCTATTGACTGCATCTTATCGATATACATAGATATACATCGGCAAAAAGTTTCTCAGCAGATTCGTAACACTGTCATTCCGCTCTGCAGACATCTGAGGCGGTTCTGGCGTGGTAATTGCAGTTTCTACGGACACTGGCGTAGTCTTGACGTTCGCAAGAATCCAATGGTATTGTTACAACGTTAAGTCTGCCAAGTTTACAGTCACCCACGGGAGGTCAATATCTTGTCTCGCTACGTTTCTATCATACCTATGGCAGTAATTGTACTAATGTTGATGCTCAGCGGTTGTGGAGGCAGTAGTGGTCCCAGCATTACGGTCAACATCACTTCGCCAACTGACGGCGCGACCGTTGATCCAACTTTTTCTGTCACAGTGAACGCTTCGACTGAAGAAGAAGGCGGCAGTATAACTGGCATTGCCGTAACCGTTAACGGGCAGACGGAGAATATTGTTGGCGCCACTGGAACCGTTAACTTCACCATAACGCCGGATGGCGATTACACCATCACAGCGGTCGCTACCGACGATCAGGGCCGCACGAAGACCGAGCGCATCGAGGTCACAGTTGAGACCCCGCCGACCGATCCGCCCACAGTCACAATCGACGATCCGGCCAACAATGCCGGCGTTCTTCCGAACTTCAGCGTGACTGTCACCGGCACTCCGGTTGAGCCCGGCGCAACCATCACCAAAGTTGACGTTACTGTCAACGGCGTGACCAAGACGGTTACCGGCCCGACTGGTACAGTCAACTTCACTAGCGTCCCCGACGGTACCCGGACAATTACTGCGGTCGCAACAGACAGCTTTGGCGTGACCGGCACCGCCACTATCAATGTCACAGTCGATTCCGCAGATCCGACTGTGGTAATCAGCAGTCCCGCCAATGGCGCAACCGTCCAGGATAATATGACGGTAACCTGCACGGCCACCGCGCAGGAAGCCACTGCAACAATCCAGTACATCGACGTCACATTCGGCGGTTCAACCCAGCGCATCACGGGTGCAACCGGTTCGAAGACATTTGACACGACGGCGGTTACCAACGGCAGCCGCAGCGTAACTGCAGTCGCCACAGACAGCTATGGCAAGACCGCCACAACGAGCATCACGGTTACGGTCAACAACCCGATCCCGTTCAATGTGTTCGTTGATAGCCAGACTGTCAGCGCTGGCAGTACGGTTAACATCCCAATCAAGATCACCGATGCAACCGGCATCGCCGGTTTCGACATGGGGATCAACTATCCAGTAGGTGCGCTCACTGGCATCAGCGTTGCTAAAGGCGCTGCAATTCCAAGTAGCGCTCTGATCATTTCCAACAGCGCAACAGCGGGCCGGATAACAGTCAGCATTGCCGGCACCGAGGCGTTTACGGCCGGTGAGGGCACGTTAGTGACCATCACGGCAACCGCAGGGGCAGCCGGTGTCCGCACCATCGATATTGATGCTGTAGGCACGACGCCATCGCTGCAGTTCTTCAACACGGCTGGTAATGCTATCAACCCGCAGCCGACCGCAGTTGACGGTACAGTCACAATTAACTAAGACGAGCTGCTACTGACGCATGCAGGGGCCACCTCCTTTGAGGTGGCCCTTTTGTTTGCGGTGGCATATCATCGAATGCGCTGGAATTCGCCGGAGTGTGGAGGATTTCTGCGGGGTATCAAAGAAAGGTGAAAGCGTAATCAAATGCAGCGGAAGGGAGCCGGATATGGAACTGCGGAATGTGGCAGTTTTCGGGGGCAGCGGCAAAGTAGGGCAGCGAGTTTGCCGCCTCGTGGCGGAACGCGAGCTCGGCCTTCGCGTGCTTGTGCACCGAATGCCGATTGAAAAGTATGACGCATACACCGTCTACGGCAGTGTGACAGATCCGGAAGCAGTTGGGGAAGTCGTGGACGGGGCGGACGCCGTGGTCTATCTTGCGACTGCAAAAGAGGATCCAGAGTCATTTTTTGATGTGAGTTTGCGCGGAATGTTCACCGTGCTTGAGGCATGTCGGAATGCGAACATCAAACAGCTCATCATTTTCAGCGGGGACGCCGCTCAGGGCATCTGGTTTTATCCGCACGCATACCCGATTAACGAGAATCACCCGAAAATGGCCTATCCCGGCTACTACGCATTCAGCAAAGTCATGGAAGAGACGATGACGGAGCAGTACGGTATCCAATATGGACTGCCAGCCACAATCCTGCGGTCATCATGGATTTTTGAGAAAGATGATCTGCTAAGTCATTTTTCGCTTCTGGATAATGTGGACCCAGCGGAGCCTGGTCACGGTTTCGGCGCAGTTTCGGATGAGATCATGGCCCTCGTGGAAGCCGGCGAGGAGCGAGCTGCAGTGCAGGTTGATGGTAATGGCATTCCATATTTCAGGCATATTGCTCATATAGATGATGTGATGCAGGCGTTTGGCCGAATGCTCGGGAACGAGAGCGCGATTGGGCAGGATTTCAACATCGCCGGCCCCGCTCCGTTTGAATATCGGGTGGCAGGCGAGTATCTGGCCGCAAAGCTGGACATGCCGACGATTGATGTTGCGTGCCCGGACTATCACTCGTTTGCAATAGACATTAACAAAGCGCGTTGCATGCTCGGTTACGCACCAGAGAATGACATTTTCACAATGGCAGATCGTGCAATCGACTGGTGCCGCGCGGCTGAAGGGTAATTGGCCCTGCGGTTACAGGTTGGTCGATAGAAGAGTGAAAAGCCTCTGTACGGATCTGGAGAGGATGAGCCGGAGATGAAATGGTTCCACCACGTAGGTCTGCCGACCGATGAGAAACAGCCGAATGAGATATATGTTGAGGCTACAAAAGTATGGGTCACAGAGCCTCTGGATCACAAGTATAAGGTCGAGTTTTTGCGGTATGAAGATGATACGCCTGTAACCGGTCCGCTGCGCGATTTGCCGCACATGGCTTTTCAGACCGATGATTTCGATGGTGCCATTGAGGGGAAAGAGGTCATCCTTGGCCCGTTTGAAGCATTGGAGGGTCTGCGTGTGGTTTTCGTGCTGGAAGACGGCGCAGTATATGAATACATGGAATTTGAAGAGGGCAAAGAGCGGCTGAACGACTGAAGCGTTGCGCTTCATGGAAGGGGACTTGAGGATGGCACTTGAGGGAAAAGTGATCATCGTGACCGGCGCGACCTCGGGGATCGGCGAGGGGTGCAGCCGACATTTTGCGGAGCTCGGGAATAAAGTAGTGATGGCGTCGATCCAGCCTGAAAAGGGCGCGGAAATGGAGAATGAGCTTCAGGCCAATGGGCTTGATGCGATTTTCGTTGAGACCGATGTGACCGATGAGGCCAGCGTGGAGAATCTGGTTGCAGTGACGTTGGATACGTACGGGCGGATTGACTGCCTGGCAAGCAATGCCGGTGCGTGGCGGGAAGGAAAAGTCGCCGATTTTTCGGACGCGGACTATGATTTCATCTTTGGTGTGAATGTGCGCGGGAATTTCCTGCTGCTGAAGCACATCGTGCCAGTGATGGAAGAACAGGGGAAAGGCAGTATCGTGCTTACAACGTCGGTGGCGGCATTTATCGGCTTCCCACAGCACGCGCTGTACTGTGCGTCGAAAGCCTCGCTTGAGGCGCTGATTCGGTGCATGGCGATCGACTATCCGGGGGTCATTCGAACGACCGGCATTTGCCCCGGGACAATTGATACGCCAATGTTGCGCGCAACCTGCGCAGGGTGGGACACGCCGGAGGAGGAGCTGCTGGCCGAAGTGGCGCAGAAGCTGCCGGTGCGGCGGCTTGGGACGCCGGAGGATGTCGCGAAAGCGGCGGCATTTCTGCTGAGTGATGACGCCGGATATATCAATGGATCGAGCCTCATGATGGAGGGCGGGACACTGGCGCTGCCCCCGTGGTGATGGCGTGGAGATAGCTGCGAATAAGAAACGGCGACGGAATATTCCGTCGCCGTTTTCGTGTACGGGTATCGGTTAGCGCTCAGTGTTTGATTGTAACGATGCGGCCTGACGCAGCGGATTTTTCAGCTGCAAGACATGCCTCAACAGCAGCCATTGATTCCTCAGGTGTGATCACTGATGGTGCTCGGTCTTCGGCGACGCATGTGGCGAAATAGGAGAGTTCTTCGCGCAGTGCACCGGAGCGGATACCGTGGAGCTCAGGCCAGTACGTGGTGTCGGAGGAGTTCCAGGCCCCGTCTTTGCATACGGAGAAATTCGGGTGGGTTTCGTGAATGTGAATGGAGCCCTTG
>CAYSRY010000085.1:0-12269 GCA_964433395.1 uncultured Armatimonadia bacterium | reverse complement strand
CACTCAGCGGCCCAGATAGTGCCAGCCGGGTCTTCGATATCCGCGTCATTGGCCATGGCCATGCCATAGCCGTTGCCGCCAGAAGCCACGCTCGTGTCTTTGTTGATGGCATTGATGGCATAGCTGCAGATGTAGTCATCAGGATCCGGATAGGTATAGGTATAGCTGCCACTCGGGCAAATCAGAATCTGGTCGTTCTTGGTATATGGGCTGAGCTTGACGCCCCATACGTGAAGAGTGGTTGGGCCAGGGGCGCCGTCATAGAGGTATACGGGAACCCATGTGCTGTCATAATCCTGCGCATACATGATTGCAGCGAGACCAAGTTGTTTCAGGTTTGACAGACAGCTTGTCTGGCGGGCCTTTTCTCGAGCCCGGGCAAAAACCGGGAATAGGATGGCGGCCAGGATCGCGATAATAGCGATTACGACCAACAACTCAATAAGTGTAAAGCCGCGTCGTTGCACTATATGTGCCTCCCCATGCTTTGGTGCACATTTTTGCACACATGTGAGTGCCAAAATGTGACCGTTAGAGTTTGCCGCAATACCATATGGTACTTGCGGAAATACACAATGTCTTGATTTGTACGTCAACGATTTGGTGTTTGCATTCAGCTCGTGGATCGAAATGCGGGGCATTTAGTAAGGTCAATAGGGACCAGAGCAACTGCCTCAGATGTCTTTCGCGCGAACACAAAAATACTGCAAATTGCCAATCTAAAATCAAGTGTAGCACTTGGTCTGGCGGATTTCAAGATTGCTCTGAATTCTGCGGCGTTTGAAATTGCATGCGTCTCTAACGCGTGCGCAGCGCGGCTTCAATTCTCGCGATATTTTGATCTACTGTGCCCGAGGCGTCGCGTGCATCAAGCTCGCGCCAGAAGGCCAGCGAGGCCTCAAGCTGACCTGTGCGCTCCAGTGCGTGCGCATAGGCACGTGCTGGGACTGGCGGAGCACCCAGTTCGCAGCCGCGCTTCAGATGCCGCAATGCCAGGGTCGGCGCCTTCTTCAGAAAATAGTAAAAACCCAGCTCATAGTGCGCTTCCCAATTCTCTGGCATTGCAGCGATCGCGCGCCTGTAGGTTCGTATCGCCGCGCCCTGGCGTCCCATTGACCATTGCAGCCAGCCATTGTTCGCGTATGGATCCATCCATTGCGGATCTATAAAAATCGCGGCTTCATTCGTTCGCACAACCTGTTCGTAATCGCCGCCGTGAAACCATACGTCTGCTTCGGCCATCAGCGCCTCTATAGCCAGATTTTTCGCATCTTCCCAATCCGAAATCATCAATATATTGGTGACGGGTGGCGAGGAGGGGGCGCCTACCTCTGACAACTCCAGCGCACGGGCGATAACACGCCCAATAAAAGGGTCTCCCTCGCAGCGGTTATTCATAAGTAGAGTGCGCGCCTCTGTCGTCCATGTGGTGCGCAGCCCGCTGACCGCGTAATACTGCAGCCATGACTCGCCCGAATACAAGCCCGCTTCACACTGGTTGGTAGTTCCTCGCTCACCATTGAGCGCAAGTGCTATCCCTGCATGAATCCGGACCATGCGGGCTGAATCCGAAGAAACCGCAACGCGCAGTGCCTCGATAGCCGCGGGCGTCCCCACCTGGCCGAGGATGAACGCTGCTCGCTGTCGGTCGATTGCAGAACCACTGAGGAGAACTTCAGATACCACTGGCACCAATGCGTTTTGCCCGTTCATAATGCGGATGGGACCCCATTCTGCAGGTGCAAAATCGGTCGCGCATTCGGCAAAAGGGCACCATTCACAGGTTAAGTAGACTAGTGCGGCACAAAGAAACACTCGCCAGACATGTGCGGTCATTGGCGCATCTCCGATATGTGATGGCGCATTACTCTATCAATTCGTCATGAACCAGTCCCTGCACCTCCCGCACGTTAGGCGCATTGCTGACCCCTTGTGGGTATTTTGGTCTATACATGAGTGCTGATGCTGGATGTTTGAAGTCTCGCTGTGTGGGTACAATAATAATAGTCTCGAGAGACTTTGCAAATAGATGACGTAGACGAAGACGTACATGCCGTAGATGTAAGACGTAAACGATGTAGATGTAAGAAGTGGAGAAGCGGACTTTGAAAAAGCAGAGAGTAAGCCAACAGGCTGAAATCACGCGCAATAAGCGCGAAGGGTATGGCGGAGCCGTAATGTCCGGGATACCTGATGAAGAGAGTGGAGGTGGGTGCTCCGTAGATGATCAACCCAAGCACCGCCATGAACTCGCCTGGCTTGCCCCGGTAAAAATATTATATCTGAGGAACAGTGTCGCAATATGTAAAGCGACCTCCTCATGGGAAGATGATCTCCCCACCTTAACACCGGGCTCAAGCAAAAAACGGGCGAGTTCTTTGGTGTGTCCACATCGGTATTGTGTTTTGTTCCTTATTATGATAGCTAATTATTTATGTTTGTGGCGCGTCTGTAACGGGTACATGTAAAACACAGGCAAAGAGCCACCGATAAGAGAGCAGAAAGAGAAGCAAAGCACACAATCGCTGTAAGCAGCAGGAGTGATGCCTATGATTGTACCAAGCTCGCTCCGCCCGGTAGCCGCAACGGGATAAAACATAAGCGGCACGCACCTTTACTGAACGGGGCTGGCGTAACTGGAGTAATCCAGGAGTGACCAGATGGGAGTGTTGCCTATGTATGTACTGAACTCCCTCAACCCCCGGAGCCGCTGACGGGTCATTCAGTGGCAGCGTATATCGCGGACCGTATGTCTTCAGTAAAATGAAGATGACCGCGACGAAACGCCGGAGAGTACAGGACTGATGTCTATGCTTGTACACAAATTCTGAAAAACTAAATCGCTGATACACTGGACGATCAGCGACGCCATGAGCAAAGAAGGCTTGCCACACTTCAGTGTGGCAAGCCTATTTTTTTCTGCACGATCTGATATTCAATAAAACTCGCAGAATTCGGGAACTCCTACATAGAGCATTTTGTTCTAAAGAATGTCTGCAGCAGACCGAAGAAGAGAATGTTCACGGTAAACAAACAGGCTGTCTCAGGCGTTAGAAAAAACTTACGCTGCCAAAGAAGGATTTTGAGTTTACCGCAGCGAAAATATGGGTAACGTAGCTACGAGAATAGGGACAGCGCACTTTGGTAAGACAAACTGGTCAGGGAGTGATGCCTATGATTGTACGCATCTCGCTCCAATTCCAGGAGATCCGTGCCTGAAGAACACGGCAAACCTGGATGTACCAGCAAGCGACGGGGGAGTGGTGCCTATGACTGTCTCAGACACTCTCAAACCGGAAGTCGCTCCGGGCTAGAGCAAAGCGACGCGTACCTTCAAAATCCTGGGCTTCGTAAAGAAGGAGCTCAAATGAGGCTGCCGACATGGCAGAAGCTTGGAGTGGTGCCTATGTATGTATCCACCCACCTCAGACCCCGTAGCCGCTGACGGGTAAATCAGCGGACGCGCCATGGCTGGCGCAAGTGATCATCTTGCGTATAGGATGGGATTGATGCCTATGATTCCACCAGACATCTAAAAGCCTTGCGCACCTACAAAACACGATTGGGAGTGTTGCCTATGTATGTACACAGCTCCCTTCAACCCCGAGGTCGCTGAGGGGACCAGACGTTCGCCCTGTGGGGCATATCAGCGGCACGGAACAGCCTAAGTCAAGGCGTAAGTCCACAGCCGTTGCGCCAAGACAATGGGACTGATGCGTATGGTTGTACTGAAAACTCGATAACAATGCGTTGACGACAAGGTGTCAACGCTACGTAAAAAACTAAAAAGCCCGCCATCTACGGATGGCGGGCACAATTTTTCCCGGCGATTGCCCAGACGGCTGTTTCCGATGCCCCATAATATTCAAAGCCGGGTCACATACAGTGGCCCGGCTTTTCTGTTTACATGTTGCTCAACACGTGCCTTCCAGCTTACCTCTGCGCCTCCGAAAGCTCGTTATACGAAGGCCCCCGTGGCTATTCAGCCATGAATTCACGAAGCAGGGTAAGATCTTCGTCTTCAAGGGCGGCAGCGTGGAAAATACACGCCCCACCAACGCCCGCTTCATCCAGATACCGAAGCTGAGCGATCATCTCCTGCGGCGAGATAACTCCCAGACTGCTCTTGCGTCCGACGCCAGCGTACAATGGCGTCCCGGTCCCGTCGACCAGGCGCATGTGCTCATCAACAAACCGCTTGAAGCGCTCCGGGCAGGGGTTATAGCTCATCGGAGCGACGAAATCCAGCAGCCCGTCCTCGCACCATGCAGCCCAGTCCTGGCCTTCCGGAACGGCATCCTTAATATAGCGCGCACGCGCAGCAAGCGAAAGCGGAAGATGACGCTCGTCGCATATCTGCCGGAACTCTTCGGCAACCGAACGCACGAATGATTCGCGCATCTGTATCTCAATTGACATGAATCCCGGAAGACTGAGTTCCTCAAGCGACGGTAGCTCGCTCCCGAGCCATTCGAAGCGCATCTCCCGGCAGCGTTCGCACCCACAGGGATATGAGTTCAATACTGCAGAGTTGGGATACCGGACTGCATCCATGTGTACACCGTCGCAGTCATAGGTATCGATCAGATCTTCACACAGGGCATGGAGAAAACGCACGTTCTCTTCCCATGCAGGGCAAGCCCAGCCGGTCCATCCAGCAAGTGGCTCCTGGCCCTCAATCTGGGCCGGGACGTATACGCCTTGGCCCTCTTCAAACGTAGGCGTGACTTTCCCGAGGCCCACGACAGGATGTATCTCGATTCCAACTTCCTCAGCAACATCCATCAAAGGCCCCAGCAGATCGCGCTCCGTATTGCCCCAGGAGCGGATATCGAAGAAAGCCTTGGCACCGCTCATCACAAAAGGCATGTAGATCGTGATACCGGCATCGCGAAGCTTGCTCATCCACCCCAGCATGTCCTCGTAGGAATCGTGTCCTTCTGGAAATTCGCGTGCAGGGTGACCCCAGACTGCAAGATCCATCGGTACCGCCTCCAATGAATGTTTGATGTGCGGCAGCGCGTCAACAAATGCAAGCATCGTTTCGCCACAGGTGCACATGAGTCCTGTTGATGAATTGCGTTTTTTTCAGATGGCCGTACGTTTCTAACACTGAGTTTGCATGCGCCAAAATCTCTGCATGGAATGCAAATGAACGGGGGCTCCCATTGGGAGCCCCCGTCCTGCGTAATCATGTAAGTGCTGCGCTATTCCCACGAAACTCGCGGAGCGGAGATGTTTTCCGCAACTTGTCCGAGGAATACGACTTCACCCGGCAAAGTCTGAACAAACGATGACGGAACCGACGGTTGAGCGGGGCCATGCGTTGCAAGCCGCGCGATGAAACGTTGCCAGCTTATCCCGCGACCCAGATAGGCGTCAGCCCACAGACTCCGATACTGCGCTCCCAAAAAGATCGCCGGCCCAATCGAATACGCGCATGGCAGGACTGAGGTCCAATCTCCGCCTGCCCGGAGCGAATTGTGCAGCAGTGTCATCGGGTGCAGACGCACGAAAGAAGCGTGAGCGCCCTTCCATGCCTCGACGTCTCCGTCGAATTCGTCCCATAGATGCGGATCCCAGAACGCGAAGTGACCGGACCAGCCGATGCCGCCATACACGACCTCGGCACCCTTCCCATTCGATGCCTCAAGAATCATCTCATCATATGATGTGATGTTTTCCGGACCGGGAAAGTTGATGTGCTCTGGTTTCGGACGAATCGCCTCATCGATCTTACTGAAGAGTTTGCCATTGGCAGTATACTCGAACGACCACGGCGAACCTTTCGCCACTGTGGTCCCATCTGCCCAGGCATATTCGTCCATGAAGAAGAACTCACAGTGACTCAGGTCTGTGCCCGCGGCATTCAGTTTATTGGCAAGTAGCTCATACTGCCCGGTCGGCCCGATTGGCAGAACCACGACGAACTTGCGCCCTTCTGCTGCTGCGGTGGTAATCCGGCGGAAAATGTCACTCGCTAACGTCTCGAACATGTCCGCGGCATCCTCTGCGACGCGAAGTGAGAAGTCGGGATGGTGATGCGCTTCACGGCGCGTGATGTCCTCTTTCTTGATGGACCTCACGTAGTCGCAGATTTTCCGGTCAAAGCACGGGAGTATTCCCGTCAAATCTTTTCCGAACGGCATGCTGCTGTCTCCCTTCCAAATGCATTATGTCGGGCAGCAAACCTCAGCCCCCACGGCAGGGAAAAACGAGGCAAGCTGCTGGATTGGCGCTGGTCTGTTAAATCGTGCACAAACTGCAAACGGTTCAGCGAATTCCACACCGCATGCGGCACCGTAAAATCGCGCGGATGCTTCAACCTGGGCAAAAAAGTCTGCGCGGTGGTGCTCCCTCAAATACACATGCTGGCTCTCGTGACATTGCAGAGCCTCAATCTTTGTCTCAAATGTCTGCGTTATATCAACGTAAATGGACGGCACGAAATTCCCGCCTGGCATCGGGCTGTAAAGCAGTGCCCATGGAATGCCTTTGGTGGCCGGATAATCACTCGCAATCGCCGGATTGCCGGCATTCGTTGACGCATTCAGAGCCAGTTCCGCGGCATGCCGGTGGTGCTGGTGATAATCATCTGGCGGTGCGATCAGCAGTAGTTGCGGATCCACGCGGCGGATCAGATTCCGGAAGTCCATTTCCATGGCTGGATAGTGCTCATGGTAATGGGCCATGAAATCATCGTCGCCATAGCCCAGCCACTCGAGCCTTACTCCCAGAATCTCGCAGGCCCTGGCCATCTCCTCATGGCGTGTCGTCGCCCGCGTCTCGGAGTCGGCCCCGGCCAGCCCGCCCATGTTCCCATTGCACGCGACCGCAAGCGTAACCTCAATACCCGCTCGTGCCTGGAGGGCAAGCGTCCCTGATATTACGCACTCATCGTCAGGATGCGCTACGATTGCCAGCACGCGCAATTGTTCGGACATGCCATCACCCGCCGCTGCAAAAAAACCTGCGCCTCGGTGAGAGCGCGCAGGCTGAACACGGTATCCTGATCACGTAACATCACACTATAGCACACAGAGCTTCAACACTCACGCGAGTTCCGCGCACAACGTCTGAAATTTCTTCGTACTCAATGGCCCAGAACCCATCGTAACTCTCCGCAATAGACTTTGCAACTGGTTTCCACGAAATGATTCCTTCACCCACTCCGCAGTATTCCCAGGCGCCATCGACCAGCCTCACATCCTTCCAGTGGCTGTACACAATGTGCTCTCGCAAAACCATCAGCGCGGCAAGCGGATCTTCGTCCACATGCCGAAAATTTGCCGGGTCATAATTGAGGCCCACACAGGGTGGCATCCCATCCAGCAGGCGCAGACATTGCGCGGCGGTCGCCGTAATGCCCCCGTGATTCTCCATAGCAAGCGTCACTCCGAGTTCATCCGCATGGGGCGCGAGTGCCTCAAAGCATTCCCGCACCCACCCGAATGTCTCATCGCAGACTGCCTTCGGACCCGCCCAGCCCGCGAACAGCCGAAGCACTGTGGCGCCCACGGCCGCGCATACATCAATTTGCCGCCGCACGCTGTCCACCTCGGCTTGTCGGGCCGATGCATGCGGCGCCGTAAAGTCATTTCCGCCCGCGATTGCCACAATCTCAACTCCCGTGTCCGAAGCCTGACGGACGGCTGCCGCCAATTCTGCATCGGAATTATGCGGGTCCAGGTGCTTACTGACTCCCTCATCCAGATTTACTTCAGCGTAGTCAATTCCCAGTTCCTTAATCGCCGCAAAATACTCGGGCAATGTATGCTCCCGAAATCCCCACGATGCGCAAGCGAGTTTCATGCTCTCACGCCTCCATTTACCATTCAAATGTAAAGGTAACGTTCTCTTCCGGATGCTCGTATATCCACCGGTACGCATCTGTGGCTTCCTCAATTGGGAAAACCTCGGTCACGAAATGGTTCAGTTTCAGCGTACCACTGACCATCATGTCAAAGCACGCTTCCACCATCTCCGGCGTCTCTCCGACGCAGCCTGTAAAGGTCAGATTCTTCCCGAAAAGGGTTGCCGGCATATACACATGCAGAGGCTCGATGTACATTCCCTGCCCGTGCACCAGGCCATTCGCCGGAGCATTCAACAGGCACTGCTCCAGCAATGCCGGCTCTCCCGTAACCTCAATGATCTTCTGGGGCTCTTCGGGCCCGCACATCTCCCGCAGAGCCGCCCATATGTCACACTCAGAAGCATTGATTGTCTCGTTAATGCCAGTCGCCCGTGACTGCTCCAGCCGATACTCACACAAATCGGCCACGATCACCCGGGCACCCGCTGCCTTGCAAAGCTGCGCCGCGCAATTGCCTATCCCGCCTTGCCCGAGCACGAAGACCGTCTCTCCCGGCTGGGGCTTTACCTTGGTGCTCACGCCATGATATGCAATCGCCGGAAGCAGGGCGATGGAAGCGGTCTTCGGGTCGATGCCATCGGGCACTTTCACGGCCCGCTTCGCGCCAAGTCCGTGACTATGCTTCGAAACCACCACATATTCCGTATGTCCAGCCCACGCTGCACAATATCGCTCATCAAATCCCGTGAAAAGATTTGATACCAGCGCCAGATCGCCGATTTTCAGGTGCTCAACATTCGCCCCTACCTCAATAACCTCGCCAACAGGCATATAGCCCGGGAGCATCGGATACCACTGGACGTGTGGCGGCTTGCCATGCATCTGCGCACTGTACAGATCGAGCTCCGTACCGCGGCTCAGCCCGCTGTAAACCGTCTGCAACACGACACCGTCATCGTCCATCTCTGGAAACAGCACGCCATCGTGAACTTCTGCGTGCAATGGCTTTGTGAAAGTCACGGCTTTCCCGGCGTATCTCTCGGCCATTCCTCTGCGCCTCCGGTATGGCATGATATGCAGTGTGCAGACACAATTCCGCCCGTGACTGGCGCAAACCTGCCACGGGCGGTAATAGCAATCGACAGATTGTAACTCCGACCCGCTCAGCCCTTCAGAAGCTCCCGGATGTTGCGCAGGATTTTCTTCGGCGAAGGCAGGTTCTCTGCCTCGAGCGGAGCGGCCATGGGCGGCGGAACATCATGGGCTGCCACAATCCGCACTGGCTTCTCGAGAGCTTCGAAGCATGCCTGCTGGGCGGCGTAGGCGATGTGCTCACCATAGCAGCCGATCGCAGGAGCCTGCTGGACGATCAGCAGATGCCCTGTCTTCATGACCGAGGTGTTAATGAGTTCTGTATCCAGTGGCCGCAGAGTCCGAGGGTCAACAATTTCAACCGAGATACCCTCTTCTTCGGCCATCTGAGCGGCTTCTTCCGCGACCTGCCGCATGTAACTATAGGCCACAACGGTTACGTCGCTGCCCTCGCGGGTGATTTTGCCCTTGCCCAGAGGAATGGTGTACTCGTCCTCGGGCACTTCGTCCTTCGACGTATACAAATTCTGGTGCTCGATGAAAACGATCGGATTGTCATCACGGATGGCGCTCTTCAGAAGCCCCTTCAGATCATAGGCAGTGGACGGAGCCACTACATACAGTCCCGGGAACATCGTGCAGACGGCTTCCAGGCTCTGCGAGTGCTGGCCCGCATAGCCCTTGCCGCCACCGACTGTGGTCCGGATGACCATCGGAAGCGTTGCCTTACCGCCGAACATATACCGGTTTTTCGCGGCCTGATTGCCGACTTGATCCATGGCCATCAGGATGAAGTCAATATACATAAGTTCGCACACCGGGCGCAGGCCAGCCATTGCTGCGCCTGCAGCGGTGCCGACTATTGCCGACTCCGAAATCGCGCTGTTAAATACCCGGTCCCGGCCGAAAACCTCGATAAGACCACGGGTGGCGCCGAATGCGCCGCCGTAATCTGCGACGTCCTCACCATACAGAATCACGCGCCGGTCTCTGAGCATCTCTTCCGCAAGTGCCTCGGCCACGGCGTGCCTCGCCAGAATTCTGCCCTGACCATCGCGCCGCTGCTTTGTGAACTCGCTGAGCAGTTTGCTCTCGGGTGTCTTCCACTCGTCGCCAATTCCCTCTGATGTGGTCGTCGTATAGAGCCCTTCATAAATCGTCGACGGGTCGGGATCAGTGGCGCCCGCAGCCTCGATGGATGCCATTTCAATGCGTGTGGCAGCTGCTTCGCGACGTTCCGAAACGCCGCTGGCGTCAAGCACTCCAGCTTCCATCAGCGCTTCGGGGAATGTAATCAGCGGATCCTGCTCATGCCATGCGCACTCTTCATCATCGCTGCGATAGGCTTTGCAGTTGTCCGAGAGTGAATGTCCCTTATACCTATATGTCAGGCATTCCAGCAGAACTGGGCCCTCGCCGTTTCTACACTTCTCGGCTGCGCGGCTGACTGCGTCGCGCACTGCCAGCGGATCCATGCCATTGACGACTTCCGCGTGCATGTTTATGTCATTGTAGCCTGCGCCACGGCGTGCCAGACGGTCAATTCCGGTGACTTCGCCAGCCTGCTGGCCGGTCATCCCATATTGGTTGTTCTCAATCAGGAAGATAACTGGACAGCCATTTTCAAACTGGGCCATTGTGGCGAAATTGTATGCCTCGTGCGCAATACCGTTGTTCGTCGCGCCGTCGCCAACAATGCACAGGCACACCTTGCCTGTACCGAGCTTTTGTGCAGCCATTGCCGCGCCTGCGGCCATGGCGTATGAACCGCCGACGATTGCGTTTGCGCCAAGATGCCCGACATGGAAGTCGGCGATGTGCATGCCGCCGCCACGACCCCGGCAGTATCCCTCTTCCTTCCCGAAAAGCTCGGCCATTGTCCGGAACAGGTGCTCATGAAGTGCGGCAGTCCGGGTCGCATCCTCGTCGTCAGCCGGGAAATCGTATTTTGACGCTGCATCGCCGAGGAATGCCAGCATCTCATCGACCGAAGAGCGCTCGATGGCATATGCGCCCTTCGCGATTGAGTGGCCATGGCCCCGGTGGGTCGAGGTGATGTAGTCGTCGCGGTTCAGTGCCGACATCGCGCCAACAGCCACTGCTTCTTGCCCAATCGAAAGATGGGTGGCGCCAATAAATCGAAAGTCGGGAATCGGCTTGTAGCGACCACTCTTAAGCTGCACAATGGTCTCTTCAAACGTGCGGATGTCCAGCATGTGATCAAACATCATGATCGCTTCGTCTGCCGAAAGGCCACTCGCAAGCTCGCTCTGAAGGTCGCCCTCATAGACGAACTGCGGGATCGACGGAATATCGATCATGCCGCGTTGGAAATTCGGCAGTACATCAATGTTTTTCGGCATAGCAAATACCCCTGAATGCTACAGTATATGTAACTGGCACCACAAAATAAGTGACCTTGCCAACGGGTCACTCCCAGTCACGTGTGGACGCGATATTTGTCTGCGGCAAATACCTCTCGCAGGCAGAAGCACTATCTCAGAGCTGTACGAAGGTATTGACACTGATTATGCCACATTGCCGCGGCGTTGTCTAATTGTCTTGGTATACAGCTCGCCTGCATGGTTTGGCTAAATTCGCACGACATGCCGAAGGTCTCAATACCGAACAAAACGAAATCTGTGTTGCAGATTGACGGTATGCGAAATTTGGAGGAGCGGCTCACATGACCAACCCTGGATTTGGCTTCAACCTCAGTAGCGTTCCATTTCTCGCCGACACGCGCACTCGCTCAATATCCGCCGAAAATCCGGACGGCTCCAAAGCCGGCGGAGCTAAATCCGAGCCGAAAAGCAAAGCAGGCGAGCAACTCGGCAAAGGCTGGAAATCGCGCGCATACATTGCTCTCCCGGCCCAGACCACAACCACCCTCGCCGACATCAAAGGTTCCGGCGCCATCCAGCACATCTGGATAACAGTTAAAGAGCTCGCCTACCGCAATTGCGTCCTGCGAATGTATTGGGATGGCGAAGACACTCCCTCTGTCGAAGTTCCGCTGGGCGATCTCTTCTGCTGTGGCCATTCCATGCGCACCACAGTCAATTCCATGCCAATCTGCGTTAACCCCACGGGCGGCTTCAATAGCTACTGGCCTATGCCATTCCGCAACGGGGCGCGCATTACCATCGAAAACGAGTGGCACGAAGAAATTGGCGGCTTTTTCTACCAGATTACATATGCTGAAACCGATGTGCCGGATAATGCCGCATACTTCCACGCACAATGGCGCCGATCAATGGGTTCGCGTGAGTGCCCGGAGCATATCATCCTTGATGGCATCAGAGGCAAAGGCCAATATGTCGGTACCTACCTCGCCTGGACGCAATTCTCCGATGGCTGG
>CAYSRY010000084.1:0-12345 GCA_964433395.1 uncultured Armatimonadia bacterium | reverse complement strand
CATATGAGGATATTATAGCACAGCGCTACAGGCAGGCAAGGAATATCGGTCGTGGAACAGTTCGAGGCGCTGGTTGGAAACCAGCGCCTCGAGAGCGTTGCAGCAGTTCGGATATTGTGTTAGTTATCCGGCGTAAGCGGCGCCAACCTTCTTGATTGCAGCCGCAATTTCGCGCATATCCTGCTCTTCGTACGTCGGGTGCACCGGCACAAAGAATGTACGGCTCTCTGCCCAGATTGCATTCTCCATGTGGAGATTTGCATAGTCGATTGCGGCCGGTCGTGTGGCCGGATCGTTGAACGGGTAGTTCAGGCGACCGAAGCCAACGTGCTCGGCGTAGCAGCGTTCTTTGTAGCTTTCAGGCCACAGAACGGGACCGGCCGGGACGCCTTCAGCAGCAACGGCTTTGAAAAAGTCGCGCGCGTCGACTTTGAGTGCGTCAGTGTTGAGGATGATGGGGTAGAGCCAGTAGGCATTCTGGCGATCTTCGGTGTTGATTGGCAGAGCCTCAATGTACCCTTCGCCTTCGAGTTCTGTGTCAAGAATTTTGGCATTGCGGCGCCGGTTTGTAAGGTTCCAGTCATCCATGATCTCGAGTTGACGCATTCCGATAGCGGACTGCATTTCGGTCATGCGGAAGTTGAAGCCAATGCGATTATGGATGTAGGGGAGTTTCTCCTCGAGTTCGAGAAGGCGCATGCGCTCAGACACGTCGTATCCGTGGTCGCGGAATGCTCGTGCATTCCATGCCCAGTCGTCGTTGTCCGTGGTGACGCAGCCGCCCTCTCCACCGGTGGTGAAGTGTTTGCTCTGGCAGAATGAGGTGGCATTCACGTGGCCGATGCTGCCAGCTTTTTTGCCTTTGTAGACGCCACCATGAGCTTGTGCGAAGTCCTCAATGACGTATAGATCATGGTCTTCGGCAATCGACATGATTGCGTCCATATCGCACATGCAGCCATAAAGATGGACGGCTACAATTGCGCGTGTGCGTTCGCTGATGTTATCCTCGATGGAGTTGGGGTCGATGGTGTGAGTGAGTTTTTCGACATCTGCGAAAACCGGGACAGCCCCCGCCTGGGCAATTGACATTGATGAAGCGATGAATGTATAGCTTGGTGCGATGACTTCGTCGCCGGGGCCGATGTTGAGCGCTCCAGCCATGGCAGTATGCAGCGCAGTCGTACCATTTGCGGTTGAAATGCCATATTTGGTGCCGCACCAGTCAGCAAAGGCCTGCTCAAACTGCATGCCGATTTTGCCTGTCCAGTAGTTGACTTTACCGGTGCGCAGTGGTTCCATAGCACGCTGAATGGTTTCTTCATCAAAATATGGCCACGGCGGGAACGGCTCTTCTCGTACTTTGGCGCCTCCGTCAATAGCGAGTTTATCAGCCATTTGCGTCTTCCTCCGTTTGTTTCGGGTAATAGGCGGATGCTCAAGGTTCACGGCCAATAGCATCACACCAACCTGACTGATTGCGAGCTACGCTTGTATCTTGAACAGGCGATCACCAAGTGCATACAATGACCGCATATACCAAATTCTACGTTGGTTCTATGGTACCTCCTATGTGGACGAAGATCATGAGTGGCGTAACGGGTGGGTAATGCGGAAACAGAAGAGCTTGAACAGGACGAAGCCAGCTTCCAGTATGATTTTCCTGGAGATTTTGGATTTGCCTCGTTCCCGGTCGGCAAATATAATCGGCACTTCTTTGATTGACGCGCCCGCGCGTTGACACTTGAAGAGTGTTTCGATCAGGAATGAGTACCCTTCAGTCGAGCTTTCGAATATGCCAACTGTATTGAGTATTTCGCTGCGATAGGCTCTGAAGCCTCCAGTGCAGTCGTTTGCTCGGAGGCCAGTAAGCAGTCGCGCGAGGCGGGATGCCGTACGGCTGAGCAGGCGTCGGTGCAGGGGCCAATTGCGGGTGCCTCCACCCGGAATATAGCGTGAGCCGATCGCCACATCATGGTCTGCGACGGCCGCATATATTGCGGGAATTCTGGCTGGATCGTGCGAGAGGTCTGCATCCATTGTCATAATGACTTTGTAACCATCATCAAGACCGATGCGCATGCCATCACGCAAGGCCGATGCATAGCCAAGCTTGCCAGCGCGATGGAGTACACGGATGCATCCGGGGGTTTCCGCGCCGATTTTCTCCACCAGTTCTCCCGTACCATCGGGCGAGTTGTCGTCGACCACAAGAAGATGCGCGGGAATGTCAAGATCGCGAATGGCCTTGATGAGAATTGGCATATTTTCGCTCTCGTTGTAGGTTGCAACAATTATCAACAGCTCGCGCGCATCCGGGGTATTCATGAAGCAGTCTCCCGCGCCTGTAAATGCTGCTGCAGGCTACTCGATATGTTCCGGCTTAATGGTTTTGTCGAGGTGTGTGTGGTGCTGCATAAGTACCCGGTTGTATGCGGAGATAATATTCTTGCGCGTTATCAAGCCAATGAGGCGCGTATGATCATCAGGGTCGACGACTGGCAACCGACCAATGTCGCGGAGGCCGAGTTTACGCAGTGCGTCGTTCAGCGTTTCCTCAGGGAACGCAACAATAATGTCATGAGTGCCAATGTCGGCGACGGTTGCATTATAGTGGCCTGAGGTTAGAGCGTCACGAATGTCGGATAGCGCAACTATGCCGTGAAGACGGCCATTTTCGTCGGCGATTGGGAATCCATGGTGTTTGCTGTGCTCAAAGAGCTGCGCCAGCTCTCTCACAGGCATCTGTGGCAGCACGGTCATTACATCGGAGGTCATCGCCTCTCCGATAGTGATATCATTGAGCAGATGCGTATCGCTTCCGAGCGAATAGTGTATATGGGCCTGGTTGAGTTTGAGGTTGTAGATGCTGAATTTGTAGATTAGTTTTGCAAGTACCGTTGACATGCCGCATGTGAGCATCAGCGGGACGATCATGTGGTAATCACGTGTCATCTCGAAGACAGTAAGGATAGCTGTAATGGGGGCGTGGGCCGATGCCGCAAACACAGCTGCCATGCCGACGAGGCCATATGCTGGTGGTGTGGTGACCGAGCCAGCAGAGACCAGGTAACCAAAGCCCGTGCCAAGCATCGCGCCTGTGAACAAAGCGGGAGCCATTATACCGCCTGATCCCCCCGAGCCAAGCGTTATTGACGTCGCGATAATTTTCATGATGGTGAGCAGAAACAGCATTATCATACCAGGGCCGAGACCGGTCAGCACCGCTTCCATGGTTTCGTATCCGGTGCCGAAAAGCTGTGGCAGGAAGAAACCGATTCCGCCCATTACAAGCCCACCGGCAGTTGCTGTGATGTAAACGGGGAGCTCAAGTCCTTCAACCCAGTCTTCAACGATATATATGACGCGGATGAAAAGTACACCTGCAAGAGCCGCCAGTACCCCGAGCAGCAGGAACCATGGAAGTTCAACCAGACTGCCGAGGGAATACTCCGGAATTGCGAAAGCGGGGATATTGCCGAAAAAATGGTAGCCGACTGTGGCCGAAGTGACTGCAGACATCACCAGTGGGCCGAGCGAAGTCATGGTCAGTTCGCCAAGGATGATCTCCTGAGCGAAAAGAACGCCAGCCAGCGGAGCGTTGAACGTAGCGGCTATGCCTGCTGCAGCACCGCATGCAACGAGCATTCGTCGCCGGGCAAGCGGGACTTTGAGTAATTGGCCAGTTGCAGAGCCAATACTTGCACCAATCTGCACAATGGGTCCTTCACGACCGGTGGAGCCACCTGAGCCAATGCATACCGCCGAGGCAAAGGTTTTCACCAATGCGACACGTCCTCGGATCCGTCCACCTTTGGCAGCAACGGCTGCAAGCACCTCGGGAACACCATGCCCTTTGGCTTCGCGTGCCCCAAAGTGGATAATCAAGCCGACAACGAGCCCACCGAGTGCAGGTACAACAATGACGTATTTGTCGCCCATGAAACTGAGCACTTCACCGAGCTTGTCAAAATAGAACCAATGGCACTGGGCGATGAGCCAGCGAAACGCTGCGGCCCCGAGCCCCGCCGCAGCGCCTATGAGCATCGCTGCAAGCAAGTTGAACGAATATTGCCCGGCATCCGATTGTCGTATGCGTCGTCGCAACACGCATGTGACCCGTCGAATCACCTTCGGATAGACTTTAGACATCAGAAATGCGCTTCCTTGGTCGGTGCGAAGAATGCTCAGATTGTATCGTGAAGCAGAAATGCCGCCTCTGCGAGGATGCGACGCAGCGGAGGCGGCCAAGAAATCTATTATAGTTTAATGTCAACGCTTATTCAGCATTGACAAGGCATTATAGCGCATTGCGACGTCACTAACAAGTCATAGTGGGAACACTCGCCATACGTCAGAATGCGTACGCCTCGTAAATGAAGCCATTCACCGAAACAATAAGCCCCCTCTACCCACTTTTTGATTATGGGAAAAATCGGGGGCTGGGTAGTAAGCCAACAGCCAAATTGCTTTGCGTCAGAAGAGAGCTACCAGATCGCTTCGCTGTCTTCAGATGCTTTCGCAGCTGGAGCAGCGGCGCCAACATTGGTGCGGATAACGTTTGACGCCTGTGGCCCTCTATCACCCTGGACCACGTCAAATTCTACTTCTTCACCGTCGTCGAGTGTTTTGTAGCCTTCCTCCTGGATGGCCGAGTAGTGGACGAAAACATCCTCTTCACCCTCGCGTTCAATGAAGCCGTAACCCTTCTGGGCATCAAACCACTTTACGCGACCTCGCACGATAATTGCCTCCAAAAACACGGACATGGCAGCATTTCTGTAAAGATAGTAGTATACAAGTCCAACACCTGTCAACCTTGAGCCACATATCTTCGCTATATACCAAGAATCTGGTGGTCCTCAAACTGTCGCCGGGCGACAGAGAGTGCGTCCCAGATGCAGTAGATATAGCCTGCAATGTAGGCGAATATGCCAACCATAATGAGCACTGTGTAACTGCCTGGCATAGCATGTAAAGCGGTAGAAATATTGGCGATCGTGAGCGGTGCCGGCCCCCGTGTCTGGGCCATTGCCTGCCACGGTTTCAGTATTGCGCCATAGAAGAGCATAGAGAGGATAATGACAGATGTGCTGAAAATGGCGAGACCCTTTTCATATTCGCGATTGTAGAGTTGGCCCCAGCCGGGGAAAAGCAGAGCCGCGACGACGGCATTGAGCGGTCTACGCGAACTCGTGTTGTGCTGCACAGAGCCACTGAGGACGCCGCGGATCATGGCCGCCCGTTGCTCCTCGACCGAAGTGTTGAGAAGAGCCTCGGCGAATTTGCGTTCCGCATCGGCATTTGCGGGCTCAATCTCCAACGCTCGTTTGTAGTGAGCGCGAGCTTTGCCAGTTTTGCCCATCGCATAGTATATGTCTCCGAGAAGCTCGTGTGCCGAGGTGCTTTCCGGATATTTCTCTACGAGCTGGTTGGCTATGCCCAGAGCGGCATTGAGATCGCCCCTTTTTACGAATGCGCGGGCGTGCCTCAGCAGCTTTTCCAACTCGATGTGGTCGATTTCGCTACTCATCCATGGGTTCGCCAGTGTACTGGGCGACGATTTGAGCATCGGCCCAGAGGCGCTCCAGCGCGTATATTCCGCGGTTTTCGACTGAGAATATGTGTACGACAACATGCATATAGTCCATGACAATCCAGTTGCTGTCGCGCGTCCCTTCAATGTGGCTTGGGCGCATGTCAAGTGCCTCAAGTTGTTCTTCAATTTCCTCAGCGATAGCCTCAAGATGCCGTGGCGAACGTCCGTGGCAGATGACGAAGTAGTCACAGATTGTTGTGACACTTTCCATGTCCATGAGAACGATGTCCATGCCGCGTCGATCCAATATGGCCCTGCAAATAGCTTCTGCTTTCTGTCTGGGGTCCAAACCCAATTTATTACCTCCTGCTTTGCGCGTCATAAAATGTCACGCTCTGCTGTTGCGCGATGTCCTCGTCAGGCCCGGGCTGCGGATGCTGGCTGCCGATGATGCTGTTGTTCGTCGGCGATTACCAGCAGTTGTGGCATTGCTGCCACTCAGGCTGCTCTGTCCCGGACGAGGTGGTGGTCACTCTCTTCAGGTGTTACAGGTTTGATCCACTGCTCGAGTATGTGCCTGATGGCGGGATCATCCTCCACGGTTGCATCGACGGGAATAAGTTTGCTGGCAGTGTGGATGAGTTTCCAGTCATCGGTTTTCTCAAATGTGAAATCTACACGCCCAACGCAGATTCCGTATTCGCCGGCCTGCATAATTGGCACTTTGACACCCAGTGGATTGGTGACGATTTCCGGTTGCGGAATGAATGTGTGCGAATCGCCTCCGATAATCGCGTCAATACCCTCAACCTGAGCGGCCAACTGGCGATCGAGTGTTTCCCCAATATGTGTTACTGCAATGAGGATATCGCATTCATTCCGTGCAATCGGGACCCATTTCTGAGCTGCTGCGATGGGGTCGGAGATGGTCCAGCCTTGCGTTTGTTGATAGGCTGCAGACCGAGGAGCCGTCAAGCCCAGGAACCCTACCCGTATGGTGCCATAGCGACGGACGATGTATGGGTGGATGCCCTCGACGGGTACTCCAGTATCCCCGACAGTGAGATTTGCGGTCAGCCACGGAAATCTGCTCTGACGCATGAGGCTGAGCATGCGCTGTTGCGAGTCAACATCACCCGTGGCTTTGAACTCGTTATTGCCGACGCAGAGCATGTCGTAGCCGAGTTGATTGTATATTTCGACTTCGGGGACACCATAGAACTGCGTATGCCATGGGCCGCGAGTGAAAATATCGCCAGCATCTATCAAGGCAACGGGATGATTGATAGTTTTGCGCAAGCTGGAAATGAGCGTCGCGCGGCGAGCCAAGCCGCCAGCATCAGCTTGGGCGTAACGGTCATTCACAAATTTGTGTGCCGGGAATCTGTAGTTTGTTGACAGATAGTCAAAAGACATCATCTGCCCGTGGAGATCGTTCGTGTGAAGTATGGTGAATTCCCATGTCTCGCCAGCCCAGCACGCTACGCTCCCCAGCAGAAAGAGCAGGCATACTATGGATTTTCTCATTCTCATTGTGTGCCTCGCATCATCGTAGATACAGCTGGTCATAAAACAGGCACAGGATGGGAAGTGCCGGTGGTTGGAGTATTGGAGTATTGCCGGGCTATGGTGTGAATTTGAAATCTTCGCCGACTATGATTTCGAGTTTATCCTCGGCAGATTCGCCGCCACTTTCGGCTTCTTGTCCCTTTGCTGTGACGCCACAACCGAGGGCCTGTTGTGCGCGTTCTGCGATGTCAGCGGTGTCTCCTGTATACGTGATTGCAGTGGTTTGATGATCGAACTCGCCTGCATTGTCGGTGGATACGTCGTCAAAGCCGTTTTCCTCCAGCATGCGTGCTGCGGCTCCGGCAACTCCAGCTTTTCCACAGCCGTTATAGACCACCACGGGACAATCTGTGCGCGTGCGGCCGTGGAGGTGGTCGCTGAGCTTGTTCATCTCATCATGAAACGCGCTTTCAAGCAATGTGGAGTAATATGTGCCACCAATTTCGGTGTCACCGATAGGGACAGTGACCGTGTAGATTTCAGATGGTTTGACTGTCCGCGCTATCTTAAATAGATCAACCGCTTCAAGCCATGAGAGGTCTGTCTCGATATAGTTCATTATCTGGCTGCCAGCCTTCAGCAGGCGTGGAACCTGGGATATGCGAAGTTTCTGAGTGACAAGCTCTTTGAGGAAGAGCTGCTGATGGCCAGCGCGCTCAATGTCATTGATTGCGAAACCGTATTTTGAGTGTCGATAGCGTACGAAGCCGAGAGCATTTTTGCCGTCGAGCAATTGCCGTCCCGGTTCGAGATTGATGTGCAGATTGCCCCAGTTGTCATCGTAGTGCATGCCGTGGTGCCTGTTACGTGTATGCGGCCCCTCAACATCAGGGATGTCCACATAGACGCCCCCCAGCGTGTCGACGACCTTCACAAAACCTTCGAAATTGATTTTGATGGAGTAGTCAATGCTATCATCGATGAGGTTCTGGACGGTCTCAATGGTAAGATCCCGACCGCCGTAAGCATAGGCGTGGTTAATTTTTGTACGTCCGTGTCCGGGGATGTCAACTCTCAGGTCACGTGGTATGGACAGGAGCGCGATTTTTTTGAGTGCCGGGTTGATATAGGCAACCATGAGAGTGTCACTGCGCCCAGGTTCACCCGGACGGTCATCGGCACCGATGAGTACCACCCGGAGAATCCGGTCAGTGGCAATATGTGTAATGCCGCCAGCCCTGTCTGTTAGAGTGGCCTGGCCCGGCTTGCCGACCTGGCTGGCTGGGTGTACAAATGCATCATATATGCCAAAGCCGCCGCCGAGTATGACGGCCGCCGCGAGCATATAAAGTACTATGTCTGAAGAGGTTCGCATCTGTGCTCCATATGCCTGAGAGTGCATGGCTCGTCCTTTCAGGCGCAGTAAAGTCTTGCGGCTTCAATGTAATTGACAACTGAATCCGGCGTGAGGCCAGCTATAGACTGTCCTGCGCGCACTCGGTTTCTTATATCAGTCGCTGAAATATCGGGTGTGTCTGCGGCAATGACATCAATCTGACTTGCGCGAGGCGAACCGAGGACTTTCTCAAGCACGCTCAGGTCATAGCCTGGGCGGTGAACGGCAAGGATGTGTGCTTCATTCATAATTGCATCGGGCATGTACCAGTTTACCATATCAATAGCCATGTCCGCACCTGTTATGAAGAACAACTCGCACACATCCCCGACCCATTCGCGCAGTGTGCGAAGTGTATGTATAGTATAACTCGCACCATCTCGCAGAAGTTCCAGTTGCGACACCGCACTGAACGGGGCGTCGCACGTTGCCAGCAGCGTCATCAGATACCTGTCACGGGGCGTGCTGATTTGTCTGCATGCCTTGTGGGGTGGATGGCCGCTGGGGATAAAGAGCATGCGGTCGATGTCGCAGGTCTGGCGTACGTACTCAGCCGCTGCGAGGTGCCCGTAATGGATGGGATCAAATGTTCCCCCCATTATGCCAAGACTTCTCAGTTGTGACCAGTCGAATCCGAGGTTCTCCATCGCGCGAATCTTAGCACACGCAGTGTGTTTTTGCAAAGCAATACAAGCTCGGTCAACAGGCTGGCGTCAGTTTCTCAACATGACAGCAAGTATGGTTTCACCAGCACAATAGATAGCGTCAGCGAGCCATTGGCGCGCCATAACGATGGCGAACAGCGCAAGCAGACCCTCTGCCACCAGAATCACTGCAAGAGGGGGGGCCAGCTGAGGTCTGGGAGCAGCCTTTATTCTGGCTGCTCGTGCGGCAGGTGAGATGCCAGGTCGATAAACCGGGACCAGCCCGCCGGAATACTTGGCCACGCGTTCGGTTTCGCGCTCATTGAGGAGCTGGAGTACGCCCGCAACTGTTTCAGGCGAAGTCACTTCCGCGGCAGCGCGATCGCAGGCTTCCTCGGCGCTTGCGCGCCATTTCATCAGATAGACAAATCCAAGGGGAGAGGGAAGTGTCAGCGTGGCTGCCAACTCCATCAGCAGATGTGTTCGGTTGTCGCCACGGAGAATATGCTTGTTTTCATGTGCAACCACGGCCTTGAGCTGATCTTGTGCAAGAATGCGAGCGAGACTGCTCGAGATGACGACAAAGCCTGTTCGCACGCCCAAAGCGAACGAGTACAGGGCGTCAGAAGGGACCATCAGTGGGGCGCCGTTGCCTCCAGGCATGTCTGATGCGAGGTGCTCGATGCGAGCCGAACTCGCCCAACGCCACGCGAAACGCAATGTTGCGAAGGCAATAAGCGCCAGCGCCACACTTCCGGCGAGATGAAAATGCCACAGAGCATCCGGTGCATTGGCCAGATGGCGTGCGCACATGTGTGGACGGATGCGTTCGAGATGTGGAGACAGGTAGGCTGTGCTGGGGAGCACCAATGAAATCACAGTTAACAGAGCTGCGAGCACAGGTGGAAACACAGAAACTGCCAGCCAAAAACGGCTGGCAGCCTTAGGTTGATTATCCGGAAGAGACTCGGCTGCTGCTGCCACCGGGAGTCCAGCCACTATCTGAATGACTGCACTGTAAGTGACCAGCATCAGTGCCGCACTGAGTACTGCGGCCAATGCTAGCTACCCCCCTGCTCCCTTCGCTTCTCCTCAATGATTTTGGCCAGGGAATCCAGCGCCTTGGGATCATTTTCATTGAGCGCTTCAACGAAATATGACATGGCAGGTTCCGCAAATGTCGTCAGCAATCCGTCAATGACGGTTTGCACAACGTTAGTGTCAAGTGTTTCGCGGCTGACTGAAGCCGAATAGAAATAAGCTTTGCCGCGCATTTCGCGGGTAAGCAAACTTTTCTTATACAGGCGACTCATAGTCGTCATAACGGTCGTATAAGCGGCCTTTTTGCCCATATCATCCAATTGCTGTCGAACCTGTTCGACAGACACATTTTCGCCCAGATCCCAGACCGCATTCATCACCTGGGCCTCAAGAGTACCAAGCGTTTGCTCCAGTCCCTCTTCGCCCGGGCGAAATACGGCCAGTTTCGGCATTTTGCTGCTTGCCATCCGAGCTACCTCCTGTACTCAGCCTTGCCATTCACTGCGTTGACCGGATACGGACAAACTGAACGTATCCGCATCGTATGGTTATTATACCCTATAGTAGTTACTACTAATCATAGTAGCGTTCGAGGGTTCTGTCAAGATTATTTCACCCCATATGGGTAAATAAACCTTCGCCAGCATTACTGGCAACTGGTTCTGGTGAGCGCTGGGCAAATTCAACAGCTGCACGCACTGCATCTTCAGCCTCGCATTCAATGGTCCTGGCAGTTGCCGGATCAACAGCGCCCAGCCGAAGCATCTGTTCTTTCATGGTGTCCAGTGGATCACGTGCCGCCCAGGCCTGCTCTTCTTCATCGGTACGGTATTCGCAGGTATCGCTCTTAGAATGGCCGCACATCCGATACGTAAGCGCCTCAATAAGTGTCGGGCCCTCACCACTCCGTGCACGTGTGACCGCTTCCTCAGTGGCAGCGCGGACGGCGAAATAATCATTTCCGTCAATTGTTACGCCGGGAATCCCATAACCCGTGGCGAATTGTGCGAGCTGCTGACTGTGGAAACTCGAACACATCGGCGTGCTCATGGCGTAGAGATTGTTTTCGATGAAATAAACGACGGGCAACTTCCATGCAGCGCCCATGTTAATGCCTTCATGGAATGCGCCCTGACCACATGCTCCGTCGCCAAAAAAGCAGAGGACGACCCGCCCGGTGGACTTGATTTTTTGTGTCAGCGCTGCGCCTGTGGCGACTGGGATCATCCCGGCGGTAATGCCGTTCGAGCCGAGGAAGCCGATGCTGAAATCGGCCATGTGCTGGGAACCGCCCCGACCGGCTGAATATCCATCTTGACGGCCCATCAGTTCAGCCATCATTCGCCCCACGTCGCAGCCTTTGGCTATGAAATGGCCATGGCCGCGGTGGTTTGACGTGACCATATCATCCGGCTGCAGGGCAGCCGTGGCACCGACGGCAGTGGCCTCCTGACCTATGCAGAAATGCGAGGTTCCACCTATCAATCCCTTGCTGAACAGGCCGCTCAGCGCCTCTTCAAAGCGACGAATTGTCACCATCTGGCGATAGTGCGCCTGCAACTGAACAACCGGATAGCTCATGGTTGCCTTCCCGCAATAACGCATGCGGATGCCCCACCGGAGACCGCGAAGCACCACGAAGCGTTGTCTGATGAGGCGATGGCTTCGCAGATCGTCAGAGGCAGCGATGCGGCGAATGTGTGACCGAAGCGTCCTGACGTCTGGTAACGCGCCGGTGTGGGGGTGAGCGCAGCGTGCATCGCTGCTGCCTCTTCTGCAGTGTCTATGTCGGCGGCCATGCCAATGCCAAGGAGTTCACAAAGTATATTCGCGTCGCGTTTGCGTGCGTGGTCGAGTGTTTCGAGAATGAACATGCATGCGCCTTCGCCGGGCGTGGGATAAACCTCTGAGGCCAGACCGCTCAGCAGTGCTGAACATATACCATCAGCACCGCCCGCCAGCATGCAATCAGCTTCGCTGGTGCGAAGTCGTCGGCAAGCGAAATCAAGGGCGATTGCGGCCGAGATGTCACCGCTGAAAAATGTGGCGGCAGGCCCCTGAAGCTGGTATTCGATAGCCGCAAGTGCGGTCGGCGCGTTCGGCATGGTGTGGGTAAAAATCATGGGCGAGCCGAAACGCAGGCCTTTGGTTTGGACGCGGGCGGTCTGATTGGTCATCGATTCGACGCAACCGAATGCCGTACCCAGAGCGATGCC
>CAYSRY010000083.1:1996-12398 GCA_964433395.1 uncultured Armatimonadia bacterium | reverse complement strand
TGTATGTCCCTGAAGGTACTGGCGTACCTGTGCTGCTGCGAAGGTTCCAGACAGCGGTCGAAATGCCCGCCGGGCTGAGTTGGCCTGTAGCTACACGCGAGATGGTACGGCCAGCGATATTCAGAATGTTCACGTTCACCGCCGCAGCATTACTCAGGGTGTATGTAATATTCAGGCCATTCTGACTCTGCGCCGTGCTCAGTGAACTGATCGACAGCGCCTTCTGGCCTGCTTCCTCGAGTTCTATTGCAATGCTCCGAGCTGTTCCGTCGCCGTTGGGGCGTATCGCGTAATGCGTTGTCGTCCGCATGTACTGCCTATAGCCAGTAGCTGTATCGACAAGCACGGGACGTACAGTGCTTGGCAGATTGCCCAGCTCAGGCCAGCTCAATTCGATGTCGCTATCCGATGCGGTGCTCGCAACCTGTAACTCCCAGCGCTGAGGGTACGCTTCAGAGCGAACATCAGACACATACGCCGCGCCTGATGCTTGATCAGCCGGCTGGACAAATCGCGCTGTCACCATATTGCCGAACTCCGGTGGCGCCTGAATGTCAAAGCGCCGATCAAGCTGATCAGAAGCCTCGCTGCTGACACCAATATATGCCATACTGTTCCGCATTCCGGCTGTCTCGACCACAAGCGGCAGCTTCCAGTCCAGTGCACTCTCTGCATTCGCGCTGCGGATGCTGGCTGTAGTCGTGGTCACTGGGAATTCGAGGTTTATTCCTGGCGAACGAAGCACTCTGAACCAGTAACCATGGAAGGACTCGATGTTCTCTGCAAGTTCATAGCCGGCGGTCTGGTCGTAACCGAACACACCCATCTGCACCCAGCCATTATCTACCGCTTCACTGAACGAAACGCTCGCCGCACCGTCATAGCTTACGCGCAGATCCTCAACCGCAAACTCTTCCTGCCGCGGACTTCCGATGATGTTCCAGCCAATCGGCAGATACACGCTTGTGACCTCATCAGCAGGTGGCACGATGCCGAAAGCCTGAACTGAAGCGTCGGAATAGAGCTTCAGCCAGTATCCGTGCCCAGGCGTAAATGGACTCGTGTCTGGCCAGATTTTGTATTTGTCGGCTCCCTCAAGTGTGGGGTCCCATTCAGCCAGCAGCAACCGGTCCGCTGCAATATTCAGTATGTCCGGCGCACTGTTGACAGCTGGCGTAATGGGGAGTGACATCAGGTGCAGACCGTTCGTGCCTGCCGAAAATGTGTGCGTTACTCGCGTCTGATCGGCTCCCTCAATGAATGTACAATACGAATCCCAGCCCACGTTATAAACGCGCGTGACTGTCTGACCCAAAGGATTCTCATATGTGATCTGGAGCTGCTGAGGTGACAAATCGGTCGAAGTGATGATGTCGCCCCAGACGCCGCGCGCAACTGGCAGGTCGGTAAGACCATCTCCACCTGTGACCGTAATCAGCCCCTCGCTTGCCCCGATAATTCCGCCATAGAGGTTGTTCTCCCCTGAACTGAAACCTCGCTCGTCATACGGGTAGGGATAGCGCCGTTGAAGACCATCAATCTCAACATCAACCGAAATCCGTTGAGCACCACCAATATTGAAAAACGTCGGAAGCAGGAAGCCTTCGCCGGCGTCCGTACCACTTGACGCAATATCAATTACATTTCCCTCTTCTGCATACAGGCTGTACTGGAAATCGTAGCTCCAGTAGTTTGTGGCAGCCTGTCCTCCCATTGGTTGCTCATCGCCAGCGGACAGCGTCGTGTACAAATCAGCAATCAGTGCAACAGAGGTCTCCAGGGGAATATTCCACACGTAAAGCTTCGGACCAAGGTGAGTGCTGGTGTCCAGCACATACTGCCGATTGAACCACGCAAAGAAGCTGTCCCCCTCTACTTGCGGCAATACGCTTGCAGCAAGCAGCTTGAGCGCAGGTACGTTTCCCTGCAGACCTTCCGTGAAGCTGTTGTAATAGACCTGATTGAAACTCGAAAAAAACGCGTGGTTCTCAATATAACATTTGAGCCAGGCGGCTCTGGCCATAGCAATACGCCAGACCATCATTTTCGCGTGACCCGAAGCCGGATAAAATGTCGAATTTGCCAATTCCGGATGATTCTCACATTCGTAGACCGACAGTGCATAAAAAGGTCCCGGATCAACAGGGTCGTAACCAGGTGAAACACCTGCCGTCGTCTGCACGATGTACGCCAAAGCGCCTGCCATGCCCTGCTCCCAGGCGTCATAAAACAGGGCGACATCATCATGGAAAGCATTGATCACCAAATACAGCAATGTATAGCTGTCTTCAGCAAAATTCCCGCTCAGAGAGGGAATGCGAATCTCGTTGGTTGTGATGTCATAGGTTCCACCCTGAAGATCCGTAATCGTGTCGTCGCAGATGATTTTGACCGTGATGCTGAATGCTGGTGCTCCATACAGCAACTTCACTTTGGGTACAGCGCGATCGAGGTAACTCTGCAAAGCCGCCTGATCTTGGGTCGACCACCCCTCAAACTCAAATGTCAGAGTATTCGTAGGGGCGCCAATTTGCGTACCACTCACCGCAGCGGTCTGCAGATCCGGCGTAACGAGCTCATTGCCTTGCACATGCACGATGGTCCGCGGAAAGCGAGCCTCTGCCGTCGAATTTACGAAACCACATCGTTTGAGCAGGTCAACAGTTCCCCGCGCGCCTTCAAGACGCGCAACGGCATGTTGAGAGCTCACCGCCGTACGAACGGCGGCAGTCCCCATTGAGGCGGTATTCACCCCGGTGGCATCGTGAACAACTATCGCCCCTTGTGGCCCGTTGGCTATGCTCTCAAATGCCACATCTCGTACGTTTCCAAAAGGGTTTGGCCCCAACGCCCATGCCCCTGCGCTCGTGCAGATGAGAGCTGCGGCCACGAACACCCAGATGCAGTTTCCTGTCGTCTTCATCTCACTTCTCCGCTCATCCGCGTACCTCAAATATCCGTATCCAACGTATAATCTTCAAACATGAACATGCCCCAGTCGTCCCAGAGTTGATCCGGGGTCAGCCACGGGTCCAGTTGCACATCTGATACACCGTCGGGATTGCCAAATAGTGGCAAATCCGTCGGCGCATCGTGGGCGTGCTGCGAATCGCCATCACCTGGGCCGCCTCCAATGCCTCCGTCTTCACCAAGCGGAGCGGTTGAAGGCCGTTGATATGTCCCCGTACCTTCGAAAATCCCGTAACCAGGAAGATTCGAGCCACTGCTGGTGTTGTTCTGCAGATTCTCAAACTGGCTGTAGCTCGTACCATATTGCCCACTGCTCGTGCCATACCCACTGTTGAACCCACCATAGCTGCCGGTTTTGTAGCCACTAAAGCTCCCAAGCCTGCCACCGGATCCTGCGTTGCCACCAAAACCGCTGTGAAAATTGGTGCTGAACTGCACCATGAATGTATTCGCCACATAGTTGTCGCTGGGAGGATTCAGATTGGTATAGCCCAGACGAGGATCAGACGGTATATCTGAGATGTTGCGGATATATCGGTAACCGACGCTGAGCGCCGCAAGATCACTCAAACGCCGCTCGTACTGAATTTCAAAACTATGCTTATTAAAATCCGAATAACCACTTTCATAATCCGACAAACCTGCCTGAAGCTGCAGTGTTGATGTATCACTGAGATTATAGCTGAGCGAGGATTGGACATCGAACAATGCGGTATCAACCATGAACATCTTCTGCGCATCACCAAAATCCACATACGTAGGACTCGCGCCATCCTGCAGATTAAGGCTCAGACTTGCAGTGTACGGTTTCCCCTCAGGCCGATAATTCATGCTGAAGGCAGTGCTGTTATTCGTTATAAAACCACTGCCTTCATCCAGATAATCCATGCGATCAGCAGAATACATAGCGTTGAACGTCCATTCATCGTTGGCACGATAATTCACCGATAAACTACGTGTGGTCTGATCGCTGTCAGCCAGATAGCCCACGTCTCCGCCACTCGAATATTTCCGGCGCCCAAGCGCAAGGTCCAGACTGAGCTTCATGCTCGGTCGATACGAAAAACGCAATTGTGATGTCGTATCCTCATACCGATTTGTCTCGTCGTCTTCGTCGTCTGTCCCGCTGGACGAATTATAGCTGCCAGTGCCACCACCTATGCTGCTATAGGAGCCGGAACTGCTGTAACTTGAATAATAACTGACCTGACCTGTTGATTCGGCGATCTGATGATCCAGATTGATGTCAAATTTGTCACTCGGTGCCCAACGCAGATTCAAGGTCTTGGTATCAGATGTGGATTCATTATCATCATAGGTCGAATTCGAGCGATTGTTGCCGATGCTGGCACGCAGCGAAAGAGCTGACCCCAGCCTATATTGAGCCGACAGGTCATACCGATCTGTCGTGCTCCCGCGAGCGTCACTGCTATCCGTACCTGCATAATTCTGATTTGTGCTGTAAATTGAGCCGGTAAATGAATACGGTTTGCCCGATGGCGAATACGTTGCACTCAGTTGGTCTGTGCAGCTTGTACTGTCGCCGCTCGTGCCACCAATATTATCCAATTCCTGACGTGAAAGCTCCAGCCCCGGCCAACCTGGAAAATCAAGATTGACGCTGTATTCATGCCGCTGAGTATTCACCAGTGTCTCGTCAGTTGTACTTGTATCTGCAGTGCCGACCCCCAATGCGGAGGAAGTGAGATTGAAATTGGAGCCACCCGAGTATGTGCTGTAACCAAACGAGTAACCAGATGAACTGTCAAGATCTGACAAGCGCGTGTAAACACTGACGTGGTCGAGCGGCTGCCACTTCACCCCAATGTCGGTGCCCTTCGCTTGCTGTTGGAAGCCAGCAGAATTGATATATTGAAACGTTGAGTCAACATCCTGCCAGGAAATCAATGCGTTCAACCGTGGGCGGCTATAGCTGAGATTGGCCTGCAGAGCATTGCCACCTGGCTCTCCGATGTCGCCCTTGCTTATGCCATAATCGGCGCGCAGGGATAGCTCCTTATTGATCCGATAATTCACATCAAACCCAGTGACCTCAGTATCTCCCTGCTGATAGTTCGTCGTCAGGTCATAGAAATAACGAATTAACACAAGCGAGGTCGGCGGCACTGCGCGACGAAAGATTATGCGCCCGATCGAACGATACGAATCATAGTCTATGCTCTCAACTTGTTCGACATTGTCAACAAGAACAACGAGGGCTTGCTCAATCGTTTTCTGTTCGCCGTCATAGATCGCTTCCGTACCATTGGCGATGATCGGACGAAAAATCGTGTCAAATGGTCCCGTCGAACCAGAGCCCTGATAAACGTCCTCCTGGTAACCAACCGTATCAGATTTCTGACTGTTGGTCTCCTGCAACGCATGCGTAACACCAAGCGTGAGATCGCCATTATCCAGTGCCCACTCAGCACGAAAACCAGAAAGGCTGCTTGGACTCGAGCCGGAACCATAGGACTCGTAGCTTACAGATATAACTGACGTGTCGGGGATAATCTTCAGAGGCTGATCGACGGGGTCAAAATTCAACTGCCCGCTTTCATAATCCAAAATGTAATCTACGCCGAATTTCTGCACCTCTTCATTGACTTTCACGACTTCAGACCCATCAATAATCGGCGTATAATTCAGGAAATAGGGCCCCGAAGTGTTATTACCCTGGATTGTCTGATTCCGGGTCAAACCCTTCTCCTGAGAATAGAACGCCTGAATGCTGTAAGACTTGTCTTCCGGCGCGTGGAAAAACTGATAACCCTGCAGGGTCTTGCTGAACGAAACAAACTCATTGCCGCTGAGATTCACATTCAGGTCACCAAAAAACAACTGGCTGTCGTGGCCAGCATACCCTACGATCGAGCTCGAATAACTCTGCCCATAGCCGCTGGCCGACAAATCCGCTTCAAAAACAAACTCCTTCCAGATCGGGCCGCTCAGGCTGATACTGGTCTGGCGCTCAATCGTACCGGTGTCCCAGCGCTGGTTCTCATAAGCTGTCTCAGAACCATCGACAACATTCTGCTGTAAAGTCAGCGAATTATTGCCAGTCACTTCAATGCCCTGGAAAAGCCCCCAACGCTTAAACGCATCACTGATGCTGCTGAGCAGATCAGCATGGGCACACGGGGTGTGCAAAACCATGAAAAATGCAAGCAGGGGCAAAATCAAAATCAACTTTGAGTGGACGCTACGTCCTGTTTCTAACACTGTCATCCGGTGCTGGCTGCTTTCCACAGGCGAATCCGCCGCCGGCATCCACGTGCACAGGGCGCTCGCATGAGATGATTGCATGAGGAACATGCATACGACGAAATCGTGGGGCAATTGGTTCCACGAGATGTATATCTGCAGTTATCTTAGAGGCACAAACAGTTTCTCAGGCACGTTTGGCTGGCAGAAACGCACGCACGATCAGCCACGCCGTGAGCCCGACGGGAAAAAACAACGAGGTCAGAACAAACCACAGGAAACCGGGCTGCTCTCTGTTCGACGCGTCAAGACCTACCCAGATCGCAACAATAAGCCACACTATACCACAGATAAATAGCAACCCAATATATGCGAACAACCCCACGCCACCTATGCCAGTCATAATCTCATCAAACGAAATAGTGGGTTCTGTAGTCACGTTCATCACCCCTCATAGAACAACTCCGTCCACACGATAGGGATTCTCCGCATCCTCCCCAACTCCTCCATCGCCAGCGGCTTCGAGAGAAGGTAATCTTCTGCCCGACAGGGAAATAGTAACGAACTACCTATCTATGTATTGTATGACCACGTCCACGGGAAAGTGATCGCCATGTTCTCTGAGCGCAGGGCGTTTGCCGCAATTATCATCGCAGTACTGGCGCTGACCACCGGATTTCTGGTCGGATGCCCAAAAACCACCGAAGCTCCTCAGGCAACAGGTCCAGCTGCCATTCCAGGCGACGCACATGCGAAAACGACGCTCACACTGTGGACTATCTGGAATACGGAACCGCGCAAATCTGCGCTTGATGCTATCGCGGCCGAATTTGAAAAACAGCACCCGGATATCGACGTGCAGGTCACAACTCTCGAACCCGACGCCTACAAAACGCGCATACGCGTTGTGCTCAGCGGCGACAACCCGCCCGACATCTACTTCGTCTGGTCGGGCGAAAAGATGCTGCACAATTTCGTCCGCGGTGGCAGAGCTGCCGACATTACCCAATATATTAATGCAGACAATGGAGTTTTCCGACAGCAGATTATCCCGGCGGCCCTCGACCGTTTCACATTCGATGAGAAAGTCTATGGCATTCCCTACCTGATGCAGAGCACTTTCTTCTTCTACAACACCGAAATGTTCGCAAAGCACGGCTGGAAAATCCCCGCAACATGGGAGCAGCTCATCGCCCTCTGCAAGCAGATAAAAGCTGCCGGCATCACACCTGTAGCATTGGGCAACGTGCAGAAATGGCCGGCTCACCATTTTCCGTTTGTAATCACTCAGCGTCTGCTCGGCCGCGAGGATGCAGAAGCTCAGTATGATCCGCTCGGGCCGGGCGACTATTCCGCCCCCGAATTTGTCACTGCACTGAAGATGTTCAAAGACTTTGCAGATGAAGGGTTCTTCAACAAAAGCCCGAATGGCACCACGCGAGAAAATGCCCGCGCCCTTTTCTACAGTGGCAAGGCCGCCATGTTCTACACCGGCACGTGGGACTTTGCGCGCTTCAGCAAAGACGGCGAGGCCCCTGAGGATTTCTGGAATAAGTGGGATTTTTTCAACTTCCCATCCATCCCTGGTGGCAAAGGTGATCAGCAGGCCATTGCCGGATCACCCGATGGCTACGTCGTCAGTGCCTCCAGTCCGCACGTGGCCGAAGCTGCCGAATTCCTCAAGTTCATGACATCCACACAGCAGGCCGCCGGATTCGTCACCAAATGCCAGGAGCTGGTACAGGTTCCCTCAGCTGTGACTGCCGAGAACGCTGGACCATATCTCGCAAAATATGCGAAAATGGCTGAAGAGACAAAGACGATCACGCCGTGGATGGACACCATGATGACGCGCATCGTTGCTGAAGAATACATGAATGGCGTCCAGGCACTGCTCGACGGGACGATGTCACCACAGCAGATTATCGCTTCCGTGCGCAAAACTCAGGCACAGGCGAAAAAAGACATACTAGCCGCGAAGGATGGCGCAGAAATTGACTGAGGCGCACATGACCGCAGATACAGCCATAGCAGGCACAACGTCCGAAAGCCCTGCGCAATTGCGGCGACGCATCACATGGATGTACATCTGGGCAGCCACATTTGCCGGCCCTGGCCTGAGCGTGGGCATTGTACTCGCACGCAATGCCTTCTCACGCGGCCTGCCATTCGATCAGCCCTCAAAGCTGCACATTCTGTGGGCCGCCGTCCTGCTCAGTCTCGCCGTCGAAGCCATGTTGCCCATCATCCGCACTTTCAGAAACGCACACACACGAGGACACGCATTCATTGCATTGCTTGTCGCCGCTATCACTGGCATCATTATCGCTTGGCTGGCTTCAATCGGCGTCGGAGAATAGGGGCTCCCCATGAAACGCACGAGCCTCAGCGGCTATCTGTTCGTACTCCCTGCGGTGCTCGTGTTTATCGCCTACGTGGCCTATCCGCTGCTCCACACGGTCCTCCTCAGCACCTATGCATGGAGCCCCGTAAATCCCACACGCACGTTCGTCGGCGTCGAAAATTTCGCGCGACTGCTCTCCGATCCCAACTTCCTTGTCGCCGCGCGCAACAATATCTTATTCATCATTCTCTCACTCGCAATTCAACTTCCGATTGCGCTCCTGCTCGCCATTGGCCTCAATTCTTCCCTCCGTCGCCACCACCTGCTGCGCACGGTTTTCTTCGCACCATTTGTCGTGCCGGTCGTCGCAGTTGGCCTTGTCTGGCAGCTCATCTATGAGCCGAATTTCGGCGCACTCAATGCCCTGCTCGATGCGATCGGCCTCTCCGCCATCACCGCGGGGTGGCTCGGCGAACCAGATATTGCCATTTTCGCCATCATCGCTGTCTCATGCTGGCGATACATCGGATTCCACATGATGATCCTTCTGGCCGGGCTCCAGGCAATCCCTGACGAGCTGTACGAAGCTGCGCGCATTGACGGCGCGAATGCATGGCAACAGCTCATCCACATTGTCCTGCCCTCCATCAAGCGCATCCTCCTTGTCGACGCATTGCTCATCACCGTCGGCTCGGTCAAAATTTTCGACATTGTTCAGGTCATGACTGGCGGAGGCCCGGGCTACTCATCCGACGTCCTCGCCACTTACATGTACAAATCCGCGTTCACGTTCGATCGCATGGGCTATTCCGCCGCAATCGCCGTTATCATGCTGATAGTCACACTCGCCCTGACTGCAGTCTATATCCGCACCAGCAATGCATCTGTAAACTTCTCAGCCTCAGCTCCTCGCCGCCGCTGGTTCATTCCCGCATGTGCATTGCTCACCATTGCCGCTGCACTCATCATATTCCCATTATCAACCATCATCGCAGCCCTCGTCTTCCTCGCCAAAATCGGCGCTGGACTGCTCGCTTTCGCCCTGCTGGCAAGAGCAATATCGTCCGTGCACGAGCGCCTCCCTCGTAAACTGGCAGTCGCCGTCAAAGACTCCGCGATAGCCATACTTGCTGCCATCTCATTCCTGCCGATCGCGTGGTCGCTCCTGAGCGCCCTCAAACCGCACAACGAATTGTTGCTCTCACCGTGGTCACTGCCAAAACACTGGGCGTGGGAAAATTTCGCCACTGCGTGGGCCAGTGGCGTTGGTGGCTTCTTCGCCAATTCCATCCTCGTTACTGCATTTTCAGTGCTTGTCATGCTCGCACTCGCCGTCCCTGCATCCTACGCGATTGCCCGCATCAATTTCCCCGGCAAGCCACTCATATTCGGCCTCGTGATCAGCGGGCTTCTTGTACCTGTCCACGCCGCGCTGCTCCCACTCTACGAAATCAGCCAGCGGTTTGGCATTTCCGAATATGCGGCCATAATCGGCCCATACATAGCATTCTGCCTTCCACTTTCGGTCCTCCTCCTGCGCGCATATTTCCAGGAAGTCCCAGCCGAGCTGGCCGATGCGGCCACAATCGACGGAGCGGGCCATCTCCGCACACTATGGTCAATTTACCTCCCCATCGCGCGCCCTGCGCTGGCTACTGTAGCCGTATTTCAGGCTGCATGGGTATGGAATGAGTTGCTGTTCGCGCTTGTCTTCCTCGAGGAAAAAGCCCACATGACTCTTCCGGTGGGCTTGCTGACATTTCAGGGCGAGCATTCCACAAACTGGGCGGTCGTCATGGCCGGGGTCGCAATGGCCATCATTCCGGTGCTCATACTCTATTTTATTTTCCAACGCCACGTCGTAAAGGGCCTCACTGCCGGTGC
>CAYSRY010000083.1:0-1986 GCA_964433395.1 uncultured Armatimonadia bacterium | reverse complement strand
GCGCGGCCGGCGCCATCCAACATCAGCAGCAAAATGGTATATCAATGGGAAAACACCATCCCTCGCACAACTTAGGACCCCATACGCCTGTCAAAATCACACAGGCCCTCAATGCATGTCCATGGAGTCTGCCGACATCTGTGGTACAATGGGGCCGCAGCCAGCATCGTACGCCGTTCTAATATTGCATATTATCTGTGGAGTGGTGCGACATATGCGCAATCGACGACCTCTCTCCATAATCATTGGCCTCCTCGTGTCCATGCTTGTTGTGACATGTGCCGTGCAGGCTGCGACAGTGGATCCGGCCTTAGTTTCTACAGTTATCGCCTATGGTGCTGCAAACACGGACGAAGACACCGGCCTCGTGAAAAATACGCTCGGCCAGCCAAATCTCGCCGAAAGCACTCCCGGATACATTGCAGCTCTTCTCATCGAAGGCGGCCATGACGCGCAGGCAAAAGCTGCTCTGGCAGCCGTCCTCGCCAATCAGGACAGTGACCCTGACTCTGCCACCAGCGGTAACTTTCGATGGTATGGCGGACAAAGCCAGCCATTTTCATATGACGCAACCCTCTATGCGCTTCCCCCTCTCGCATGGGTGCTGCGTAACCATGGCCAGCAACTCGGCACGGCCGCGCCTGCTCTTGAGGCATCTGTCAGAGCCGCTGCTGAGGCTGTAAAGCACCAGCTCGTCGGCCCCGAAAGCGAAGCATACCTTATGCTTCAGGCAGCCTCGCTCGCATCGTCTGGGGCCGCCCTCAATGATCCGAAACTCGTCAGCACCGCCAACGACCTCATCATCAAGTGGCTCGATTTCACACAAAAAAACGGGCTCCCCGAAGGCCACTCGCCAACCTTTGACTCCCTTCGCCTCGCTGCCATGTATTGGGTCAAAGACGCATTGACCGAGCCATCACAAAAACTCGATCTCGCCATTCGCCTTGCACGCGCAGATATGGGGCTCCGTCTCTGGCAGCCAACCAGCAAGACTGCTGGCGCGGTGCTCCGCGGCTTTCCAAATGACTATCTCCCGGGCGAAAGCGTCACACACTATGTCATCAGTGGCTATTTCGGAATCGGGCAGATATCCGACCCTGATCCATTTGCCATGTATTTCCTGCTCCCGTCAACTGTCGAAATCATTTCCGCAGTCGCACCGGAAATGCCATACCAGATCGACACGCGCAGCACGCCAGAAGCCCCTGCCGAAGCATCCTCTACCTATATGTCAGAAGATTTCACACTCGGCACCATGAGTGGAACCATACAGGCGAATGCCGTACCGCTGCTCGTCCGTTTCGCCGATTTCCGAACTGGCCCTCCGCTGTATGCGCAGGCCATCCCCGCGCCGTGTCATGTCAGCAGTGTGCAAAAGGACGGGGTAGCCCTGCTCAGCTTCGACTTTGACCGCATCGGCTATGGCAGGAACAAACAGGCTTATGTGGACATATCAATTGGCAATGCGAAAGACATTGACGGGATATACGTGCGCGGCGCCGAATGGAATCGAGAACCTACTGGCCTGGGGACACGCGAGGTAGTGGCGGTTGACACGCGAGGCTGCTATGTCGGCATCGTTATGGGCAGATCCGGTCCGGTGGAGGGAGCGGCCGACCTGCGCATCAAGCCTGGCAAGCTTTTCTGGATTGGCAAAGGCGAACTCACCAGACTGTCACTCGAGGTCTACGGACGACAATCCGAGTATGCGGCAAAGAAACCCATCGATGATGTGCGCGTCACGTTCGCGATTGCGACGGTGCCAAAATCAGCATATGCTTCACTTGAGGAGTTTGCAGCCGCTTGTGCGGCGGCGCGCATCAAAGATAGCATTACAAATGAAAAAGTCGAAATTCAGAAAGATGATAAACGCCCCGTACGCAAGCCGAATGAGGGCATCATCCCCGCCGCACGCGAAAAAGATCATGCTGCGTATCGATACTATGTTAAGCAGCAGCTCACAGCGACGATTCTCGGGCAGTATCT
>CAYSRY010000082.1:9269-12518 GCA_964433395.1 uncultured Armatimonadia bacterium | reverse complement strand
GCTTCCAGAAACTGCAAAATCGTGGCTGAGGAAATCAGGAATGCGAAGGCCGTCGGGTTATCGGCCGAGCCACCCATCGCCGTAACCATGCCCATAAGCAGCCCATTATTACCAGTAACGGGGCCGCCGCTCATGCCGTGGTCGATGTTCATATCGGCCTCGATGGTCTTCCCGTTCTCCGTAATCCGGCTCACATAGCCGCGGCGCAATGCCACTCCCGGGCCATGAACACCAGAATCAAACAGATCACCCATTGGAAAACCGAAGCCCAGAACCATCACATTTTTCGCTGGCGCCTGATCCGTTATCGGTATCGGAGTGACGTCGGGCGGTTGATAGCGAACTGCCAGCAGCGCAAGATCGTTCTCTACGTCATTCGCCTTCACATATGCTTCATAGCGACGCGTCGAATACTGGCCCGAGTGCGTGCGCACCGTAATTCGCGTACCCGGCTGGTCCAAAGCGGCTGCGATGACATGATGGTTCGTGACGACCTCATACTCACTCACGAAAAAACCCGTACCCCACGAATCTTCAATCGACCCGTCTTCGCCCTTCCACTCGACGTGAATATACACCACAGCGCTCTCAATCGCATCGATAGCCTCGGTGGAGAGACTCACAGCCGAATCGACAGCCCCAAAGGCTGTCAGCGCGCTGGCAAGCAAGGCAAATCCAATCAGAACGGGAACTCTGCAAGCAGACAACACTGCCCCACCAGCTTCCAGTGGAATAGCACGCTCTTTACACGCCAAACTTACATCAGTGACACAAGCAAGTTAATGCCAATTATACCTCACTTAGACGTCCCAATGCAATTTGTCCAATATGCACTGCGACGTATGGACTTTTCCCCTGCGAAAAGGTTATCGTTACTCTGTGGCGAATTCATGTCACAGCTGTTACGCAAACAACCTCGATCGGAGGCCCGCCAATGGCCGACCTGAAAATTGCTGTAATGCTCAATAACTTCCGCATGGACTACTACGAAGCAATGAAAATCGCCGCAGACATGGGCGTGCCAGGCATTCACCTCAGCGTCGCTGTACAAGGCTTTCGCCCTGAGGACCTTGACCTGCCTGCCCGCAAAGCGCTCGTAAAACACATCGCGTCACTCGGTCTGGAAATCTCGGCCGTATCATGCTGGGGCGGCGGCGTCGACCTCGGCGAAGAGGAAAACTGGGAAGAGAACATTGAGTGGGGCAAGCGCATCATGGACCTCGCCGCTGACCTCGAAAATGACATCTGGCAGGGCCACTGCGGCATCATGCCGGAGCACACCACCGACCCCAAATGGGATCGCTTCCTCGAGGGCATGCAGCAGCTTGCAGAATATGGCGAAAAAGTCGGAGTGCGCCTCGCAATCGAAACGGGCCCAGAGCCCGCATTCGTACTGCGCCGCCTCCTTGATGCCGTCGGCAGTGACTTCCTCCGCATCAATTGGGATCCCGCAAACATGATTCTCTGGCCCGCAAAATACGCCGCCGATGCCGGCGAAACATACAATCAGCTCAAATGGTTCGAGAAATTCCAGCCCAACGAGGGGGCCCTTTCGCTCGCGGACGCTATCGTCCACACGCATGCAAAAGATGCCATCGTCTACGAAGACGGTTCCCGCTCAGAAGTCCCGCTCGGCGAAGGCTGGGTGGATTGGCCACGGTACACTGGCTATCTGCTCGACTCAGGCTATGATGGCTACTTCGCAATCGAGCGCGAAACCGGGCAGGATCCCGTCGGCGACATCAAGCGCGCCGTCGACTTCCTCCGATCAGTCAAACCAATCCGCGAGAACGCGTAACATCCTGATAGTATTGAGGAAAGTGAGCGGCTACAATGCCTGAAAAGCTCATTCAGAGTTTCATAGATAAAGTTGAGCAGGAGCGAATGACGCAGGATCTCTTGTATCTGTGCTCAAGCCCGCTCACATTCCGGAAGCTCAACTACACACGGCCCGGCGCAGAAAAATGCTCCCTCTATGAAGCCGACGACTATATCACTGCTCAGCTCGAGGCCGCTGGCTACATCACCGAAAGCGAAGGCGTGAAGGTGCAGGCATTCCGCTGCGACGCATCGAAACCCAAGTCGTCGCAGTATTCCATACCGCATGCGGACGATCCCTGGTACACCGCGTACAACCTCTACGCGCGCAAAACAGGGGCCGACGTGCCAGATGAGACAATAGTCATCTGCTCGCACAAGGACTCTCAGAGCTGGGTCGACTCTCCGGGCGCATACGACAACGTCGTTGGCACCATCGCCAATATCGAGATCGCGCGACTGCTCGCCGAATACAACTCCCGCCGCAATCTCTGCTTCCTCTTCTGCAATGAGGAGCACATACCGTGGACCAGCGCGACGGCTGCTCAAAATGCGGCCGAGCGCGGCGAGAACATTGTCGCGGTCTTCAATATTGACTCCATCGGTGGAAAATCCGCTGAAGCCGTCACCGCAGGCCGCAAGACAAACTATACCCTCTACACGACTCCAGAGGGCAAAGTCCTTGCAGACCTGCAAACGCGCGTCATTGAGGAGTACGGCATTCCGCTGGAGCAACATCTCTACGAACGCCAGGCACCCGGCGACGACGATGGCTCATTCGTCAAAGCAGGCTTTTCTGCTGCCATCGCCAATCTCGGCTCATACCCGTATGCAAATCCAGATTACCACGCCGAAACTGACACTGCAGATCGCGTGGACATGGAGAATGTGGCGCTTGCCACGCAGGCCATACTCGCCGCCATTATGCAGGTCGACGCGCAGTAGGCCAGTCTTCTTCACAAAACACAGACGGCCCGGCGCAATATGCGCCGGGCCGTCCTCATTTCCTGCAAGAATACTCAGCTCTTGCCACCCGGGATCGATGGATTCCACCACGTCGCCGCGAAAACTTTTTCCCTGATGTCCTGAACATGCTTCGAACCAGACGTCCTGCTGTACATCGTCAACATTTCACGGGTCGTATTTCCCCTGTAGATCGTGACCGTCGGTGTCTCCTCGCCGACTGCCACCTTTGCGATGAACCGCACTGTCATGGCTCGTACGCCGGGATCACTTTTGATCGCCGCCTGTGCCACCTCGTATCCCAGTTTCACCATCGTTTCATATTCCTGAGAGGCCTTCAGAGTGCGCGGCAACTTTACGGTGATAAATGCATATCCTGTGTAGGGATCGAACATCGCATTGACATCGCCCGAAAGCGACTTTCCTCCGGGCCATGTCAGGCTCCCCAACGCCTTAAAGCCTTGAATC
>CAYSRY010000082.1:6234-9259 GCA_964433395.1 uncultured Armatimonadia bacterium | reverse complement strand
CCGCTCATCACGACTCGACAAGGGTGCTGCGATCTCGCGTGTCACGCGCACTGGCGGAAGATTGCTGTTGTCCGGCTGCGTGACGCGCTGGGGAGTGCTGGTGTAAGAACTCTGAGCTGGTGAAGTCGGAGTCGCACGCACTGCAGGCAGTGTTGATGGTGTTGTGGTCGAAGCCGAAGTCCCGGCGGCAGGAGTGACCCGCGCAGAATTTCCCGGTCGCACAGGTGCCGAACGTGTTGTCCGCGGTGCCGTCGGAGCTGGAGAATTCACCCATCTCCCCATGCCGACAATCAAAAATATGGCCAGGATTACCAGGACCACACCTGCAGCCACCCAGGCAATAATCCGATAATGCTGCTGACCATCAGCGGCCTCAGGCGCTTCCTGTTCTTGGTGACGCGCGCGCTGCGCGCGTCGCCATTGCAACAGACCTCGCTGCCGGGCCAGTTTGTTCATAACTGCGTCGCTGTGCTCAAGCTGCAGGGACAGCTCATACCAGCGAACGGCATCTTCAGCGTCGCTCCGCGCGGCGGCAACATCACCCATGACCTCATGCAACTGTGGACTAGTCGGATGATTCCGCAAAAGAGCCTGACCGGTACTTGCCGCACGCTCATATTCCCGCTGCTCACAAAGCAGCCCGATCTCTGCAATGCTTTCCTCAAGGCCGTTGCTCAGTGGCATATTCTCAATCACAATTCCACCCGTTAGCATCGTTCTTATCTGCGCGCTCGTAATGCTTTTCCATCCTGTAGCGTGTCACGCCGTAACCATTCATCTCATACAGACGCACTGCCCGGTCATTCGAGGCAGTCGCATCAAGCGTGGCCTTGCTCGCACCTCGACTCCTGAACCATTCATCTGCAACCTGAAGCAAATACACACCGTAGCCGTGCCCGCGAAATTCTGGCGCCACGTAGATGTTCTTAATATACCCAACGCAATCATCAATAAGCGTTGCGATTAACGACAACCACATAAAGCCGATTATTTCCCCGTTCAAGTCCAGCACGACCAGACGTTCGTCCGTATTCCGGGCGGCTTCCCGCAGGGTCTTATTATACTGGTATATGAAATCTTCATCCACCACACACCCCGGAAAGTTGCATCCATAAATCTCATACTGGAAGCTGAGGACTGCGACCTGGTCAGTGCGCCAGTTAAATTCTCGCAGCTTCGGGCACACATTGTCTCGCTCAGCGGCCACCATCGGTAGGTCCTTTCATCTGGCAGATCAGGGCTAACTGCCCTGATCGATGAGATGCACATGCTCTTCGACTACAGTTCGCGGGCACAGCTTGATGAAGCCGCGCAGAGCCGCATAGGCCACCACAGCATCATCAAGCAAACCCAAGCCAGCAAGCGGTGCCAGAAAATCTGATACAAGATCCGTCGGCACCACGATGTATGCCACACCAGCTATCAAAACCAGTTTCGGCAACCAGCTCACGCGCGGATCCCGAAAAAGACGCCAGTACAGCTTCACGAAACTGGGCAGATGCAGCATGATCCGAGGATCATTCAGGCCCATTCCAGGTATAGGGGTACCTCGCTTATTGCCGAACATTTCCTGCTTATCACATCCAGAGGCGCTCTCTGAACAATCAAAATTGCCCAGACCAGAGCGCCTGTATCAATGAACGTTCCAGTACATTACAAATTGGACGCGCAGGTACTCATTCCTGCGTCAGCCTGCTTCGCCATACAAATAAACACTTACCAACCTTCAAGCGTTCCGGGAAGGTATTGGAGATGGCAGGGTGAATTCTCAACCGTATAAATTATACGTCCTCAGACGTACACTACACTGACTGACGCTTCAAGCACCCACGGGAGGAAACATCATGGGGGATTTTCTGATCCAGGACGGCCAGACCATTGTCATGCAGGGCGACAGCATCACCGATGTCGGACGCCGCGGCGACGCACGACCCTATGGCAACGGATACGTATCTCTATTCAGAGAAATGATCACGGCCCTCTACCCCGAGCGCACGATCAACCTGATAAACAAAGGCATCAGCGGAGACAGAGTTACTCGCCTCAAAGAGCGCTGGTATGACGATACCATTCTTCACAACCCGGACTGGCTCTCCATCCTGATCGGTATCAACGACTTGCATGGCACTCTTCGCAACGCCGATCCGGTCCCCCCGGATGTCTACCGCGAAACCTACGACTGGCTGCTCGACAAAATCACCACCGAAACCAATGCCAGAATCATCATACTCGACCCATTTTACATCAGCACCAGTCCAGACGGTACATTCCGCCATCAGGTTCTCGATATCCTGCCTGAGTATATCACTGTCTGCGATGAGATGACCACCAAGTACAATGCGCTCCAGCTCAAAACACATGACATCTTCCAGCGCCACCTCCAGTATCGCGAAAGCGAAGAATTCTGCATGGAGCCCGTGCATCCGGCGCGCGGCGGGCATATCGTCATTGCAGCAGAATTGCTGAAACTCCTCGGCGGCATCTGATTGCGAACCACCATCCATTACGTGCAAATGACCGTCGGCTGCCACACCAATGCCGCCAACAACTGTATCACTGCTGTCGGCAACCATATCAGCATCTCGCCGAACAACGAGGCGAAAGGAAATGTCAGAGATACATTGCTTTGACGCATGCTGCTATCTCGGTCGACATGCGCACATGTCTCTGGACGAGGGACCGGCGCCGCACCAACCGGAGACGGTCGACGAAATACTCGCCGCGATGAATCATTACGGCATCCATGAAGCACTTGTAATCGATTCGATGTCGGCGGCGGTAAGCCCGAAAGCCGGTAATCAACGCATCCTGGAGCGCACTCGACATGAGCCGCGCCTCCATCCTGCGTGGGCGGGGCTCATGACCTCCAGCCGGGAACTTCCACCGCCGGCGGAGCTCGTCGGCCAGATGCGCGATTTTGGCGTCGGCGCGCTCTTCCTGTTCTACGGCCAGTTCGACATCTCGCTCAGCTCATGGGGCATCGACGATCTCCTCGCCGAGATGGAGGCGGCCCGCGTGCCGCTCT
>CAYSRY010000082.1:0-6224 GCA_964433395.1 uncultured Armatimonadia bacterium | reverse complement strand
CCGAGATGCAGGCCGCGGGCCGGGTCAACGCGACTGACTGGGACAACGTCGTCCGGATATGCCAGTCATTTCCTTGCCTGCCCGTCGTCGTCACAGAGGACCGCATCTATAACAGCCAGCGCAAAGCGTGGCAGGCGATGGCATCGTGCGACAATCTCATACTCGACCTGTCGGCCATCTGGCTGCACAAACGCGTCGAATACATCTGCCGCGAATTCGGGGCGCATCGCCTGATCTGGGGCTCGCAGCTCCCCCTCCGCTGTCCGGGCGTCCCCATCATGCAGTTCTCCTATTCAGACATCACCGAGGCCGAGCTGGCGCGCATAGCTGGCGACAACATGCGCGACCTCCTCTCCTGGAATCCGAACATCACATTTACTGATGATGTCACATTCCCACCGGCCATTGATACGCTGCATGAGAAGGTCCGTACGCGAGCATCTTTCCGCGACGAGGAATTCCATGACTGCCACGGGCACATAGGCTGGTCGAGCATGAACCATGTGGTCGACGACGGGCCGGAAGAGATAGTCGCCGAGATGGAGAAATTCGGCGTCCGCTCGTGCCTGGTCTTCAGTCTGGAGGGGATTCTCGGGGACGAAACATGGGGCAATGACGAAGTCGCCCGGGTTGCAAAAATGTACCCCGACCGCTTCGTGAGTTTCACTCTCGCAAACCCTAATCATGGAAAGATCGCCATGCTGGCCGAGCTCGAGCGAGGCCTCAAAATGGGCATGCAGGGCATTAAGCTCATCCCGCACTATCAGGGCTATCCGACGACCGGGCCGCTGGTCGATGTCGCCTGCCAGTTTGCCCACGATCATGGCCTGCTCATACTCAACCATGACTGGGGGCCTGCGGAACAAATCGAGCGGCTCTGCAAAGAGTACAGTAACGCCTGCTTCATCACTGGCCACTCCAACGGCACGTACGGCGGAGTGACTGCGGATGTGGACAATCTTTACATTTGCTCCTGCCCATTTCTGCGCTGGGGACAGGTCGAAAATTACGTGAAAATGTACGGCGCCGACCGCATCATGTTCGGCTCAGATCTCACCGATCTGCCCATCGCATGGGGGCTCGCACCGATACTCTACGCCCACATAAGCGAACAGGAAAAACGGATGATTCTGGGTGAAAATCTGCTGCGGATAATGGACAAATGGGGTATCCATCCGCCGGCGTGGAATTGCGGCTAGCTGTTCGTACGGGTTCGACAATCAGGCGTAAGCGCCTCTGATTATGCGATTACATACCACTTGATGATACACTATACTCAGGGGGGCAGTCGCAGGATAATACCCGTCAGGTCCGGGTATGTGCGGCGCATCAAATCACGCGCATGAGGCTGAAATTCGTACTGTCGAAAACGAGGGAAACCCTGGGGCTGTTGAGCTGACATGATTGTCATGCACGACGGCCCCGTTCGTTTTTCGGGGCATTGATACCCCCTGGACCAAAGTTGTACATCACCGGACCTCAGGTCCGAGGACCTCCTGCGAGTATTTCGCACATCAAAACAGCCCAGAATGCCCGATTATGCCATTCTATTGCACGCTCAGAAGCCCACGTATCAGAGCATGCAGACTTCGTGACATGGCCCGGTTCGGCATGGCAGATGATACGAAATGCTACCTGGAATTCGCAGACGGGCCGGGCAATTTCTCGCCCGGCCCGCATCCATCTATTACATAATTGATTGGCTATTTCAGCGCTGCGGAAACCTTTCCGACAGCCAGCTCCGCAAGGTCAGCATTGCCGATCGCGGTGCGAACATTGCGAATGTAATCCGCGTCGACCCGGTCCTTGTTCAGCCCCAGCTTCTGAACAACACCCGCAGCAATCTCCGGAGAGAAACTCTCATTCAGCGCCGAGATAATCTCGACCAGAGCAAGGTAGTCTTCAGCACCCAGTTTGTACTTGCTGACAACATCCATCGGCGGATCAGGCAGCAGGCCCTGCCTGACATATTCGGGGAGCCTGGCAACATCTTCGTCATCACCGCCGGCAAGAATCATCTGATCAGCCAATCGCCCGATGTGGGCATAGTTTGGCAAGGCGCTGACAACGTTCATACGAGCTGGCTCCTGAGCCGAAAGATCATCGAACGTAAGCACAAATTCAGCAGTGTTTGCATCAAGCAGTGTGCCGTTGGTCTCGACTATGCGCCCCGGCATTGATATGGTCGTGGTGATTTTGAACGATGACATAAGGCCGGACATGAGCCCCGCCATACCATCCATGTCGAGAACTGGCCCCTCGTCGCCCATTTCTTCCGGAGCACCCATAGCGTTTTTCATGGTCTCGTTTACTGGTATCTCATTTTTAACAACATAGCGCGTAGTCAGCCGGTGCTGGATCGCCTTGCGTTCCATCGGCATCGCCTGCTGTTCCGCATTTCCAAGCTGCTCGCCCGGTGCCAAGCTGCCTTTGGCCGTCATGACGCGCATGTCCCCCACATCGGTCACAGTGACGTCATCGAAGCCCTTCATATCGGTGAAGTCTCCGTCGTCCATCATCTCGGCGAAGCCCAACGGGACTGCGAATCTGAAATCAGCATCAATCCCCAGATCGGGCTTGACCTTCACCCCCATGTCAACTTTGAAACACCCTGACATGGTCACGGCAAGAGCCGTCACGGCAACTATAGCCAGCATTCTCGCGCTGCGCATCTCTCGCTATCACCCCCTGAAAAAGTATGGAAACAGAAACTCATGCGGAACAGGCCAGTACAGTTTTCGGCACATATGGCCTACCGCCTGAGCACAAAGTATGCGAACAGCAAGGTAAACGCACTGACAAATACGGCTGCGACCACTAGCAGGCTCATCCGCACAGTGGCCAAAATTATGGCCACTACAAGCAGTGTCACTCCTGCGGAGACGAGAGCTTTCTGCCCCGTATCGGTCATGAACACAGCGAAAATATCCGTCGGGAGAGCCAGATTCCTGCCGCAATGCGCACATGTGGCTGCACCAGCGAAATTCTCAAAATCGCACTCAGGGCAGACTTTGGCACCAGTGCGTTGGAGCCGGACCATGCGCTTCAGGCGCTCCAGCAAGGTTTCCATCCGTTTGTCTGCCCCGACGACTTGGAGATATGCGTCGATATAGGCGATGGCCCTCTGGTATTCGCCACGCCTGCGGCAGACTTTCACCGCTTTCTCTACCGGCGCCACATTGCCCGGCAGCCGCTTCATGAGGGCTTCGAGCTCCCGCAGATCCTCTTCATCCATCCGCTTGATTGCCAGCGCATTGGCACGCTTTTCCATAGCCACGCCGCCAAGACATAACAGCAGCAGCAGCAATGCAAGCAGCGGCCCCAATCTGGTATGCCAGGTTGTGACTATCGCCCCGGCGAACCCGAGCAGGACAGCCAGATACAAAGCGCCCTCGACAATCTCGACGGAGCGATCCAGCAACATACACAGCACTCGATATGTTGTGTATGTCGTCGCGGCGAGCACGAGCAGCAGAGCCATCTGGCCAAGCGGCGAGATTGGCGAAGCGACAATATTCATGGAACGCTCCGGGAATGGATGCAGTGGCCTGGCGTACCTCAGCCTTCGTAGATGCTGGCGCCGCGATTTTTCAGCACCGAACGCAGCTCGTCGGACCCTGTGCCGCGAATGTCGCAGTTGTCGCGCACACACAGCGCAGCTGCCACTCCAGCCGCCTCTCCGTTGCATGCCGCAATAGGCATGACACGGTGGGACGAATGGGCGGCATGATCCGAACTGATTGGACGGCCCGCAATCAACATATTCGCGAAGCTTTTCGGGCACAGACAGCGGTAGGGAATGTCGTAGGCGTCACCTGCAGGCACCGGTTTGATGACCGTGCCGGTTCCCGCCGGATTGTGAATGTCGATCGGATATGATCCGCGTGCGATGCCATCATCGAATTTGCGTGCGGTCAGCACGTCGTTCTCCGTGAGGACATAATCTCCCAAAATGCGGCGGGATTCGCGTACGCCAGTCTGAGGCGCAATCTCGGATATATACGCATTTTCAAAGCCGGGTACCTTGGCCGTGAGGAAAGCCCCCATCTGCTCGACCTGGCGGCGGGCAATAAGCTCAACCTGCGTCATGTCTTCGGCGTTGGTCGCGTCGTATTTGACGATACGCGTTGTGTTGAAATGAATTTCGCCTTTCTGGGGTGCATAGAAGAAGAGGACATTTTCGCGCGGATTGTCGATGTCACCGGCCGCTTTTGCCTCATCGTACAGATCGTTGATGGCAGCACGTGACGGCATGGCGTCTTCGTCAACATTAACCATGCGGAAACAGAGCGTCATCGGCTGGCTATAGCCATCTTCGGGCCGCCCGAGTTCGAATTCTGCGCCAGCCCGTGCGGCGAGATCTCCATCACCAGTGGCATCAATGAACACGCGTGCTTTGAGCTGCTGTAACCCGGACTTGTTCGCCACCACAGCGTTTTGCACTTTCCCCTCGGAACTCAACGCATCGACAAGGAATGTGTGGAGGAGAAGCCGCACGCCAGCTTTTGCCAGCATACTGTCAGCGGCAAACCTCATAATGCGCGGGTCAAACGCTCGCGAAGCCTTTGGGCGGGCAGTCCATCCTCCGTGCGCCTGCAGCTCTTCGATGAGGCGCTGGAAAAGGCCCGCATTGATTTGTTCGTCGCCGGCATGATAAGACATGAATGGGTTTACAAGGCCAGCGGTAGCCATTCCGCCGAGGAAACCGTAGCGTTCGACGAGGAATACGTCAGCACCCTGCTCAGCGGCCGCAACCGCCGCACACAGCCCAGCCGGGCCTCCGCCAATGATCATCACGTCAGCCTCTGCCGCGATTGGCAGACTGCTGTAGACTTCACGGATCATGAAATTCCGCCTCCTGTCAGCAAATAAATACACATGCTATTTCGCATATGGTGCGTTCTCTTCCTGCATTGGCGTGGAATTCATACGCTTTATGTGGACGAAGGGATGTGAGGCGGTGCGGGGAATATAACCACAATATGGAGTATAGCGGATCAAATCGATCCGACATCAGGAGGCACAGAGATGAAAGTAGGGCTGAGCGGCATCATCACGCCGGCAGAGTGGTCTTTTGAAGAGACTGTGCAGAATGCCAAGGCAGCTGGCTATGAGGCACTTGAGGCGACGATACGTGACGAGGGTTATCTGACGCTTGAAGCTACGGATGCGCAGATTGCGCAGTATGCCAGCTATGCGGCCGATGAGGGCATCGAGCTTTCGTCCGTGTGCCCGATGTTGCGTGAAGCGCCAAAGGACCTGATGACCAATGACGATGCAGTGCGGGCGGCAAGTCAGGACACCGTCCGACGCGCGCTGGATATTACGGCGGCGCTTGGCGTGGATACGATGCTGCTCACGATCGGCGCGCTGACAGATGAGCTGTACTACAATGAGGCCTATGCCAACGCGCTGCAGGCCATGCAGAAAATTGCGCCTTATGCTGAAGGTGTTGGCGTGAACATCGCCATCGAGTATGTGTGGAACAAATTTCTGCTGAGTCCGATGGAATTTGCGCGCTTCTGCGACGAAGTGGGCAGCCCGCGCGTCGGCCTGTTTTTTGACACGGGCAACATGGTTGTGTTCGGTTTCGCGCAGCACTGGGTGCGGATCTGCGGCAAGCACATCATGAAAGTGCATTTCAAGGACTTCAAGCGGCAAGGTTATGAGTGGAAGCCACTGCTGGAAGGTGATGTTAATTACCCGGCGGTCATGGCAGAACTGCGCAAGATCGGCTATGACGGCGCTCTGCTTTCGGAAGTCGCGCCATCGATCGCCTCGCTTGAGGATACCGCCTCGGCAATCCGGAAGATTATGGAAATGTAGAGTTGGAGTGGCACTCTCTGCAGAGAATGCAAAGTGAAGGGCGGGCCAATTGGCCCGCCCTGTTTGCTCAGCAGCGTGATGCGGTCAGTTTCTATTCTTCGGCGCCGAGTGTGATGGTCGGCTTATGCCCGGCTTCGCGCTTGAAGCCTTCTTCGGCTGGCGCAATCTCAGCTTCTTTCGCCTGCTCGGTGTTCTGCGAGTAAATACCGTACCGCGGCACGAGTACCAGCACATCTCTGACGAAGATTTCATCAGGCTCATAGTCGGAAATCTCAACTGTAGTGTAGTTGGAGTAGTATCCGTTCTTACGGACCTCAATTCTGAATTCATCTCTGTCGCCCGGGTAGTTCAGAACAACCCGGTAATCATCGCTTGTCCAGTTCGCGAGCCACCCCTGC
>CAYSRY010000081.1:0-12642 GCA_964433395.1 uncultured Armatimonadia bacterium | reverse complement strand
ACCTATTGTCTCCAATATGCTGTTCTGCATCTGACCATCTCATTTCCGTATCTTCGCTATACTGATGGAGTACAACTGAAAAGCTATCTGGTGAATGCAGTCATGCTGCGACAGCAGCGCCCATCACTTGTGAAAGCAGTCACAGCGCATAGATAGCGTCCTTTTGGGGCTGAGGTACCGGTTGCACTTTTGCCATCCCAGTAGAGACGCATGACTCTATTGGCTTCTGCTGGCTGTGCTATAGTGCGAATGAGGATTCCTGCGATGTTGCGGACCTCAGCTCTCACGTCAGCATCAACGCTGACTGTATAAGCAATATCTGCCCCTCCGCTATCTGTTGGGTGTATGTTCATTACGCCAATATGTAATGGCACAAGCCGCTCACATCTGGCGGCGGCATTGGTCGATGTTAATGCAGAAGTGCTGCGGATAGGCTGGAGATTAAGGAGGCCACATAAAGGATTGTCAATATGATCCCAGGTTCGCGCCAATATATCAGTCAGAACGGTTGTGCCCCAGTAGTTATTTTGGGCGTAGACTTCATTACCTGAGGCTATCATGACTTCGTATGCGGTATTCGACCAAATATCGTTAAGCCCGTCATCATTCGGATCTGCATTTTCGAGATTTCCTAATCGTGGCGTCGCAGAGCCCGATACATAGACGCCATAGCGTCCATTGCCGAAAATGGCGGTCCGCGAGACTACTGACACACACTCACCGGAGAAACGCAGACCGTCATACTGACAGTGGCCGATTGTGCAATCGGAAATGTTCGGACTGGCACCGTTCACATCGACTCCGTGAACAGCATGCTCAACATCCACGTATGATAGCGTGCCATTCGATCCTGGGCCAAAATACAACCCTGCCCAGCTGCCTGGTGCAGGACTGGCGCCAATGCCATCAAACGATACTCTATTATCTGCGGCCCCATTGACTTGCAGCATGCCCAGTACCATCAATCCCCCGCCACGGATAGTGATCCCTGGGCCAATGGCAAGGGTTGCACTTGGCGCCACCTGTATCATCGTGGCCGATGGATCTGCATTAAGCTCAAGTGGTACTCCTTGAGCAGTCCAAATATGGGTTCCTATGGCTATATCTGTGGTATCAGAGCAATCTGCACCTATGGCAGATTGGCCGTTGCCTGCGTACGAATTGCCTATGCCGAGCAGCCGAACGTCTCCGGCGATTGCAAACACCGGGTAGCGGCCATTATCTTCAAAGTGGCAATTGGAGACGCCAGTACTCTCGGGCGCGCAGCCCTCGAGACGAAGTCCATCGCGCAGATTTCCTGTGATTGATGTTTGCTCAATACTGACAGTGGTTTCCGAGACACAGCGAATGCCATCATCTCGGCATGATCTGATAGCACAGTGCTCCAGATGCAGGGCAGCGCTTTCGGCCCATATTCCGGTCTCCGCATGGCGTATCTGCGTATGCAAAAGATCCGCATATGCACCATCTCTCAATACAATGCCGGTCCAGTCGCCGGGTTGAGGGGCCGAGATGCGGGAGGAGATTACAATGGGCTGCTCCTGGGTACCGGCGGCGCAAAGGCTTCCGCTGAAGTCCATGCAGGTCCCGAGAATGACAACGCCACGATCAAGGGTAAGTTTTCCGCTCACTGAGAGAGTTGTCGAACTTGTCCCTGCACCGAGGTCGAACGGAGCATCATCCTGTGGATACCAGATATCCGAATCCGATATATCATCCGCTGCGCTGCAACTGACCCCCACCCGCTGAATGCCGTTGCCTTCATAGCGATTTCCACGCCTGAGTATCTCAACGCAGGTGGCCTTCAAATATGTTGGATATTCCCCGTTAGCTACGAAATCTGTACGCCAGACCGTACCTCGTGCGGCGGTACCCTCAACGTAAAGTCCTCTTCGACCGTTTTCGCGCAGAATTGAGCGCAACAAATCCAAGCGAGCGTCGCCGTAAACGAGAATGCCATCAACGGCAGCATGCTCGCTGGTGCAACTGTCCATGCATAAACGGCCATTCTCTACAAGTACGTTTGTAGTGGCGCCCCGGATAACACTATGCGTAAGCTCACCGTGGCCGTCTCCAATAAAACGCAGACCACCCCAGAATCCAGAAACCCCACCGTCATGTGGACCAATGACAATAGGCTGCTCTTCTGTGCCTCGCGCACGAAGAAGGCCACGGACATTAAGATAATACATACCGGTGACTACAATCTGCACTCCAGCTTCGATCGTCACTTCGGCACCTGCCTCAATAGTACAGGTGCGTACCAGCTCATACGGACTCTGCGCTGCAGTCAGCCTCTGGGCACCAGAAAGAGAAGCTGGCAGTTCAGCAGCCAGAGCTGGAAGGACAGATGCAACAATAGCAACAGCAATACTATGTGCAACAACAGCGTAACGCCACTGTGCAAACATGAGATGCCGCCCCCCCGGGCACGCTCCACTCCAAACATAAAAAGCCCGCGTTCACACTGTGGTGCGCGCGGGCCAGACGTCGTTATTTCTCTTCCCCGACAACGAGTACTTCTGCGTCCAACCATATACCGAAACGATCATGCACGCGATTGCGGACGACGCGGATAAGTTCGATGATCTCTGCAGCAGTGGCATTCTCTGCATTCACAATGAAGTTTGCGTGCTTATCAGAAATCATCGCTCCTCCGACACGTGTGCCCTTCGCTCCTATTTCCTCAAGTAACCGTCCTGCAAAATCGCCGGGTGGGCGTTTGAACACCGATCCTGCACTTCTCTGGGCGACGGGTTGTTTGCCGCAACGTCGTTCGACAACTCCGTATGTTGACCGTCGAACTTCGTGGCACTCACCTTTTGCGAGCAGAAAAGATGCTTCAGCGACTACCATTCCATTGGTCTGGAAGATGCTGTGTCGATAACTCATGTCCATGTCACCGGCCTCGAAACGATGGCGTACACCATTCTGGTCAATGGCGATGACCCACTCGACAACCTGGGACATGTCGCCCTCATATGCACCGGCATTCATCACGAGCGCCCCACCAATGGAGCCTGGAATGCCTGAGCTGAACTCCAGACCGGTAAGGCCCCATTCGCAGCATTTGCGGCACACCATTGCAATGCGAGCACCGGCCTGAGCAATGACGTTGTAACCAGCACGCCGTACCTCGGCCAGATTGTCACCAAGCTGAATGACCATTCCGCGAATTCCACCGTCACGGACGACGACGTTTGTTCCTTCACCCAATATGAAATAAGGAATTTGGTGCTCGTGCACGTACTTGACAACACGACAAAGAGCATCCATTGTGCGGGGCACGGCAAAAACATCTGCCGGTCCACCTACACCTAATGATGTGTGTTTCGAGAGAGGCTCATCAATGTATACATCAACCTCCGCAAGTTCTTTCGCGGAGGTGAAATGATCATTAGCTATCACAACAGATAATCTCCTAGCTTTCAGGGGCGGGGGCGTCTGGCCCCTCTGGTTCATCCATGCATTGTGTTGTTGCATCACATTCTGAGCAATGCGCTTCCGATGGTTGACTGGGAGCTTCAGCCTCGCACTCTGAAGACGCCGCTTCGCTCTGTGTCTGCGTACAACAAGTATCGTCGGTTACAAGCTCAGCCTCTTCAGCATTTTCAGTTGGCACAATAGTATCACGCGCTTGACCTATTTTCTCATTAATTGCGCGTGACACGTCATGCGAGGCTTGTTTAGCAGTCTCCACGGCCTCACTGAAAACTTCCGAAGATTTCTCGTAGAAGCCTGCGGCGCGATCTTTGACTGTTCTTCTCTCATGCTTCAGCATCTGCGACAAGTTTGACCATGCGCCCTTGAGACCGCCTGTCTGTGCTTCCAACGCCTCGATAGCTCGATCTGGCACGATCACAATGTCAGGACCGTGCACCATGCCATCGATGATTGGAAAGCTCAGGGTACCGTCTGTCAAGTCACGAACCGGACCAGCTGAGATCTCATAGCGGACCACACGCATCGCTTCAGGGTCGATGAAGATATCTTGGATCGTTCCGATTTTAGTGCCAGATTCTGTAAGGACAGCCACCGCACCTTGTCCCGCAGGTCGTCGTCTTTCAGCGAGGCGCGGGAGTTCATCAATCTCAGAGAGCACCGTATTGTCTGGGACCATGACTGCATCTGGGCCGATTATCGTGATTTTTTCGGCGATGATAGCCTTCTCATCCGTACCTGTGCCAACAACGACGCCGAGTATCGTGCCTTCTGACAGATCTACGACTACTTCGCTGACCCGCCCGATGTCCACGCCTTCCGAAATCGATATGGCAGGAAGGCCGACAATGCTTTTGAGCTTGCGCATGACGTTACTCCTTTAGTGACGCAATGAAGTATTTCACGCAGGATGCTTTATCACTCCAAGAGAGACTAGACATTTATTATACCCCAAACACGTGTGAATCGGAAAGAGTAAGCGGCGACTGCAACGACATAACTTATGCCGGTGGCTGCGAAAAGCCTGCCATGTCGGCAACAGCATCGTAATATGTCGTGATGCTTCCCACATCCAGCCGATGTTCGCCATGTTGCAGTGGACATGCATAGACTCTGCCTCGCTCGCGTGCCAACGCACTTAGAGCGTCTGTCAGCTGAATCTCTCCCCCTACGCCTGGCTGCAAACGCGCAAGGTATTCAAAGATAATCGGACTGAAGACGTATCGACCACAGATTGCGAAGTTGCTTGGTGCATCTTGGGGACGTGGCTTTTCAACTAGCCCTTCGAGCTGCACGACGTTCCCAATGTGTTTCCCGGGGCAGACTATACCGTACTTTACGGTGTCTTCAGGCGCGATGCTCTCGACAGCCACAACAGCATCGGCCTCAAGGCGATCGAATGCCGCGCTCATGCGGTTGAGAAGACAGCCCGGTTCCGAGCCACATATGACACCATCGCCAAGGGCGACAATGAAAGCTCGATTTCCAACAGCTGGGGCTGCAGCGCGGACTGCATCGCCTAGGCCCAGCTGCTCTTTCTGGCTAACATAGACGAAGGCGGCATCGGTGTCGTTGTGACGCCGCATCGCATCCAGATGATCCTCAATTGCTCGTTTGCCAGGGCCTGTAACCACAATTACAGTGTTTATATCGGCTGCAGTGATATCATTGACGACATGCTGGATAGTTGGCATAGCGCCAAGAGGCAAAAGCTCCTTGGGCACTGCATACGTCAGTGGACGGAGGCGCGTGCCTTTTCCGCCAGCTGGTATGACAGCGCATTCTGGTTGCATGGGCTAACTCCTGAAATACCTTTTATGAAGGCAAAGCATAATCATCATTCGTCGTGGACACAAAAAAAACCTGTCCGGAGGACAGGTTTTTATGGAGTACAATGGAGCCGACGACCGGAGTCGAACCGGTGACCTGGTCATTACGAGTGACCCGCTCTGCCAACTGAGCTACGTCGGCCTCCACGATTCAAATTGTGATGGCTCATGCGTATCAACGGAGTGAGGGCGAGCATCTGGGGCGCACAACTCGATAGACAGGCAACAGCCAAAAATAAAACTGGTGGCCAGACCCAGACTTGAACTGGGGACACACGGATTTTCAGTCCGTTGCTCTACCAACTGAGCTATCTAGCCACCAAAATTTCTGCGCGGGCTACTTTAGAATATATTGCGGCACCGCTATGCTTCTAATGGTGGGCGAGGCAGGACTTGAACCTGCGACGTCCAGCTTGTAAAGCTGGCGCTCTTGCCAACTGAGCTACTCGCCCTCGAATTTGATATGGTAGTCCCAGCGGGAATTGAACCCGCGCCGCCGCCTTGAAAGGGCAGAATCCTAACCTCTGGACCATGGGACCACATCTACAAACTGGTATGCCGTGCAGGATTTGAACCTGCGACCCTCTGATTAAAAGTCAGATGCTCTACCAACTGAGCTAACGGCACAATCAAAATGTCAAACGCGCCCGTCCCCGGTCGCGTGGAGCCAAATTATAGCGGTAAACAGTCCTCATGTCAAGCCCTAATTTGGCTGTTGCGACTAACATGAAGCGAACACGCACTGTCTAAAGATTGCCCCGGTCTATTGTCTGGCTACGACCTGGACCAACTGATATTATGCTTATCCTCGTTCCGGCAACCTCTTCGATCAGGCGCACGTAGTCTCTTGCAGCCGTCGGCAGGTCGCTGAAAGTCGTCGCATTGCCACAACAGGTCTGCCAGCCATCCACCTCAGTATACACGGGTTTTGCCCGTTCAAAAAGTGCGTTGTCTGACGGTAGCATGTTGTATTGTTTGCCATTTATCTCATAGGCGGTGCAGATGCGTATTTTTTCAAAGGCGTCCATGACATCCAGCAACATGAGCGCGATGTCTGTTGCACCGTTGATACGAGCTGACGTCCTGAGGGCCACACCATCAAGCCATCCACAGCGCCGTGGTCGCCCTGTGGTCGTCCCGTATTCATGCCCACGTTCACGTATGAGGTCACCGGTCGCGTCCTCAAGCTCGGTCGGGAATGGTCCGGCGCCAACTCGTGTACTATATGCTTTGGCGATGATCACCACGCTATCGATCAGCGTGGGCCCAAGCCCTGTGCCGAGACAGGCGCCGCCAGCGACTGGATGTGAGCTCGTCACATACGGATAGGTACCGTAGTCCAGATCAAGCAGCGTACCCTGCGCACCCTCCATTACCACATCTGCGCCCTCTGCGAGCTTTTGGAGCAACAGTGCCCGCGTATCGCAGATTGTGCCAGAAATGACCTCCGCATGCGGCCAGACCTCGTCCACAACATCGTCAACTTTCAGCGGATCTGCATCGTAGAGCGCACGGAATATTCTGTTCTTCTGTGACAACTGCCCCTCGACGCGTTCGCGCAAGTCGTCCTTATTCAGGAGATCCCACATCCGCACTGGCAGTGGTTTCCTGGCCGTCTTGTCGGTATACACGGGACCGATGCCACGCCGAGTAGTACCGATGCTGCCAGCTCCACGGCTTGTTTCTTCCAGCTCATCAAGCAGTCTGTGGTATGGCATTATCACATGTGCATTGCCACTGGCAAAGATATTGTTACACATAATACCGCGTTCGCGGAGACCTTGGTATTCCGTCGCAAAACACTCAGGATCTATAACAGTGCCGCAGCCCATGATGCAGGTCGTATTCGCATGCAGAACACCTGAAGGAATCAGATGAAGCTTATATGTCTCCTCACCGACAACGACAGTATGGCCAGCGTTATTGCCACCTTGGTAGCGAACGACGACATCAGCTTTCTCCGACAGAAGGTCGGTGACTTTCCCTTTGCCTTCGTCGCCCCATTGGGCTCCGACTACAACTTTTACAGACATGTTTTGCACCACCCGGACGCACAAAAATAGGCCCACAATTATTGGGGGCCTGCTGCGTCGTCATTGTTGGGCACTCACGTTACCCTTGAATAGACATTAGCACACCATTGGTATACTGTCAAGTCCAAACAGACTGCGAAAGACGGCCCTGCCTTCTGGAGATGATTACACACGCGGCGGCTTGAGGGAGAGCACTCCCAGAAAGCCGCCACTGTCGGCTGCGAATATGTATGTCACTACTGCTTGATATCGTCCAATTTCATTGGGAGATCATCAAGCAATACATTGCGACACAGATAGACTTGAGAGCTACCGCTTGTCTGCAGGTAATGTGCATCTTTCCCCTTGGCATAGCCGAATTTCAGCTTCAGCACATCGCCGCTACCTAGTTGGCGTACCTCTATTACTACATCAGGTACGGCCAAACCGTATTTCTTCAGGTCTTTGGGATTCTCTTCAACGTAGTCCAATGCTTCGAGTTGTACAATGTCCCACAGAATATCATCAGCGCGAGCGGCTTTAGCGGGTGCCTTGGTGGGTTTGTCCAGAGACCAACCAGTTGGGAGACGCTTCATTGTGAATGTCAATCCATTTTTTGACTGCACACTGACGTAGTTGACATTCTCGCGTTGGAGGTCAACGAGTGATTTGTCGCGCAGATCCAGCGGTTTCTGCTTGTAAGAGTCGGCTTCCAGACGTCCGATCAGGAAGACCTCGTCACGACCGTCAGCTTTTGCGTAACAAAGCTCCATGCCTTGATTGAGACTTGCGTCTTCGGCTTTTGAGCCAATAGAAATGGCGTGACGAGCACCTTCTGTATCGTCAAGTTCAATGCGGACACGGGGTTTGTCGAGACCGTAGGTTTTATTGTCCTTTACATCATTTACGAACGTGTGCGCTTTCATGTCTGCCAGTCGTGAGAGAAGTTGTTCGACTTGGAATTCGTCAGCCGGTGCTGAGACCGGTTTTGTCATAAGCCAATGGTCTTTTCCGGCCTCTCGCTGATTAGTCATTGTAATATCGACGTCTGCGTAGGCGATCCTGACCCGGTCGATTGAGTCCTTGTCAAAACGCACAAGGTGTTTTTCACGCAATCTCTCAGAATCCGCGATAAGCGTTGCCTTAACACTTGAGGAAAGTATGTAAAGGTCGGATTTGCCCTTGATTGACGCATACACTTCAGAGCCTACTGGAGTGGTGGCACCTAGTAGCAGTGTTACACTTTTGCCCCGCCCATAGTCCAATGTAGCTGTTGCGAGTGGGTCTTTCAGTTCGAACTGGTCGCTCTTAAGATCAACACCGGAGCGTGTGCCGGTTGGCTTGAGCTCCGCAATAGCTCGTAAGCGCTTCTCCGCATCCTCTTGGTTAACCAAACCGGTGAATGGCTTGGTGGCGTACCATTCATCGTCTTTTTTCACGATCTCAATTTCTGCGGTTTTTGTCGTCACCTGCAAGCGCGTAGCCTGTGCAATGTCTAAACCGAAGACCTCATCCTCATGCGGCACGCGCCCTCTCTCAAACGAGAAAGCATATATCAAGAGGGCGGCGAAAACGATTGCCGCTGCGATTGTTCGCATGAGCGTTTTCATTGTTGACAGGCTACCTCCTTCGCCACCATATAAAGCCCCATGTAGCAAGCACAAGCAGTGGCACAATTACCGTAGAAATCAGAATTGCGGCACTGCGCTGGGTGGTACCCAGGATCATTTTTCGATCCAGTGGCTCCTGCGGAGGGACAGTTATGAGGCGATCATTTTTGGCCAGCCATGCGAACGAGCTCGTCGCAAGGAAGATATTACTTCGGAGCCCCAACTGATATACGTCATCTCGGAGGAAATCATAGTCACCAATAGCAACAATGCGACCTTTCCTCGTATTATCTGGCGATTGTGGCGCCCCTGGCATGCTGGCGGACTGGTCATCACTGGAAAGATCAATTGCAACAGCCATGGTGAGTGGCCCAGTTGGCTCGTCGGGATCCTTTGAGACGCTCCCTTTTGTGCTGGTCTCTAACCATGCCGCGCCTGTTGTCTCAAGCAGCGGCTTTGCGGGCGAAGCCGGAGGAGGCGGCGAACCCGGGCCTGCCATTGGTGGGGTCGCTGATGCAATCTCGAAAGCAATCGCAGTTGGAAGTGCGATCATCGTCAGATCATTCACAATATCATGGCCAGTAGGCCGTGGCACCAGCGGGACTTGTGCATTAGCCTGCAGTGCGCTGCCTGGGTCCATGACAACTCCCGCGAGTGGCTTCACTCCATACTTACCTAGCAATGCTTTGAAATTGGGAGCTGGCGGTGTCGCGAGAGCGAGGAACAGGTTGCCTCCCTGTTTGATATACGCCTCTACTGCCTGCAGCTCTTTGTCCATAAGGGGTTGTTTTGCACCGATGATTGCGAGAACGGCGCAGTCGTCGGGCACAATCGGTGATGCCTGACTTGCCAATGACAGACTTGCAACATCATATTGCTCATTCGTCAGATACTGCTTGAGAACTGTGAGGCCTGTCTCACCATAGGCTTCAAGGCTCTGTTCTCCATGGCCAGTGAGAAAGTATAGCTTGGTTTTCTTGCCTGTTGTAGCTGCAAGTATTGCGCTGGAAAGCTGTTCCTCAGTTGCGCCCTGAACTTCCTCCCTGCGTTCTCCGGCCTCAACAAAAACGGTCCCATCATACGGGCGGCCGTATTCTTCCATTTTGTCCGGCGTCAACTTGGGGTCCCACAATCGCACCTTGATTCGTGATGACAATACCTCATATTCACCTAGCATCGTGCGAATTTGCTCGTATGTGGGATAGTCTGGCGAGGTAAAAGCGGTGATAGTAATGTCCTGTTTAAGTCCTTTCACTATCTCCTTGGTGCCTTGAGACAGTGATTGTACTTTTGTTTCGGTCCAGTCTGCATGGAAGATGCGATGACGGCCGACGATGTAGTTCGCGGTAAAGATAATGCCGATCACAAAGACGGTGAACAGAACTGAATTGGCCACGGCTTGTGTGCCGCGTGCGCGAATCTGCCGACTGACTGTGGCAATATGCGTAGCAAGCCAGAAAGCGAGACATGCTGCGCCTAGGCCCACTGCGATCCACGGACCAACGCCCATAGTCTTCGTAATGCCGCTCCAGAATAGCCCGACCAGGAATGCGAAGCCGCCAACCCATGCGGCCACGCGACCTGCGACCATGAGGGGAGAGGCTCCCATTGCTTCCTCTGGGCGAAGGCGCGGATCTGAGAGAGCCGGCTGATCCTGTTTCGTCTTATCTGAGGATTTCTCCAAGGTATCTTTCCTTTCGGCCACTGTTTCTCACCCGCCCGAAAGAGCGCTGCACTGAACTGGGTGTCGCTCTTATCTCATGCGTGCCGGCGTTTGCCGGTGACTGTCATACGGTACGACGATTTTCAATAGCTCGCACGGTCATAAAGATAAATATGACCGTCACACTGATGAAGTAAAGCATATTCTTCGCATCCACTATGCCGCGGGGGAATGCGGCAAAGTTCTCATAAACCGATAACCGCTGTGCGACCTCAGTCAGCCATGTTGTCGACGATTGACCGAGCCAGCCGACCAGCCAGAAGAACAACAAAAATGCGGTCCCGATCAGCCACGCTGCTATCTGGTTGCTTGTGATCGAACTGGAAAATGTACCAATTGCGATAAAAGCCATTCCGCACAGGAACAGGCCAATGTAACCGCTCGCGATGATGCCCCAATCCGGATTTCCAAAGGCCTCATACATGATTGGAAACTCGAGTGTCGCCGCCAGCATCACAACATATACACCCATAGCACCGACAAATTTGCCAACTGCCACTTCAGCATCCTGAACGGGTTTCGTCATCAGCAATTCAAGTGAACCGGTGTTGGTCTCCTGCGCTAAAAGCCCCATCGTCAACACCGGCGAAACCATCAGAGTAATGAAGACCATGCTGCTGAATAAAGGCGCCATATCCGCATCGGTGTAGTCATTCGTAATCGCCAGTGTGAAAATGAAGCCGCTCACAAAAACGAAAAAGAACACCGCCATGTAGGCCAATGGTGAGACGAAATAACTACGAATTTCCCTTCCCGCTATCGTCAATATGTTGCGCATAAGTGCCTACACATCCTCCTGTGTGGTGAGCCTGCGGAAGACGTCTTCGAAACTCATCTCAACTTCGCGAAGCTCCAAAAGTCCCCATTGCTCCTCCACAATCAGTTTTGCGATGTCAGACCGTTGGTCGATGCCAGCCTCACTATCGATGCGGTAACTTCCGGCTGAGCCGCTCACCGGTTCAACCGTCGTCACACCAGTGAGGCTGCGCAGAGCTGATGGAACGCGCTCCGAATCATCTCGTACTGACACTAACACTGAGCGACCGTGCTGCACCTGCGCCGTCAGTGCTGCCGGAGTATCTTCCGCAACTATTTCGCCGTGGTTGATAATTATCACGCGTTCGCAGACGGCCTGTGCCTCCGGCAGAATGTGAGTTGAAAGCATGACGGTATGATTGCCCGCGAGATCCCTGATAAGGTCTCGAACCTGGCGAATCTGGTTGGGGTCAAGTCCAATCGTGGGCTCGTCTAAAATGAGGATCTCCGGCTCATGCAGCAGAGCCTGCGCAAGGCACACACGCTGCCTGTAACCCATGGAAAGCCGCCCGATTATGTAGTCTGCGCGCTCACTTAATCCGCAGGTTGCGATTACGCGATCCTGTGCCTCGCGTATCACTGCGCTGGACATGCCGTACAGTTTGCCGGCGAACGCGAGATACTGGCGTACGCGCATGTCAGGGTATAATGCAGGATGCTCAGGCATATAGCCGATGTGTCGCCGGGCTTCGAGGGACTCAGCATAGATGTCACAGCCGGCAATGTGCACGGTTCCTGCGGAGGCTGGCATATAACCGGTAATAACACGCATTGTCGTGCTCTTACCCGCTGCATTAGGCCCCAGAAACGCAACGATTTCACCCTTTTCCACGTTGAAACTTACATCATGGATGGCGCGGTGAGGGCCATAATACTTCGTAAGTCCTTCGACTTTAATCATACTGCGGACCTCCTTCAGCACAAAGGCGGCACGTGTCCTCTTCACATAATCTATTCGGGCAGGCGGGACGGGAGGCTGTCAGACCTGCCTTATGTTTCGACCAATCCTGTTTCTGAACGCACAATATGGTGGCTGGCGTCAATGTACTGAGAAGTGGCGACTACGGAGCACAATGCTCAAATCGCACGCCAGACGTTACTTGTCTCCTAACGTACGCTGCGTCCACCAAGTTCCCGTGTTCCGGGAATTTTACGCACAAATAGCAAAACGCCGCACGCGCTCGTTTGGACGTGCGGCGCATACTGTTTTC